>NZ_JAELTO010000131.1 GCF_016428875.1 Xylophilus sp. ASV27
CAGGGGGAGGGTCCGTCTGGCGGACCCCCATTTTCTCACTGCGCGAGGCTCTCTACAGTGCCACCACTCGGCTACTGGCAACAAAGGAGACTCCATGCGACCCATCATCACCAGCCTGGGCTGGACCGTTCTCGCCGTCCTCTGCGGAAGTGCGCAAGCACAGGTCTGGCCCGCGGCGCCGGTAAAGATCGTGGTGCCCTACGCGGCGGGTGGCGGGGTGGACATCGTGACGCGCATCGTCGCCACCCACCTGGGCGAGCGGCTGAAGCAGGCGGTGATCGTGGACAACAAGCCCGGGGCCAACGCCAACATGGGGGCGGACTTCGTGGCCAAGGCTGCCGCCGATGGCTACACGCTGCTGATGACGTCGTCCGTCTCGGCTGTGAACCGCGCCATGGCCAAGAACCTGCCGTACGACGCGCTGAGCGACTTCGCGCAAGTCGCTGCCGTGGCCCGAGCGCCCTCCATCATGGTGGTTCCCTCGCAATTGGGCATTCACTCGGTGCAGGATTTGGTGGACTGGGGCAAGGCGCACCCGAGTGCGGTGTCCTACGCCTCCACTGGCTATGGTTCGGGACAGCAGATCAACGGCGCCATCTTCTCCAAATATGCCGGCATCCCTGCCCTGCACGTGCCCTACAAGGGCGGCGCACCGGCCATGACCGACCTCATTGCCGGGCGGGTGACCTTCATGGTGACCATTCCCAGCGAGGTGCTGCCGCATGTCCGGAGCGGCAAGCTGACTGCCATCGCCGTCACCGGCAGCACCCGGTCTGAGGCCCTGCCCGATGCCCCCACCTTCACCCAGGCCGGCGTGCACAACCCTGGCGTCACGGCCTGGTGGGGTCTGGTGGCCCCGGCCAGGACGCCCGAATCGGTGCTGCGCCGCCTGGAGCAGGAAACCCTCGCCGTGATGCAGGACCCCAAGGCCTTGGCAGAGCTGCGCGCCGCAGGCTACGAACCCGGGGTGATGGACCGCGCCACCTTCACCCGCTTCTACCGCAGCGAAATCAAACGCTACGCCGATCTGATCCACGAATTCAACATCGAAACGGAGTGACCATGTCCACCAAGCTCTTGTCCTCTCGACGCTGCGTTGCAGCCGCCGTCGCCCTGGCGCTGCTGGGCACCACCGGCGGCGTACTGGCGCAGCAGGCCGATGCACGGCCGGTGCTGCGTATTCACGGCCCTCAGGGCGACTCCACCCAGGCGGTGCAGTGGCAGCCGCAGGACATCGTGCTGCGCGGCGCCGGAAAGCCTGGCATCAGCTCGGCCTCACTGGTGGGCAACGCGGCCGAGCCGGGCCTGTACCTGGTACGCGTGCGCATGGAGCCCGGAACCGCCAATGCCGCCCACACCCATCCGGACGCCCGCATCACCACGATCATGAGCGGCACCATCTATTACGGCATCGGCCGGGTAGCCGACCTTGCCCATGCACGGCCCTTCGGTGCGGGCAGCGTGTATTTCACCCCTCCGAACACACCGCATTTCCTCATCACCACCGATGCCGCCGCTGTCTACGAGGAGGCCGGCGTCGGCCCCTCCAGGTCAGTGCCCGTCGCTCCCTGAAAGCCCGCCACCATGATCATCGACATCCACGGACACTACACCACCGCGCCTGCCGCGCTGAAGGACTACCGTGCGCGCCAGACCGTTGCCTTCGAAGCCGGCCAGGCACTGGCGCCGGATTTCACCATCGGCGACGACGAGATCCGCGAGTCCCTGGAAAAGAACCAACTGCGCATCCAGCGCGAGCGCGGGGTGGATCTGACGCTGTTCTCCCCCATCGCCGGGGCCATGGCCCACCATGTGGGCGACGCCACCACCAGCCTTCATTGGACGCGGGCCTGCAACGACCTGATCCACCGCGCGGTGCAGATGTTCCCGGACGAACTGGTTGGCGTGTGCCAGTTGCCGCAGTCTCCCGGCGTGAGCCTGGCCAACTGCGTGGACGAACTGACCCGTTGCGTGGAAGAACTCGGCTTCGTCGGCTGCAACCTGAATCCCGACCCCACGGACGGCTTCTGGACCGACCCGCCGATGACGCAGCGCCACTGGTACCCGCTGTTCGAAAGGATGGTGGAACTGGACGTGCCGGCGATGGTGCACGTGAGCTGCTCCTGCAACCCCAACTTCCACCACACCGGGGCGCACTACCTCAATGGCGACACCACCGTCTTCATGCAGTTCCTGTTGTCGGATCTGTTCAAGGACTTTCCCACGCTGCGCTTCCTCATACCGCACGGCGGAGGCGCCGTGCCCTACCACTGGGGCCGCTACCGCGGCTTGGCGCAGCAGTTGAAGCGACCGCCGCTGGAAGACATGATGAAGAACGTTTTCTTCGACACCTGCGTGTACCACCGTCCCGGCATCGAGTTGCTGCTGGACGTGGTGCCGCCGGACAACGTGCTGTTCGCGTCCGAAATCGTCGGCGCGGTCAAGGGCATCGACCCGCGCACCGGGCACTACTACGATGACACCAAGCGCTATATCGACGCGGTGGACTGGCTGCAGCCCGAGCACCGCGCCAAGGTGTTGGGAGGCAACGCGCTGCGTGTGTACCCGCGGCTGGCCCGCCGACTGGTCGCGCGCGGGGTCGTTCCGGCCGCAACCGCAGCAGCATGAACCGGGCGACCGCCATGACGTCCTCCCTTGCCCTTCCCAAGCGACGGCTGCTGTGCGGCCTCGCCACGGCCCTGGCTTTCTGCGGCGTGGCCCGCGCCGAGTGGCCCAACAAGCCCATCCACCTCGTGGTGCCCTATGCAGCCGGCGGCGGCGTGGACAATGTCGCCCGCATCGTGGCGCCGCTGCTGGCGGCGAAGCTGGGCCAGCCCGTCATCATCGACAACAAGCCTGGGGCCAACGCCAATATCGGATCCGAGTTCGCCGCGAGGGCCGCGCCGGACGGTTACACCTTCCTCATCGGCGCGACCTTCATAGCGGTCAACCGTGCCGCCATGACTGGCTTAGGCTACGACGCGCAGAAGGACTTCGCGCCTGTCGCCCGCCTGGCCCGCTCGCCCGCCATCCTCATCGTGTCGGCGGCGTCGCCGGTGCGCAACGTGGCCGAGTTGGTGGCCTATGCAAATGCGCACCCGGACCAAGCTTCGTATGCCGTGGTCGGCTCGGCCTCGGCCAACAATGCGATCTTCGTGCGCAACACCCGTATTCCCGCGGTGCAGGTGCTGTACAAGGGCGGCGCGCAGGCCATGCCCGACCTCATCGCCGGGCGGGTGCTTTTCATGACCACCACCGCCAGCGAGGCCCTGCCGCTGGTGCGCTCCGGCAAGCTGCGGGCCCTGGCCGTCACTGGCACCGAGCGTATGAAGGACCTACCCGATGTCCCTACCATGGCCCAGGCCGGCGTGCCGAACCTCACGGCCGTCGGCTGGTGGGGCCTGCTGGCCCCGGCGCGTACCCCCGCGGCGGTCAACGAAAAGCTAGCCGCCGCCATCCTGGACGTGGTGCGCCAGCCCGCCGTGGTCGCGGCCATGGATGGCTTGGGCATCGTCGCTGCACCTCTGGGTGTACACGACTTCAGCCGCTTCTACGCCGATGAACTGAAGTTCTACGACGACGCGACGCGCGAGTTCGACTTGCGCCAGAAGCAGGAGTTGCAGTGACGACTCGCCCTTTGCCCGTGTTGCCCGCGGGTGCTTGCGACTGCCACATGCATGTGTTCGACAGCCGCTATCCTTTCGCGCCGGGTGCGCAGCCGGTTCCGCCGGCCCCGATGGAACAGTACCTTGCAGTGCAGTCTCTCATGGGTACCACGCGCACCGTCGTTGTGGCGCCGTCGTCGTATGGGCTCGACAACCGCAGCACCCTTGACGGGTTGGCCGCACTCGGCGCCGAGGGGCGGGCCGTTGTGTCCCTGGCTCCCGGCGCGACGGATGCTGAATTGGCAGAGCTGCATGCAGCCGGTGTGCGCGGCGTGCGTCTGAACCTGGCGCGCGGCCAGTCCACGCCGTTCGACACTCTGGCGCCAATCGCCCGGCGCATCGCCCCTCTGGGCTGGCATGTGCAGTTGATGCTGACACCACAGCAGTTGGTCGCCCACGGTGATGCATTGGCGGTTGTGGGTGTTTCGCTGGTCATCGACCACATGGCCCGTATCCCGCAAGACGGTGGTGTGGACAGCCCTGCTTACACGGTGCTTCGCCGGCTTGTGGATGCAGGCAATACCTGGGTCAAGCTGTCGTTGGCGTCTTCGGCGCAACTGCTCGGCACGTCCCGGGAAGAGGTACTGCACACCCTCGGTCGCCAGTTGGTGGTCAGCAGCACCGGCCGTCTGGTGTGGGGCAGCGACTGGCCGCATGTGCTGTCGACCCTGGAGGGCACGCCCCAGCCGGCTGACGAAGACATGCTGGCACTGCTGTTGGACTGGGCATCCGCCGAAGCCCAACGCCGCGAAATCCTGGCGGACACACCAGCGGCCTTGTACGGCTTTGCTGCTGTCTGAAGCGCTCATTCCCAACTTCCAAAACAGGTATTGCCATGAAACTTCTTTCCCCGTGGCTCGTCGCGGCCCATGTTGCTCTGGCCGCGGCGGCCCATGCACCTTGCGCCCTGGCGGCCAGCCCCTATCCAGAGAGGGCCATCACCTACGTGGTGCCCAACGCTGCGGGTGGCTCGGGCGATGTCATCGCGCGCAGCCTGGCGGAAAAGCTGGGTCAAGACCTGGGCGTGCCCATCATCATCGACAACCGCGCAGGCGCCGCGGGCGCTATCGGGGCCCAGTATGTCGCGCGGTCGGCGCCTGATGGCTACATGCTTCTGGTGAGTTCGACGGGGCCAATGGCCATCGTTCCTTCGTTGCAGTCCAAGCTGCCCTATGACGCGGTGAAGGCTTTCGCGCCGGTGGTTCAGATTGCCGTTTCACACACCGTGCTGGCAGTCGCGGCGAACAAACCGTGGTTCACCGTCCAGGACATCGTGAAGGCGTCGAGGGCCGCTCCCGGCACCATGAGCTTCGCTTCCGGGGGAAACGGCACCGTGCTCCATCTGCAGGGTGAACTGCTGAAGCTGAAGACCGGTATCGACATGGTGCATGTGCCCTACAAGGGAGACGCACCGGCCGTGAACGACCTGCTGGCAGGCCAGGTATCGATGATGTTCGCTCCTACCCAGTCCATCGCCGCACAAGTACAGGCCGGCAGGATACGGGTCATAGCCACGACGTCGCCGCAACGCCTGCCTGGCATGCCTGACGTTCCGACCATGGCGGAGGCGGGCATCTCCGGCTTTGCCAGCGATGCCTGGTTCGGTGCTTTCGTGCCGGCCAGCACGCCCCCTGCCGTCATTGCCAGGCTGAACGCGGCCTTCAACAGGGCACTCAAAGATCCCACCGTCCTCGAGCGCCTGCACAAGCTGGGCTTGGACGTGGCGGGCGGCGCGCCAGAGGCCCTTGCGGCAGTGCAGCGTGCCGACATAGTCCGCTGGGCCCAGGTCATCAAGAGCGCCAACGTCCATCCGGGCGAATAGGGCCGAAGCGGCGTACCCGTCTTTCTTCGACAGGAGTTTTTCATGCAACCAGGTTTCCAGGTTCTCAAGCGCCGCAGTGCGGTCAGCGTCAACTGGATCGAAAAGTTCAAGCGCATTCCGGTGGCCAATATCAGCGACTCGATGTCGCGACTGTCTGCCGGTGGGCCAGCGCTGCGTCCAATGCACTCGGGGGGGACGCTGTGCGGTCCGGCGTTGACGGTCAAGACGTGCCCCGGCGACAACCTGCTCACCCACATGGCGCTAAACCTTGGAGTAGAAGGCGATGTGATCGTGGTCGACGCCAATGGCGATCTGACCAACGCCATCGTCGGCGAGCGGATGCTGGCCTACTGCATCGCCAAGAAATTCGCGGGCATCATCGTCAACGGCGCCGTGCGCGACTATGGATGGATCCGCCAGCACGACTTCCCCGTGTACGCCGCGGGCATCACCCATCGTGGACCCTACAAGAACGGTCCTGGCGAAATCAATGTGCCCATCGCCATCGGCGGCATGGTGGTGGCGCCCGGCGACCTGATGGTGGGCGATGAGGATGGCCTGGTGTGTGTTCCGCAGGCCGGGGTCGCCACCATCCATGAAAAGGCGGCGGCGAAGTTCAAGCACGAGAGCGATACCTTCGCCGGCATCAGCACCAAGCCCGACAACGACGCAGCCGGCTACCGGGCCAGGCTGGAGGAACTCGGCTGCTTCTTCGAGGAATGAGTCAAGCCAACGCGGAACACTTCCTCGCGTTGGCTTACCCCCGGTTGGAACGGGATGCATGGCGCACACCGCAGCCATTCCAAGGATCTGCCACGCGCCCTGCCGGCGGCCACTACAATCCGCCCCCCTTTCCCGTCGTCCCCCGCCGGCCCGCCCGCGCGGGCGGCCTTTGTCGCGCATGGCTTCTCGGTCTCCCTCTTTGGTCTCGCCCGTGCTGGGCATCGATTTCGGTACTTCCAACTCCGCCGTGGCGGCGCGCTCGGGGGCGGGCGGGGTGCGCCTGCTGGCGCTGGAGGGCGCGGCGACGGCGCTGCCCACGGCCATGTTCTTCCAGGACGAGGGGCGCAGCACGCACTTTGGCCGCGACGCGATCGCGCGCTATCTGGCGGGGGAGGAGGGGCGGCTGATGCGCTCGCTCAAGAGCCTGCTGGGCAGCGCGCTGATCGACGAGCAGACGGCGGTGCATGGCGCCTCGGTGTCGTTCCGCGACATCGTCGCCCGCTTCCTGCGCGAGCTGGCCGCGCGGGCCGAGGCCCGGCTGGGCATGCGGCCGACGCGCGCGGTGCTGGGGCGGCCGGTGCATTTCGTGGACGACGACCCGGCGCGCGACGCCCAGGCCGAGGCGGCGCTGGGCCAGGCGGCGCGCAGCGCGGGCTTCGAGGCGATCGCCTTCCAGCTCGAACCGATTGCCGCGGCGCTGGACTACGAGCGCCGCATCACGGCCGAGGCGCGGGTGCTGGTGGCCGACATCGGCGGCGGCACCTCGGACTTCACCGTGGTGCGCCTGGGGCCCGAGCGCGCGCGGCGCGCCGACCGCAGCGCCGACATCCTGGCCACCGCGGGCGTGCACGTCGGCGGCACCGACTACGACCGCGCGCTGAACCTGGCCGAGGTCATGCCGCTGCTGGGCCTGCGCCACACCGGCCCGAGCGGGCGCGAGGTGCCGAGCAGCGTGTTCTTCGAGCTGGCCACCTGGCACCTGATCCACCGCCTGGCCGCGCCCGCGGCCCTGCGCGCGGCGCGCGCGCTGCGCGGCGATTACCGCGACCCGCGCCTGCATGCGCGGCTGCTGGCGGTGCTGGAGCAGCGCCACGGCCACCGCATCGCGCATGCGGTGGAGGCGGCCAAGATCGCCGCCTCCGGCAGCGGGGCGGCGGCGCTGGACCTGTCCTTCGTCGAGCCGGGCCTGGCGCTGACGCTGGACGCCGCCGCGCTGGCCGCGCATCTGCGCGCGCTGCTGGCGGGCGTGCTGGCCTGCGCGCAGGAGTGCGTGCGCCGCGCCGGCCTGGCCGCGCCCGATGCGATCTACCTGACCGGCGGCTCCTCGGCGCTGCGGCCGTTCCAGCAGGCGCTGGCGGCGGCCTTTCCGGGCGTGCCGCTGGTGGAGGGCGATCTGTTCGGCGGCGTGGCGTCGGGGCTGGTGGTGGGCGCGCACCCCGATTTTTGAAAGAAAAGTGCCTGTAGCCCAGGTACTTTCTGGGCTTGTAGCTATTAAAAGAGGAGCATCAGCCGGCGCCGTCCGTGCCGCCGCCCAGCACCCGGTAGAGCGTGGCGTGGTTCACCAGCCGGTTGTAGCGGTTCTCGGCCAGCGCGGTTTCGGCGCTGCGGCGGGTCTGCTGGGCGTCGAGCCAGGTGCGCAGCGGCACGGCGCCCAGGCGGTAGCGGGTTTCGTACAGGCGCTCGGCCGTCTGCGCGGCGGCGAGCGACTGCTCCAGCTGCGCGGACTGCTCGGCCAGGCGGCTGCGCGCCGACAGGGCGTTGTCCACGTCGGCCAGCGCCTGGTAGAGCGTCTGGCGGAAGTTGACCACCGCCTCTTCGTACTGCGTCTGCGAGACGCGGATGTTCAGGTCCATCTGCCGGCGCTGCAGAAACGGCAGGCTCAGGCCCGCGCCCAGCGTGGCCAGCGGGTTCTGCAGCACGTTGAACAGCGCGCTGCTGGAGCCGCCGAGCGTGCCGGTCAGCGTCAGCGCCGGGTAGTAGCTGGCGCGCGTGGCGTCGACGGTGGCGTAGGCGCTGCGCAGGCGCAGCTCGGCCGCGCGCAGGTCGGGGCGGCGGCCCAGCAGCTCGGCCGGCAGGCCTTCTGCCACCGCGGGCAGCGGCGTGCGCGGCAATTGCCGCGGCGCCCGGGCCGCGGCATCGGCCTGCCGGCCGTCGAACAGCAGGGCCAGCGCATTGGCGGCCTCGACCTGCTGTTGCCGCAGCTGCGACAGCGCGGCGCGCTGGCTGGCCACTGTCTGCGTGGTCTCGGCCACTTCGAGCGCAGACACGGCGCCAGCGCGGTACTGCGCCTGCACCAGCGCCTGGGTGCGTTCGGCATAGGCCACGCTGGCCTCGGCCGCGCCGATGCGCTCGCGCAGGTAGCCCAGTTGCCAGTACAGCGTGGCGGTGGTGCCGGCCAGCGCCTGAGCGGTGGCTTCACGGTCCTGCGCGGTGGCCTCGGCCTCCCAGCGCGCGGCATCGCGCTGCGCGCCCAGGCGGTTCCACAGGTCTAGCTCGTAGCTCGCGCCCAGCGTGCTGGAACTGGCGCGCGTGCTGCCGCCGCCGTCCAGGCCGCGCGCGGCGCTGCTGCGGAGGCTGCCGCTGAACTGCGGCAGCAGGTTGGCCTCGGCCAGGCCGGCCTGCAACTGCGCGCGGCGCACGCGGATGCCGGCGGCGGCCAGGTCGTTGTTGGCCGCCAGCGCGTCCTGCACCAACTGGTTCAGCGCCGGGTCGCCAAAGGCGGTCCACCAGGCGCCGGTGAGGGCGCGCGCGTCGCCGCCGCCATGCGGCCACTGCGCGGGCACGCGGGCCTGCGGCGCGGCGTAGGGCGGCTGCGTGCCGGCGCAGCCGGCCAGCAGGGCGGCGGCCAAGAGGAGGGTGAGCAGGGACTTGCGCATGTTCTTGGAAAGGGTCACTCGCGGGCCAGCGCGTCGACCGGGTTCAGGCGCGCCGCGCTGCGCGCGGGCAGGAAGCCGAACACCACGCCGATCAGGGTCGAGCAGGCAAAGGCCGCGGCCATGGAGCCGGTGGAATAGACCATGTTGAAGTCGCCGCCGACGCGCGCGAACACCGCGCCGATCGCCAGCGCCAGCGAGATGCCCAGCACGCCGCCGAGCAGGCACACCAGCACCGCCTCGATCAGGAACTGCTGCTGGATGTCGCCCTGGCGCGCGCCCACGGCCATGCGCACGCCGATCTCGCGGGTGCGCTCGGTGACCGACACCAGCATGATGTTCATCACGCCGATGCCGCCCACCACCAGCGAGATCACGGCGATGGAGGCCACCAGCAGCGTCAGCGTGCGCGTGGTGGCCTCGATGGTCTGGCGGATGCTGTCGGTGTTGAGCACATAGAAGTCCTTGCGCCCGTGGCGCTGCAGCAGCAGCTGGTTGATGCCCTGCTCGGCCGCGCTGGTGGAGGCGTCGTCGCGCACCCGCACGGTGATGCTGCGCAGGTAGTTCTGGTTGACGATGCGGCTCATGGCCGTGGTGTAGGGCACGAAGACGTTGAGCGCCTCGCTGTTGCCGAAGGCGCTGTCCTTCTTCGCCGCCACGCCCACCACGCGCACCGGCACGCTGCCCAGCAGCAGCACCTGGCCGACCGGGTCGGGCTCGTTCGGGAACAGCGTCTTGCGCGCGTTGTCGTCGATCACGGCGACCTGGTCCAGGCGCTGCACGTGGCCGCGGTCGAAGGCCGCGCCCTGGGCGATCTCCACGCCGCGCACGCGGAAGTACTGCTCGCCCGCGCCGGTCACGGTGACCGAGGCCTCGACGTTGCGGTAGCGCGCGGTCAGCGAACTGGTGAGCGTGGGCGTCACGCTGTCGACGTAGTCCTGCCGCGCCAGCGCGTCGGCGTCGGCCGGCACCAGGCTGCGCACCCGGGCCGAGCGCGGGTCGCCGAAGCCGGTGCCGGAGAACACCTCGATGGTGTTGGTGCCGATGGAGCTGATGTTCTCCAGCACCTTCTGGCTCGACCCCGCGCCCAGGGCCACCACCGCCACCACCGAGGCGATGCCGATGATGATGCCCAGCATGGTGAGGAAGGTGCGCAGCCGGTGCGCGTTCATGGCCAGCAGCGCCATGCGGAAGGCCTCGCCGAAGCGGTCGGCCAGCGCCGACAGGCCGCGCGCGCCGGCCGGGCGCGGCGCCAGCCCTGTCTCTTATACACATCT
>NZ_JAELTO010000132.1 GCF_016428875.1 Xylophilus sp. ASV27
CCCCCCCCCCCCCCCCCCCCCCCCCCCCCCCCCCCCCCCCCCCCCCCCCCCCCCCCCCCCCCCCCCCCCCCCCCCCCCCCCCCCCCCCCCCCCCCCCCCCCCCCCCCCCCCCCCCCCCCCCCCTCCCCCCCCCCCCCCCCCCCGCCACCTACACTAGGTTCTCTTCGTCGGCAGCGTCAGATGTGTATAAGAGACAGTCACAGGGATGCACCAGCCCGATGCGCGGGCACGCGGACCTGGCGCGCCTGCGCGCGCGCTCCACCAGGGCGTCGAGGCGCGGATGGGTCGCGGCGGCGGTGTCGGCCAACTCGATCATGGCAGCTTCCTTGCGCGCCGCTCAGACGTAGTCCTTGTACTTCTCGAGCAGGCGCACCGGCTTGGCCAGCGCGTCGCGGCGGAACGGGTCGCCCAGCTCGCGGGTGCACATGACCTCGATCACCGTGGTCTTGCCCTGGTTCATCTGCATGTCCACGGCCTTCTTCAGCGCCGGGCCCACGTCCTCCAGCCGGTCCACCACGATGCCCTCGGCGCCCATTGCCCTGGCGATGCCGGCGAAGCTCTGGTTGTCCAGCTCGCCGGCGACGAAGCGGCGGTTGTAGAAGTCGACCTGGTTCTTCTTCTCCGCGCCCCACTGGCGGTTGTGGAACACCACCGCGGTGACCGGGATGTCGTGGCGCACGCAGGTCATGATCTCGACCATGCTCATGCCCCAGGCGCCGTCGCCCGCGTAGGCAATGGCCGGGCGGTCCGGCGCGGCCAGCTTGGCGCCGATCATGGTGGGCAGCGAATAGCCGCAGTTGCCGAAGCTCATCGGCGCGAAGAAGCTCCTGGGCTCCTCGAAGCGCAGGTAGCTGTTGGCAACCGCGTTGATGTTGCCGATGTCGGTGGACACCATGGCGCGCGGCGGCATCGCCTTTTCCAGCTCGCGCAGCACCTGGCGCGGATGCAGCCAGTGGCCGCCCTCATTTTTGGCCTCTTCGATCATGTCCAGGCTGTAGGGGTCGCGCTCGTGCGTCCAGCCATCGAGTTCCTTCTCCCAGGCCGCCTTCTCCTGCCGGATCTTCTCGGCGCGCTCGGCCTTGGTGGCGTCGCAGGCCAGCGTGCGCCCGGCCAGGCGCTCGAGCAGCGCCTTGCCCACGGCCTTGGCGTCGCCGTGGATGCCCACGGTGATCTTCTTCACCAGGCCCAGGTTGGTGTGGTCGGCCTCGACCTGGATGATCTTGGCGTTCTTCGGCCAGTAGTCCATGCCGTGCTGCGGCAGCGTGCCGAAGGGGCCCATGCGCGAGCCCAGGGCCAGCACCACGTCGGCCTGGGCGATCAGCTTCATCGCGGCCTTGCTGCCCTGGTAGCCCAGCGGGCCCGCCCACAGCGGATGGCTGGCGGGGAAAGAATCGTTGCGCAGGTAGCCGTTGGCCACCGGCGCGCCCAGGCGCTCGGCCAGCGCCTTGCACTCCTCCACCGCATCGCCCATGACCACGCCGCCGCCCGACAGGATGACCGGGAACCGGGCCTGGGCCAGCAACTCGACCGCGGCGGCCAGGCTGTTCTCGCCGCCCGCGCCGCGCTCCACGCGCATGGGTTTCGGGATCTCGCATTCGATCTCGCCGTAGAAGTAGTCGCGCGGGATGTTGAGCTGGGTCGGGCCCATTTCCGAGATCGCGCGGTCGAAACAGCGCGCGGTGAACTCGGCCATGCGCTTGGGGTTCACCACGTGGCCCTGGTACTTGGTGAACTCCTGGAACATCGGCAACTGGTTGGCCTCCTGGAAGCCGCCCAGGCCCATGCCCATGGTGCCGGTCTCGGGCGTGACGATCACCACCGGACTGTGCGCCCAGTAGGCCGCCGCGATGGCCGTGACGCAGTTGCTGATGCCGGGACCGTTCTGGCCGATCACCACGCCGTGGCGGCCCGAGACGCGCGCATAGCCGTCGGCCATGTGGCCGGCGCCCTGCTCGTGCACCACCGGGATCAGCCGGATGCCGGCCGGCGCGAAAATGTCCATGGCGTCCATGAAGGCCGAGCCCATGATGCCGAACATGTCGGTCACGCCGTTGGCGACCAGGGTCTCGACGAAGGCCTCGGAAGGCGTCATCTTCTGCACGCCGGTGACGGCGGCGCGGGCGGGCATGGCGGGGGGGTTCTGGCTCATGGGACGGGACTCCTGCGGTACGGGGTGGTGGAGACTTGAAAAATATGGAACCATGGGTTCCGAAATCTGCGCATGCGAAATATAGGGTGCCGCACGCCGCCAGTCAAATGAAATTCCAATAATCGGTACATTTCGTACTGATTTTTTAATAAAAGGCTATGATCCACGCCATGAAAGTCGTCGAAAGTTCGAAACCCGAGGGCATGGAAACCGGTGCAGACACCCCGACCATGCGGCTGTTCGCCCTGCTCGAGGTGATCGCGGCCAAGGACCAGCGCTACACGCTGCAAGGGCTGGTGGAGGAGACCGGCCTGCCCAAGCCGACCCTGCACCGCATGCTGCAGCAGCTCGAGGCCGCCGGCCTGCTGCGGCGCGAGGGCGACGGCCGGCACTACGGCGTCGGCACGCGGCTGCGGCGCCTGGCCGAGAACCTGCTGCTCAACGACAGCCACCACGGCGCGCGCCACATGGTGCTGCGCCGCCTGGTCGAGGAGATCGGCGAGAGCTGCAACCTCACCGCCCTGTCGGGCAGCGAGGTGGTGTACCTGGACCGGGTGGAAACCGCCGCGCCGCTGCGCTTCTACCTGCAGCCGGGCTCGCGCGTGCCGGTGCACTGCTCGGCCAGCGGCAAGGTCTTCCTGGCGCAGATGAGCCCGGCGCAGCGGCGGCGCCTGCTCGCCAATGCGCCGCTGGAGGCCTATACCCCCAGGACGCTGACCGACCTCGATGCGCTCGAACGCGAGGTGCAGCGCGTGCGCAAGGACGGCTTCGCGCTGGATGACGAGGAATTCCTGCCCGGCCTGCTGTGCATCGCCACCCTGGTGCCCTCGGCCCATGGCCCGTCGAACCTGTGCATCGCTGCACAGGCGCCGATCATGCGGCTCGATGCCGGCAAGGCGCGCCTGCTGCTGCCCGCGCTGCAGCGCGCCGCCCTGGCGCTGGCGCGCATCGATGCCGGCGACGACACGCAGCGCCGCGCCCAGGCCTGAACCAAGGACGACGATGACCGCCCCCCTCCACCCCGGCAGGATGCTGCGCGTGCGCGACCTGTTCGGCATCGACTCCGACCTGACGGTGCCGGCCTTCGGCGAGCGCGGCGAGCACGTGCCCGAGATCGACCCGGCGTACCGCTTCAACCGCGACGTGACGCTGGCGATCCTGGCCGGGTTCCGGCACAACCGCCGCGTGATGGTGCAGGGCCTGCACGGCACCGGCAAGTCGACCCACATCGAGCAGGTGGCCGCGCGCCTGAACTGGCCCTGCGTGCGGCTCAACCTCGACGGCCACGTCAGCCGGCTCGACCTGGTGGGCAAGGATGTGGTGGTGCTGCGCGAGGGCCGCCAGGTCACCGAGTTCCAGGAGGGCATCGTGCCCTGGGCGCTGCAGCGGCCGGTGGCGCTGATCTTCGACGAGTACGACGCCGGCCGGCCCGACGTGATGTTCGTGATCCAGCGCATCCTGGAGCGCGAGGGCCGGTTCACGCTGATGGACCAGAACCGGGTGCTGCAGCCGCACCCCTTCTTCCGCCTGTTCGCCACCGCCAACACGGTGGGGCTGGGCAACCTCAACGGCCTGTACCACGGAGCGCAGCGGCTCAACCATGCGCAGATCGACCGCTGGAACATCGTCGCCTCGCTGAACTACCTGCCGGCCGGCGAGGAAATCGCCATCGTGCAGGCGCGCGTGCCGTCGCTGGCCGATGCGGCGGGCGGCAAGCTGGTCGCCTCGATGGTGGCCGTGGCCGATCTCACGCGCAAGGGCTTCGCGGCGGGCGACCTGTCGGCGCTGATGTCGCCGCGCACCGTGATCACCTGGGCCGAGAACCTGGAGATCTTCCGCGACCCGGCGCTGGCCTTTCGCCTGTCCTTCGTCAACAAGTGCGACGAGGCGGAGCGGCCGCTCGTGGCGGAGTACTTCCAGCGCTGCTTCGACCTGGAGCTGGAAGAATCGCAGCAGCTCGCGGCCCCGGACAGATGAGCCAGGCGCAGCGCCGCGCCCGGCACGCGCAGCGCGTGGACGAACTCTGCGCGGCCATGATCCGCGCCTTCAGCGGCGAGGCCGACCTGCACTTTCGCGGCCGGCGCCTGCACCGCGGCAGCCGGCCGCTGCCCTGGTTCGCGCCGCACCTGCATCCCTCGCCCGAGGCGGACGACTTCGCGTCCTTCCGCGGCGCGGCCGACGGCCTGGCGCTGCGGCTCTCGCTCTCCGACGCGGCGCTGCACGAGCGCCTGCGCCCCGAGCAGCCGGTCGAGCGCATGGTGTTCGAGATGCTGGAGCAGTTCCGCGCCGAGTCGCTCGCGCCCGAGGCCATGCCCGGCATGCGGCGCAACCTGCGGCACCGCCACGAACAGTGGTCGCTCGCCTTCCACCATTCGGGCCTGACCGACACCGCGCGCGGCCTGCTGCTGTACGCCGTGGCGCAGATCTGCCGCGCCCGCGTGAGCGGCCAGCAGGTGCTGCAGGCCACCGAGGATCTGCTGGAGTCCACGCGCTTCGCGCTCGCGCCGCTGCTGGGCCATGCCCTGGCCGGCCTGCGCCGCGACCGCGCCGACCAGGCCGCCTATGCGCTGCATGCGCGCGCCATCGCGCATGCGGTGGCAGCGCTGCTGCATGCGGCCGGCGACGGGGCCGGTGGCGATGCGCGCGAAGGCGCGCCCGAGGACGACCGGCGCAGCGTCTTCAGCCTGGTCGCCGAGATGGAACAGGAGATCGTCGAGCGCTTCACCACCGCCGCGTCCGGCCGCAGCGCCGTGCTCGACGGCGCGGGCGGCGCCTACCGCATATTCACCACCGCCCATGACCGCGAGCACGAGGCCGCATCGCTGGTGCGCCAGGCACTGCTGGCGCAGTACCGCGAGACGCTCGACCGCCGCGTGGCCGGCCAGGGCGTGAACCTCGCGCGCCTGGCGCGCGAGCTGCGCGCGCTGCTGGCCGAGCCCGCCCGCGACGGCTGGGACGGCGGCCAGGAGGAAGGCCACGTCGACGGCCGCCGGCTGGCGCAACTGGTGGCCTCGCCGTCGGAGCGGCGCCTGTTCCGTACCGAGCGGCTGGAGCCGGTGGCCGACTGCGTGGTGTCCTTCCTGATCGACTGCTCGGGCTCCATGCGGGAGCACGCCGAGTCGGTCGCGATGCTGGTCGACGTGCTGGCGCGCGCGCTGGAGCAGGCCGGGGTCGCCAGCGAGATCCTGGGCTACACCACCGGCGCATGGAACGGCGGCCGCGCGCAGCGCGACTGGCTGCGCGCCGGCCGGCCGCCGCACCCCGGGCGGCTGAACGAGCGCTGCCACCTGGTGTTCAAGAACGCCGACACGCCCTGGCGCCGCGCCCGCCCCGCGATCGCGGCGCTGCTCAAGGGCGACCTGTTCCGCGAGGGTATCGACGGCGAGGGGGTGGACTGGGCCTGCGCCCGGCTGCTCGCGCGCCCCGAGCAGCGCAAGCGGCTGCTCGTGGTCTCCGACGGCTCGCCGATGGACGGCGCAACCCACCTGGCGAACGACGCGCACTACCTCGACCATCACCTGCGGGACGTGGTGGCGCGGCAGCAGCAGTCGGGGCGCGTCGCAATCGCGGGCATCGGCGTCGGCCTGGACCTGAGCCCCTACTACCGGCGCAGCCATGTGCTCGATTTCGTCTCTTCCGCCGGCAACACCGTGTTCCGGGAAGTCATCGCGCTGATGAGGTAGCCAAAGCAAAGGCCGGGCAAACGCCCGGCCTTTGGTTGGGTTTACATCCGCCCTTTCCAGGGCACCAGCCGGCGCTCGAGCCAGCGCATCAGCAGGTCGAACAGGTAGGCCACCACGCCGATCACGATGATGCCCATGATCACGATGTCGGTGCGCAGGAAGTTCGAAGCGTTGAGCACCATCTGCCCCAGGCCCATGTTGGCGGCCACCATTTCGGCGGCCACCAGCGTGGTCCAGCCGAAGCCGATGGCGATGCGCATGCCCACCAGAATGTCCGGCAGCGCCGAGGGCAGGATCACGTGCCGGATCACCTGCATGTAGCTCGCCCCCATCGAGTACGCGGCGTTGATCTGCTCCTGCGAGGCGCTGCGCATGCCCGAGCGCGCGGCCAGCGCCAGCGGCGCGAAGCAGCTCAGGAAGATCAGCAGCACCTTGGGCACCTCGTCGATGCCGAACCAGATGATGATCAGCGGCAGGTAAGCCAGCGGCGGCAGCGGCCGGTAGAACTCCAGCGGCGGATCGAAAATGCCGCGCGCCACGCGGCTCATGCCCATGGCGATGCCTACCGGGATCGCCGTGACGCAGGCCAGCGCAAAGGCCGAGAAGACCCGCAGCATGCTGGCCATGAAGTGCTGCCACAGCGGCTTGTCGTTGGCCTGGCCGGTCAGGTACTCGTAGAACTGCTGCAGCACCGCCTGCGGCGAAGGCAGGAACAGCGGCTTGACCCAGCCCATGTTGGTGACGAGGAACCACAGCGCGAACAGGACGATCACGGTGACCACGCTGATGCCGACGCTGGAGCCTTCGCCCGGCACCTTGAAGGCGCTGGTCTTGAGCTTGGCGCCGGACGCGGCGCTGGCGGTGGCGGTGGCGGTGGGGGTTTGTTTCATGGCGACAGGTACGGCAATGCTGGCCTCAGACATGGGCGGCCTCCCGGTGGTGGATGATGGACAGCACTTCCTCGCGCAGCCGGATGAATTCCGGCTCGGACTTGACCTTGCGCGAATCGCCGTGCGTGAGGAACTGGCGCGAGAACGGCACGTCCTCGTAGATGTGCGAGATGCGGCCCGGGCTCGGGCTCATGACGATCAGGCGCGTGGCCAGGAACAGCGCCTCCTCCACCGAATGGGTGATGAAGAACACCATCTTGTTCGACTCGGACCAGGCCTTGAGCAGGATCTCCTGCACCTGCTCGCGCGTGAAGGCGTCGAGCGCGCCCATGGGTTCGTCCATCAGCAGCACGGCCGGGTCGCTGGCCAGGGCGCGCGCGATG
This sequence comes from Xylophilus sp. ASV27, assembly GCF_016428875.1. GTDB lineage: Bacteria > Pseudomonadota > Gammaproteobacteria > Burkholderiales > Burkholderiaceae_C > Xylophilus. The sequence continues at coordinate 7,106 of NZ_JAELTO010000132.1, forward strand.
CCCACGCGCTGCTGCATGCCGCCCGAGAGTTCGTAGACGGCGCGGTCGGCGTAGGCCTGCAGGCCGACCTGGGCCAGCTTCTCTTCGGCGATGCGGTCACGCCGGGCCCTGGGCATGCCGCCCAGGCGCAGCCCGAGCGCGACGTTGTCGCGCACGTTGAGCCAGGGCATCAGCGCATGCTTCTGGAACACCACGCCGCGGTCGGCGCCCGGGCCGGCCACCGGCTGGCCGTCGAGCAGGATCTGGCCGCTGGAAGGCGGCAGGAAGCCGGCGATGCAGTTGAGCAGCGTGGTCTTGCCGCAGCCGGAGGCGCCGAGCGCGACGACGAAGTCGCCGTCATGCATCTTCAGGTTGACCGGCGCCAGCGCCTGCAGCGTGCCGCCCTTGACGGCGTAGTTGACCGTGAGGTCTCGGATGTCGAGCGTCGGCATGTCAGTTCCCCATGGCCTTCTCGACGTAGACGGTGGCCACGAAGTCCTTGTAGTCGGGCTTGACCGCCTGCACCCGGCCCTGCTCCTTGAGGAAGGCCGCGGTATCGGCCATGGCCTTGGCCGCGCCGCCGCCGAGCCAGGTGGGCGAAAGCTGCTCGGCCGCCGTCGGGAAGCGGTAGAGCGCCATGGTCGCCAGCACGTCCTTCGGATCGGCCTTGGTCCACTTGGCCATGGCCTTGACCTGGGGTGAATCGGCGGTCCAGCTCGCGGCCGATGCCCGGTACTCCTCGTTGGCGCGGTTGAGCGCCTTCACGAAGGCGATCATGAAGGGCTCGTTGGCCGCCGCCCACTTGGCGTTGACCACGATGCCCTCGAACGTGGGCGCGCCGCGCTGGCCGATGCCGCCGGAGGTGGCGATGACCTTGCCGCTGCTCTTGATCCGGGAGAGCACCGGGTCCCAGATGAAGGTGGCGTCGATGTCGCCGCGCTCCCAGGCGGCGGCGATCTCGGGCGGGCGCATGTTCATCACGTTCACGCGGCGCGCGTCCACGCCGTCCATCTTCATGCCGGCCATGAGCTGGTAGTGCGCGGTCGAGACGAAGGGCGTGGCGACCTTCTTGCCGACGAGGTCTTTCATGCCCTCGATGCCGCTGCCATTGCGCGCGACCAGCGCCTCGGCGTCGGCGATGTCGGCCGAGATCCAGAACAGCCTGACGTCCTGCCCCTGGCTGGCCGCCGCGGTGAGCGGGCTGGAGCCGACCTCGCCCATCTGCACGTCGCCCGAGGCCATGGCGCGGATCACGTCGCCGCCGCCGGAGAACATGCGCCAGTTGATCTTGTAGCCGGTGGCCTTTTCGACCTCGCCGGATTCCATCACGAGGCGCAGCGGGACCAGCATGTCCTGGTGCGCGAAAGTCACTTCCTTGGTCTGGGCGAAGGAAGCGCCGCAGCAGCATGCGGCCGCAAGGACCGCGCATTTGAGGGCTAGGCGCCGGGGCATGTTCATCGGTTTTCTCCAGTGGGTGAAGGTCGGGGGCAACTTTGCACGCACAGCCCGCGTCCAGGAAGTGCCAGCGCCGCCAAGGCCATGGAGCCAGCGGATGGGGACTTACCCTTGTTTTGGTGCGGGCCGCACGCCCGCGGTGCGCCGCGCACGGAACCAGGCGCAATCAGTGCGGGCGGGTGGTCGGCCGGCGCGGCTCGCCGCGCGCCAGGGCCAGTTCCTCAACCGCCAGCGCGAGCGCGCGGATGCCCGCCGGGATATGCGCCGCGGCAATCGACGACAGCCGCAGTCGGAAGAACGGACACGGGTACGGCGGCCGGGCGAAGAACACGTCGCCGGCCTCGATCAGCACGCCGTGGCTGCGCGCCATCAGCGCCAGCTCGGCGGCGTCCACCCAGGCCGGCGCCTGCACCCAGATCGAGGCGCCGCCCATGGGCAGCCGGAACTCGAAGTCCGGCAGGTGCTCGCGCAGCGCCTGCGCCGCCAGCGCCAGCCGCTCCTGCATGGCGTGGTTGACGCGCCGCGCGTGCGACTCGTGGTGGCCCAGGGACAGGAACAGCGCATAGGCGTGCTGCAGGAAGGCGCTGGGGTGGCGCACCATGGCGTGGCGGATCACGCGCAGCTCGCGGATCAGCGCGCGCGGCGCCACGATGAAGCCCAGGCGCAGCGCGGGCGAGAGGCTCTTGGACACCGAGCCGACGTAGATCACGCGCCCGGTCTTGTCCAGGCTCTTGAGCGCGGGCATCGGCGTGCCTTCGTACAGGTTCTCGGCCTCGTAGTCGTCCTCGATGATGACGAAGTCCTGCAGCTCGGCCTTGCGCAGCAGCCACTGGCGGCGCTCCAGGCTCAGCGTGGCAGTGGTCGGGCTCTGGTGCGAGGGCGTGACGAACAGATAGTCGGCGGCCGGCAACGCGTCCACCACCAGGCCGTCCTGATCGACCGCGACCTCGACCCACCGCGGCCTGCGCAGCGCGAAGCTGTTGCGCGCATGCGGGTGGCCGGGCTCCTCCAGGCCGACGCGCGTGCGCTCGTCGAACAGCGCGTCGGCCAGCAGGTAATAGGCGTGCTGCGCGCCGAGGGTGACCAGGATCTCCTCCTTGAGCGCGAACACGCCGCGCCGGGGCAGCAGGCGCGTGCGGATCTGCTCGATCAGCTCCGGCACGTCGTCGGTCTCGAAGTCGGGCGTCCAGTGCGGCAGTTGCGAACGCGCCAGGCTGCGCGCGCAGCACTCGCGGAAGTCCCCGGTGGGAAAAAGCTGCGGATCGTAGTTGCCGTAGATGAAGGGGTACGGATAGTCGCGCCACTGCTCGGGCTTGGACAGCGTGGGCCGGTCCACCAGCGAGCGCAGCACGCGCTGCGGCCAGTCCGGCGGCTGGCCCGACTGGCCGCTGCGGCCCACCAGCGGGTCAGCCGCGGCCGCCGACAGCGGGCGCGCGTTCTGCGCCACGAACACGCCGCTGCGCGGGCGCGCTTCGAGGAAGCCCTCGTCCATCAACTGCAGGTAGGCCGAGGTCACCGTGTTGCGGCTCAGCCCCAGGATCGCCGCGAGTTCGCGCGAGGACGGCAGCGGCGCCCCGGGGCTCAGCCGCTCGTCCAGGATGGCCTGGACCACCGCCGCGCGCAGGCGGCCCTGCAGCGGCAAGGCGGGTTGGTCGGGCAGCGAGAACAACTGCGCCCACTGGTTCGATCGGGATTGCGGCATGGTGCGTCGCAGTTTATCGGTCCTGCGCATTGCTATTAAATAAATAGCAAACAGGCCAGACAATCAGGGCAATCGCATCTAACCAGAGCCCCCCATCCCCAGAGCCGCTCCCATGCCCATGAGGTGCTCCAGATAGGGCAGGCTCCAGCCAGCGCGCTTGCGCTTGGCCTGCAGCCCGAGCTTCACCGA
>NZ_JAELTO010000133.1 GCF_016428875.1 Xylophilus sp. ASV27
CCCCCCCCCCCCCCCCCCCCCCCCCCCCCCCCCCTCCACTCCCCCCCCCCCCCCCCCCACCCACACTAGGTTCTCTTCGTCGGCAGCGTCAGATGTGTATAAGAGACAGCCGCGCCCGAGACCACCCCGCCGCCGCCTCCGGCGCCGGCCGCAGCCCCCCCGGCCGCAGCGCCCAAGCTGACCGTCGCCCCGCCGGCCGTCCCCGCTGCGGAAGAAGACGGGCTCAGTGCACTGCTGGAAGACTCGCGCACCCTGGGCCTGCTCGGCCTGATCGTGGCCCTGCTGCTGGCCCTGGTGGGCTACCGGGTGCTCAAGCGCCGCCGCGCCGCGCAGCAGGACAGCAGCTTCCTGGAAAGCCGCATGCAGCCGGACTCCTTCTTCGGCAACAGCGGCGGCCAGCACGTGAACACCAACGATGCACGGCCTTCGGCGATCTCCACCACCTACTCGCCCAGCCAGCTCGACGCCGGCGGCGACGTGGACCCGCTGGCTGAAGCGGACGTCTACCTGGCCTACGGGCGCGACCTGCAGGCCGAGGAAATCCTCAAGGAGGCGCTGCGCCTGCATCCCACGCGCAGCGCGCTGCATGCCAAGCTGGCCGACATCTACGCCAAGCGCAAGGACGTGGCCGCGTTCAATGCCGTGGCGGCCGATGCCCATCGCGTGACCAAGGGCGAAGGCGAGGACTGGAGCCGCATCCAGGCCCACGGCCGCGAACTGGCCCCGGCCAACCCCCTGTACCTCGACGCCAGCCCCGCTGCCGATGCACGGCTGGTCGTGCCGGTGGTGGCCGCTGCCGCCGCGGCATCGGCCGCAGCCGCGGTGACCACCGCGCTCCCCGCCTCTCCCCCTGTCAGCGCACCGGCTGCAGAGCCGCTCGCCGAAGACCCCAAGGCCGAAGAAGTGATACCGCCCTCGCTAGACCTGGATATCGCCGGCTTTCCCGCCCCGGCGCCCCTGCCCTCCTCCAGCGCCGACGTCCCCGAGGACTTCTCGCTCGATTTCAACCTGGACGACTCCGCGCCCTCGGCGCCGCCAGCGGCCCCTGCCGCTGCCGCGCAAGCCCCGACGGCCGCCGCGCCCGCGGAAGCCGGCAACAGCGGGTTCGAGTTCGACCTGGACGGGCTGTCGCTCGACCTCGGCGCCGCCACGGCGGATGCCGGCACGGCAGAGCCGGCCGCGCTGGAGCCTGCCAGCCTCTCCGGCGACGATGCGCTCAACACCAAGCTGGCGCTGGCCGAGGAGTTCAATGCCATCGGCGACGCCGATGGCGCGCGCCACCTGATCGAGGAAGTGCTGGCCGAGTCTTCCGGCAGCCTGCGCAGCCGCGCGGAACGCATGCTGGCGGAGATGGGCTAGGTGAGGCTGGCGCTGGGCGTCAGCTACGGCGGCCAGGGCTACAACGGCTGGCAGAGCCAGTCGTCCGGCAACACGGTCCAGGACAAGCTCGAACTCGCGCTGAGCGAGTTCGCCGCGCAGCCCGTGTCCACCGTATGCGCGGGCCGCACCGATGCGGGGGTGCACGGGCTCATGCAGGTGGTGCATTTCGATACGCCGCTGGAGCGCGCCATGGGCTCGTGGGTGCGCGGCACCAACCGCTACCTGCCGCCCGACATCGCGGTGCAATGGGCGCAGCCGGTGCCTGACGCCTTCCACTCGCGTGCCTCGGCCATCCGCAGGCGCTACGCCTACGTGCTGCTGCAGTCGCCGGTACGCCCCAGTGTGGACGCGGGCCGCGTGGGCTGGGTGTTTCGCCAGCTCGATGGCCAGGCCATGCGCGCCGCCGCCCGGCACCTGCTGGGCGAGCACGATTTCACCTCCTTCCGCGCCGCGGCCTGCCAGGCGCTCTCGCCGGTCAAGACGCTGTACCGCGCCGACATCACGCGTCGCGGGGCAGAAGACAGTCCCACCGCCTACTGGCGTTTCGAGTTCGAGGGCAATGCGTTCCTGCACCACATGATCCGCAACATCATGGGCTGCCTGCTCGTGATCGGCCAGGGCCAGCAGCCGGCGGACTGGATGCGTCAGGTGCTGGCGGCGCGCTCGCGCGACGCGGCCGCCCCCACCTTCTCGCCCGAAGGCTTGTACTTCCTGGGCCCGGTCTATGCGCCGCACTGGGGGCTGCCGACCCGGACGGCCCCCTATGATTGGCTGCCATGAGTCCCTCTGTTTCCGGCAGGCAGGCCCCCCTGCGCACACGCATCAAGATCTGCGGCCTGACCCGCGAGCAGGACGTGGACGCGGCCGTCGCCGCCGGGGCCGATGCGGTCGGCTTCGTGCTGTATGACCGGAGCCCGCGCCACGTCACGCCCGAGCGCGCCGCCGCGCTCGCGCAACGCCTGCCGCCCTGGGTCACGCCGGTGCTGCTGTTCGTCAACGAGGAAGCGACACGGGTGATGGCGGCCTCGGCCCGGGTCGCCGGCGCCATGCTGCAGTTCCACGGCGACGAAAGCCCCGCGCAATGCGAGGCCGCCGCGCAGAACGGCCTGCGCCCCTACCTGCGTGCCGCCCGCATTCCCCTTGGCGCCGATGCGCCGCGCTTCGACCTCGTAAAATACGCGGCTGAATACGCCCGTGCCCGCGCCATCCTGCTCGACGCCCATGTCCAGGGCTATGGCGGCGGCGGAAAGACATTCGATTGGTCACTTCTTCCTCCAAGCGTCGACGCTCACCTCGTCTTGAGTGGTGGGCTCACACCTGCAAACGTGGGCGATGGCATCGCCGCGCTGCGGCCGCGCGCCAGAACGCTCGCGGTTGACGTCAGCTCCGGGGTCGAACGCGATGGCCACAAGGGCATCAAGGACCCCGGCAAGATCCAGGCCTTCGTCGCGGCCGTGCGCGCCGCCGACGCCCGGCTTTCCGCCATCCAGTAGCGGCGCCCCGTGGGGCGCTGCCCACTCCACCGGGATTCACACATGTTTGCCTACCAGCAGCCGGATACCTCCGGCCACTTCGGCGTCTACGGCGGCACCTTCGCCAGCGAGACGCTGACCCACGCCATCGAGGAACTGCGCGACGCCTACGCCCGATACCAGCACGACCCGGAATTCCTCGAGGAATTCCGCTACGAGCTGGCGCACTTCGTCGGCCGGCCCTCGCCGGTCTACCACGCCGCGCGCACCAGCCGCGAAATGGGCGGCGCCCAGATCTACCTCAAGCGCGAGGACCTCAACCACACCGGCGCCCACAAGATCAACAACGTGATCGGCCAGGCCATGCTCGCGCGCCGCATGGGCAAGCCGCGCGTCATCGCCGAGACCGGCGCCGGCCAGCATGGCGTGGCCACGGCCACCATCTGCGCGCGCTATGGCCTCGAATGCGTGGTCTACATGGGCAGCCAGGACGTCAGGCGCCAGAGCCCCAACGTCTACCGCATGAAGCTGCTGGGCGCCCGGGTCGTGCCGGTCGAGTCGGGCAGCAAGACGCTGAAGGATGCGCTCAACGAGGCCATGCGCGACTGGGTCACGAACGTGGAGAACACCTTCTACATCATCGGCACCGTCGCCGGCCCGCATCCCTACCCGATGATGGTGCGCGACTTCCAGAGCGTGATCGGCACCGAGTGCCTGGCGCAGATGCCGCAGTTCCTCAACGGCGGCCAGCCCGATGCGGTGGTCGCCTGCGTGGGCGGCGGCAGCAATGCCATGGGCATCTTCTACCCCTACATCCCTTACGAGAACACGCGCCTGATCGGCGTCGAGGCCGCCGGCGAAGGCCTGGACTCGGGCAAGCATTCGGCCTCGATCCTGCGTGGCAGCCCCGGCGTGCTGCACGGCAACCGCACCTACCTGCTGCAAAGCGCGGACGGCCAGGTGACCGAGACCCACAGCATCAGCGCCGGCCTGGACTACCCCGGCGTAGGCCCCGAGCACGCCTACCTGGCCGACATCGGCCGCGCCGAATACGTCGGCATCACCGACCGGGAAGCGCTGGAGGCCTTCCACTACCTGTGCCGCACCGAGGGCATCATCCCCGCGCTGGAATCGAGCCACGCCCTGGCCCATGCCATGAAGCTCGCCAAGACGATGCGGCCGGACCAGTCCATCCTGGTCAACCTCTCCGGCCGGGGCGACAAGGACATCGGCACCGTGGCGGACCTCTCCGGCGAGGACTTCTACGACCGGCCCTCCATGCGCGGCCACGTGGTCAAGGGAGCACCGCGATGAGCCGCATCGCCGCCACCTTCCAGAAGCTGCAGGCCCAGGGCCGCAAGGCGCTGATTCCCTATGTCACGGCGGGCTTTCCCTATGCCGACATCACGCCCGAGCTGATGCACGGCATGGTCGCCGCCGGCGCCGACGTGATCGAGCTGGGCGTGCCCTTCTCCGACCCGATGGCCGATGGCCCGGTGATCCAGCAGGCCGGCGAACGCGCGCTGGCGCTGGGCATCGGCATGCGCCAGGTGCTGGAGATGGTCAGGAACTTCCGCACCCGGGATGCCCGGACACCCGTCGTCCTGATGGGCTATGCCAATCCGGTGGAGCGCTATGACGGCATCCACGGCAGCGGCGCCTTCGTGCGCGACGCGGCGGCCGCCGGCGTGGACGGCGTGCTGGTAGTGGACTATCCGCCCGAGGAATGCGTCGATTTCGCCGCGCAGCTCAAGGCCCACGGCCTGGACCTGATCTTCCTGCTGGCGCCCACCAGCACCGGGCAGCGCATGGCCCAGGTGGCCAAGGTCGCGAGCGGCTATGTCTATTACGTCTCGCTCAGGGGCGTGACCGGCGCCGGCCACCTCGACACCTCTGCCGTGGAAGCCATGCTGCCGACGATCCGCCAGCACGTGAAGATCCCCGTGGGCGTGGGCTTCGGCATCCGCGATGCGGACACGGCCCGGGCCGTGGGCCGGGTCGCCGACGCCGTGGTGATCGGCACGCGCATCATCCAGCTGATCGAGCAGCAGCCGCGCGAAGGCGTGGTGCCGGCCGCGCGGGAATTCCTGGCGGGCATCCGGCAGGCGCTCGACGCGTAAAATCGGCGGGTTACGGGGCGCTGCAGGCGCCCCGGCTGCCCTCTACCGCCCCGCTACCGGAGATCCCCCGCATGAGCTGGCTCGAAAAACTTCTTCCCGCCAAGATCGCCCAGACCGACCCGACCGAACGCCGCCAGGTGCCCGAGGGACTCTGGATCAAATGCCCGAGTTGCGAGACCGTGCTCTACAAGACCGACCTGGAACACAACCAGAACGTCTGCCCGAGCTGCGGCCACCACCACCGCATCGGCGCGCGCACCCGCCTCGACGGCTTCCTGGACGCGGAGGGCCGCTACGAGATCGGCCAGGAAGTGCTGCCGGTCGACGCGCTCAAGTTCAAGGACAGCCGCAAGTACCCGGAACGCCTGAAGGAAGCGCTGGAAAGCACCGGCGAGACCGATGCGCTGGTGGTCATGGGCGGCGCGGTGCACAGCATCAACCTGGTGGCGGCGTGCTTCGAGTTCGACTTCATGGGCGGCAGCATGGGCAGCGTGGTGGGCGAGCGCTTCGTCCGCGGCGTAGAAACCGCCATCGAACAGAAGGTGCCCTTCATCTGCTTCACCGCCACGGGCGGCGCGCGCATGCAGGAAGGCCTGCTGTCGCTGATGCAGATGGCCAAGACCAATGCCGCGCTCACGCGCCTGGCCAAGAAGGGCCAGCCTTACATCAGCGTGCTGACCGACCCGACCATGGGCGGCGTCTCCGCCGGCTTTGCCTTCATGGGCGACATCGTCATCGCCGAGCCCAAGGCGCTGATCGGCTTTGCCGGCCCGCGCGTGATCGAATCCACCGTGCGCGTCACCCTGCCAGAGGGCTTCCAGCGCGCCGAGTTCCTGCAGACCAAGGGCGCGATCGACTTCATCTGCGACCGCCGCCAGCTGCGCAAGACCGTGGCCAACGCGCTGGCCATGTTGCAGCGGCTGCCGGCTGACGCGGTGGAGTGAATTTGGCCCCCCGGCTTTTCACTTCGCTTCGCTGCGTGTAATTCGCCACCCCCCAAGGGGGAGGCGCGGCCGCCTTGGGGCGGCCCGGCGGCGGCCTTGGCCCCCGGCGGCGCTCACATGACGGAGCCCAGTTGTCGCTACAGCAAGCGCAGCATTTCGCCCTGCAGTCCTCCCAGCACCATGGCCAGGACCTGCAGCAGCACCAGCGCCACCAGGGATGAGAAGTCGAAGCCGGCGATCTCCGGCAGATGGCGGCGCAGCGGGGCCAGCAGGGGCCCGCACAGGCGGTCCACGATGGGACGCAGCGGCGAATAGGGCTGCACCCAGGACAGCACCGCATAGACGATGAACAGCGCGGTGAGCATCGACACCCCCAGTTGCGCCAACGCGAAGACCGCGATCACCGGGAGGTAGATCGCCGGCGTGGCCGCGCCCAGCAGCGTCCACAGCAGCGCGGTCTTGGCCAGCACCAGCAGGTAGGCCGCCAGCAGGCTCGACAGATCCCAGCGCCCGAGCGGCTTCACCACGCGCCGCAGCGGCAGCACGATCCAGTCGGTCACCGCGAACACCAGGCGCCCCACCGGGTTGCCGAAGGGCACGCGCAGGGCCTGCATGTGCAGCCGCAGCAGGCAGGCGCCTCCCACGAAGGCCACGGCGATCTCCAGCAGGAACGAGACGATTTGATAGAGCATGGGCAGGCGCCGGGCAGGGGTGGATCAGGCGTGGGATGATAGCCGCCGATGCCGCCCCCACTGAGCCTCACCTCGCTGCCATTGTTCCCTCTGGGGACGGTGCTCTTTCCGGGCGGCCTGCTGCCCCTGCGCATCTTCGAGGTGCGCTACCTGGACATGATCCGCCGCTGCCACCAGGCCGGCGCGCCTTTCGGCGTGGTCGCGCTCACCGAAGGCTCGGAGGTGCGCCGCGCCGGCGCGCCGACCGAGTCCTTCCACCGGCTCGGCACGCTGGCCACCATCGATGCGCTGGAGAGCCCGCAGCCCGGCCTGCTGATGGTGCGCTGCACCGGCACGCAGCGTTTCCTGGTGCAGCGGCAGGAGCAGTTGCGGCACGGCCTGTGGGTTGCCGACGTGCTGCAGATGGAGGACGACGTCACGGTGCCGGTGCCGCGGCACCTGCAGCCCATCGCCGATGCGCTGCACCAGTTGATCGACACGCTGGAGCAGCGCCCGCGCCCGCCCGAAGCCCCGCCGCTGCCGCTGGCGCCGCCCTGGCGGCTGGACGACTGCGGCTGGGTGGCCAACCGCTGGTGCGAACTGCTGCCCATGCCGCTGGAACTGCGCCAGCGCATGATGGCGCTGGACAATCCCATGGTGCGCCTGGAATTGGTGGGCGACATGCTGTCGCGCGCCGGCATCACGCCCTGAAGGGGGCGCACCCGCCACAAAACTAAAATGGCGGGTTATGCCCGCATCCGGGCGCCCGCCCCCCATCCGCCACATGTCCGAACAGAACCTCCCCGCCACCGCCACGCCCGCCACCGACGAGAACCAGCTGATCGCCGAGCGCCGCGAGAAACTCAAGGCGCTGCGTGCGGCCCAGGCCGCGGGCGCCGGCGTGGCCTTCCCCAACGACTTCAAGCCGGCCGACCGCGCCGCCGCCCTGCAGGCCGCGCATGGCGCCACCGATGCCCAGGCGCTGGAGGCCCAGTCCGTCCCCGCCAGCCTAGCCGGGCGCATGATGCTCAAGCGCGTGATGGGCAAGGCCAGCTTTGCCACACTGCAGGACGGCAGCGGCCGCATCCAGCTCTACGTCACGCGCGACGCGATCGGCGAAGAGGCCTACGCCGCATTCAAGCACTGGGACCTGGGCGACATCATCGGCGCCGAGGGCACGCTCATGAAGACCCGCACCGGCGAGCTGTCGGTCAAGGTCACGAGGCTGCGCCTGCTCACCAAGAGCCTGCGCCCGCTGCCCGACAAGTTCCACGGCATGGCCGACCAGGAGCAGAAGTACCGCCAGCGCTATGTCGACCTGATCACCGACGAGGACGCGCGCCAGCGCTTCACCGCGCGCAGCAAGGCCGTGAGCGCGCTGCGCGAATTCATGGCGGGCCACGGCTTCCTCGAAGTCGAAACGCCCATGCTGCATCCGATACCGGGCGGCGCCAACGCCAAGCCCTTCAAGACGCACCACAACGCGCTGGACCAGGAGATGTTCCTGCGCATCGCGCCCGAGCTGTACTTGAAGCGTTTGATCGTTGGCGGCTTCGAGCGCGTCTTCGAGATCAACCGCAGCTACCGCAACGAGGGCATCAGCGTCCGGCACAACCCGGAATTCACGATGATGGAGTTCTATGCGGCCTGGTGGAACTACCGCGACCTGATGGACTTCACCGAGACGCTGATCCGCAGCATCGCCGAGAAGGCCACGGGCGGCCAGCAACTGAGCTACGGCGGCAGGCCGGTGGACCTGTCGCAGCCCTTCGAGCGCCTGACCATCCGCGAGGCCATCCTCAAGTACACCGAGGCCGGCGCCCACGTGGACGACGCGGCCTGGCTCACCAACGCCCTGAAGAAACTCGGCCTGACCGAAGACAAGCACCGCCTCGCCGGCCGCAGCCTGGCCAGCCTGCAGGTGCTGTACTTCGAGGAAACGGTGGAAGAGAAGCTCTGGCAGCCGACCTTCATCATGGAGCACCCGACCGAGATCAGCCCGCTGGCGCGCGCCAACGACGAACGGCCCGAGGTCACCGAGCGCTTCGAGCTCTACATCACCGGCCGCGAATTCGGCAACGGCTTTTCCGAGCTGAACGATGCCGAGGACCAGGCCGCGCGCTTCAACGCCCAGGTGGCCGCCAAGGACAGCGGCGACGACGAGGCCATGTTCTTCGACCACGACTTCGTGCGCGCGCTCGAATACGGCATGCCGCCCACCGGCGGCTGCGGCATCGGCATCGACCGCCTGATGATGCTGCTGACCGACTCGCCCAGCATCCGCGACGTGATCCTGTTCCCTGCCTTGCGCCGGGAAGGCTGAGACGCCGGGACAGGCGCGCGCACCACGCCCCGCGATACCGGCGGTTGCAGTTGTCACCCGCCGGCGGGCCGTGATCCGTCGGCGCCCTCTGGGCGCGGAACGTTGACCGTTCAAGCGCCCAGCCTCCGCAGGAGCGCCCAACCGGAGGCTCTCCATGCCCAGCACCATCCCCGCAGCGCCCCAGGCCGCACACACCCGTCTGGCATGGCTGCTACTGGCCACCGCCACCACGGCCTGCAATGCGCCGGCCCCGCCGGCCGAGCCCGTGCAGGCGCCGCAGGCAGCCGTGGCCACTGCGCCACCGCTCGCGCCCTCACTAGCCCACGCACCCGCGGTGGCACCGCCACCGGCGCCAGTGCGGGACGCGCCGCCACCGGCGCCCGCGCCGGCCGCGGCGCCCGTCTACGCCCCGGCCCCCGCGGCCTATGCGGAGCCGGCGCTGGAGCAGCCGCCCCCGGTGGTCGCCGCCTGGGCGCCCCCGCCGATGCGCGTGGAAGTGCCGCCGCCCCAGCCCTGGCCGGATGCGTACTGGATCGGGGGCTACTGGGCCTGGCAGCGTGACTGGGTCTGGGTCCCGGCGCGCTGGGCGCGGCCGCCGCGGCCCGAGTACGCCTGGGTGCAGCCGTACTACGAGCACCGCGCCAACCGGGTGGTGTTCATCAACGGCTTCTGGGCGCCGCCGCGCTACGCCTTCCGGCCGCCGCCGCCCACGCTGCGCCTGCAGATCGACGTCGACCTCCATGGCGCGGTCCAGGGGCCGCCTCCGATCGGGCCGCAGGGCGTCTTCGTGCCGCCGCCGCCGGGCTCGCGGCCGGGACTGATCGTGGCGGCCCCGCTGGGCACGCCACCGGCCGTGGTGCTCGGCGCGCCGCCGGTCATCGCCGCCGGCATGCGCATCGAAGGCAGCGTCCACAACCGCATGACGCAGGTCCACCAGACGAGCGACATCGCGCAGAACGTCGTCCACAACCGCGTCACCATCATCGCCCCGCCGGGCGCCACCAGCGGGGGCCGCGCTTTCCGGGCCGAGGTGCCGGCCGCGGCGCATCTGGCGGCGGCGATGGCGCGCCCGGGCACTGCGCCGCCGCAGCCGATGCACGCGCAGGCGCCCGCGCCCGCCCTGGCTGTTGCGCCACCACCCCCGCACGCCGCACCGCCGCGCCCTGCCCACGAGCTGTCTCTTATACACATCTGACGCTGCCGACGAAGAGAACCTAGTGGAGGGGGGGGGGGGGGGCGGGTCGGGGGGGGGGGGGGGGGGGGGGGGGGGGGGGGGGGGGGGGGGGGGGGGGGGGGGGGGGGGGGGGGGGGGGGGGGGGGGGGGGGGGGGGGGGGGG
>NZ_JAELTO010000134.1 GCF_016428875.1 Xylophilus sp. ASV27
GCATACGACAGTTGATTCGGGCCTGCTGCCTCGGGGCGGCGCTGCCGGCCCTGGCCCAGGTCGCCCCCGTGGCACCGGCAAACCCGCCGCCGGCCGCCGCATCGCCGCGCGCCCTCACCCTGGGCCAGACGCTCGCCGCGGCCCGCGACAACCTGGACGTGGCGCTGTCGCGCGGCGCGCTCGCGGCCGCGCGCGCCGACGTGCTCGCGGCCGACCATGCGCCGCTGCCGGTGCTCTCGGGCAAGACCGCCTCGATCGACCTGCAGAACGGCGTCGGCCCCGGCAACGTGCTGGGCCGCAAGCGCATCGACAAATCCATCGGCATCGACTGGACCTGGGAGCGCGGCGGCAAGCGCCAGTTGCGCACGGAGGCCGCGCAGCGGCAGGCCGACGCCGCCGCCGCCGACGTGCAGGACGTGCAGGTGCAGCAGCAGATCGCCGCCCTGGGCGCCTACTACGACCTGCTGGCCGCGCAGGAGAAGCTGGAGCAGGTGCAGGAGATCGCGCGCAGCGCGGCCCAGCTCGCCAGCAGCTCGAACCGCCGGGTGCAGGCGGGCGACCTGGCGGCGCAGGACGCCCTGCGCACCGAGATCGAGGCTCAGCGCGCCCAGTCCGACCTGCAGCAGGCGATGCTGGAGCGCGAGCGCGCCGTGCTGTCGCTGGCGCAGGCCACCGGCCTGCGCGCGCCGCTGGCCATCGCCGGCCCCTGGCCCGCCCTGCCGCCGCTGGCCACGCCCGCGGCCGACTACGCGGCGCTGGCCGAGGCGCGGCCCGAGGTGCGCGCGGCCCTGGCGCGGGTGCAGTCGGCCCAGGCCGCGCTGGACGGCGCCAACGCGCTGAAGAAGGGCGACGTGACCATCGGCGCCTCCTACGACCACTACCCCGGCGTGTCCAACCGCCTGCTCGAGCTGCGCGCCTCCATTCCTCTGCAATGGGGCTACGGCTACCAGGGCGAGATCGGCCGCGCGCTGGCCAGCTACACCCAGGCCCAGGATGCGCTGGAGAAGGCCCGGCGCGACGCCGCGCTGGAGCTGCAGGGCCTGCAGCAGGCCGCGCTCACCGCCGAGCAGCGCGCCCGCAGCTACGAGAGCGACATCCTGCCGCGCGCGCGCCGCGTGGCGGAGAACGCCGAGCTCGCCTTCCGCCGCGGCGCCATCCCGCTGGTGGACCTGCTCGACGCGCGCCGCACCCTGCGGGCCACGCTGCTCGAGAGCATCGCCGCGCGCAGCGAGTACGCCCGCGCCGCAGGCGCCTGGACGCTGCAGACCCAGCCGGCGCTGCTGGCCGCACTGCCATGAGACGCCCGATGCACAACGCCTTCTTCTTCTCCATCTCCGCCCGCTCCGGGAGCCCCGCCATGATCCACCCCCACCGTCGCGCGCTGCGCACCGCGCTGGCCGCGGCCGCCTGCTGCGCGCTGCTGCTGGCCGGCTGCGGCGGCGACGCCGACAGCGGCAAGTCCGCAGAAGCGCCGCCCGCCGCCCCCATCGTGCAGGGCCGGCAACTGCGCTTCCCGCCCAACCACCCGCAGCTCGCGCTGCTGACCACCGTGCCCGCCACCGCCGCGAGCGGGCTCACGGTGGAGCTGCCCGCGCGCCTGGTCTGGAACGAGGAGCGCACCCAGCGCATCTACCCGCCCTTCGGCGGGCGCATCACCGCCATCGGCGCGGACGTCGGGCAGAGCGTCAAGCCCGGCACGCTGCTGGCGCGCATCGCCTCGCCGGACTTCGGGCAGGCCCAGGCCGACACCGCCAAGGCCCAGGTGGACGTCGGGCTCTCGCGCAAGAACCTGCAGCGACAGCGCGAGCTGTTCGACGCCGGCATCATCGCGCGCAAGGACCTGGAGCAGGCCGAGGCCGACAGCGCCCGCGCGCAGGCCGAGGCCGCGCGCGCCGCGGCCCGCACCAGCCTCTACGGCGCCGGCAGCGCGGTGAACCAGCAGCTCGGCATCACCTCCGGCATCGCCGGCGTGGTGGTCGAGCGCAACCTCAACCCCGGCCAGGAAGTGCGACCCGACCAGTCCGGCCCGGGCGTGCCCGCGCTGTTCGTGGTGACCGACCCGAGCTCGCTCTGGGTCCAGATCGACGCCAAGGAGGGCGACGTCGCCAGCCTGCGGCCGGGCGCCGGCTTCACGCTGCAGGTGGCGGCCTACCCGGGCGAGAACTTTGCCGGGCGCGTCACCGCCGCCGCGGACTTCATCGACCCCAACACCCGCACCATCAAGATCCGCGGGCTGGTGGCCAATGCCGACCGCCGGCTCAAGGGCGAGATGCTCGCCACCGCCCAGGTGAAGGAAGCGATGCAGGGCACCGTGGTGCCGGCCGGCGCGGTCACCCTGGACGGCACCCGCCATACCGTCTACGTGCAGACCCAGCCCGGCGTCTTCGAGCCGCGCGAGGTGGTGCCGGCCCACATGGGGCCGGCGGAGGTGGTGCTGGCGCGCGGCCTGGCCGTGGGCGAGCAGGTGGTGGCGCAGAACGCGCTGCTGCTGGCACGCCTGTTCACCATGGCGCGTGAGGACGCCGCCCCGGCCACGGCGCAGCCCGCGGGCAGGGCCACCAGCGGGGCTGCCGGCAAATGAAGCGCCTCATCCAGTACGCGCTGCACCAGCCGCTGTTCATCGTCCTGGGCACGCTGCTGTTCGCGCTCGCGGGCGTGATCGCGTTCCAGAACCTGTCGGTCGAGGCCTTCCCCGACGTCACCGACACCCAGGTCACCGTCATCACGCTCTACCCCGGCCGCGCGGCCGAGGAGGTCGAGAAGCAGGTCACCCTGCCGATCGAGGTGGCGCTGGCCGGTCTGCCCAACTCGATCCGCGTGTTCTCGCACACGCAGTTCGGCCTGTCCTTCACCGTCGTCACCTACGACGACAAGGCCGAGGTGAACCTGGCGCGCCAGCAGGTGGCCGAGCGCCTGCGCGGCGTCGACCTGCCCGAGGGCGTGGAGGCCGACATCGCGCCCAACGCCACGCCCGTGGGCGAAATCATGCGCTACCGCCTCAAGGGCGACGGCCGCACCACCACCGAGCTGCGCACGCTGGAAGACTGGGTGGCCGAGCGCGGCCTGCGCCAGGTGCCCGGCGTGGCCGACGTGGTCGCCATGGGCGGCGCCATCAAGCAGTACGAGGTGCAGCCCGACCTCGACAAGCTGCGCGCCTACAAGGTCACCTTCCAGAACCTGCTCGACGCGCTGGGCCGCAGCAACGCCAACGCCGGCGGCAGCTACGTGCCGCAGGGCGCGCAGCAGTACACCATCCGCGGCATCGGGCTGCTGCGCTCGGCCGAGGACATCGGCCGCGTGGTGGTGGCCGCGCGCAACGGCACGCCGATCCTGATCCGCGACATCGCCGAAGTGAAGATCGGCGCCGTGCCGCGCCTGGGCGTGGTCGGCCAGGACGGCGACGACGACGTGGTCACCGGCATCGTCATCATGCGCAAGGGCGAGAACCCGAGCGTGGTGCTCAAAGGCGTGAAGGAGAAGATCGCCGAACTCAACGCCCGCGCGCTGCCGCCGGGCGTGCAGATCGTGCCCTTCTACGACCGCACCTGGCTGATGGAGAAGACGCTCTCCACCGTGTTCCGCAACCTGGTGGAGGGCGCGCTGCTGGTGTCGCTGGTGCTCTACATCTTCCTGTCCAACCTGCGCGCCAGCCTGGCCGTGGTGGTGGTGATCCCGCTGGCCCTGCTGTCGACCTTCATGGGCCTGAAGATCATGGGCGTGCCGGCCAACCTGCTGAGCCTGGGCGCGATGGACTTCGGCATCATCGTGGACGGCGCGGTGATCGTGATCGAGAACATCATGCACCGCCTGGCCGAGAAGCGCGAGAACATGAGCGCCGAGGAGCGCCGCTCGGTCATCGTCAACGCGGCCAACGAGGTCGGGCGGCCCACGCTGTTCTCGATGCTGATCATCATCGCCGCGCACATCCCGATCTTCGCGCTGCAGCGCCACGAAGGCCGCATCTTCCAGCCCATGGCGCTGTCGGTCACCACCGCCCTCATCGGCTCGCTGATCTTCTCGCTCACGCTGGTGCCGCTGCTGGCCTACTGGATGCTGCGCAAGAAGCTGCCGCACGGCGACAACCGCGTGGTGCGCGGCGCCAAGCGCTTCTACGGCCCGGTGCTGGACTGGGCGCTGCGCCGCCGCCGCGCCGTGGTGCTGATCGCGCTCGCGGCCTTCGGCCTGACCACCGTGGTGGCCTCGCGCCTGGGGTCGGAATTCCTGCCCGAACTCAACGAGGGCACGACCTGGGTCAACTTCACGCTCTCGCCCAACGTCTCGACCAGGGAGGCCGCGCGCATCCTGCGCATGGCGCGCCAGGCGCTGCTGACCATCCCCGAGGTGCGCACCACCGTCTCCAAGGCCGGCCAGCCGGAGGACGGCACCGACCCCAAGACCATCTCCATGGCCGAGATCTTCGTCGACCTCAAGCCCGAGGACCAATGGCGCCGCGGCATGACGCGCGAGAAGATCACCGAGGAGATGAACCGCGTGCTGTCGGCCATCCCCAGCGTCGACCCGGCCTTCTCGCAGCCGATCCGCGACAACGTGCTGGAGTCGATCTCGCAGATCAAGGGCCAGATCGTCATCAAGCTCGCCGGCGACGACCTGGCCCTGATGCAGCAGGTCACCGAGCAGATCGCGCACGAGGTCAAGCAGGTGGCCGGCGTGGCCCGCGCCGAGATCGACCGCGCCGGCCAGGTGCCGCAACTGCTGCTGGACATCGACCGCGACCGCGCCGCGCGCTACGGGCTGAACGTGGGCGACATCCAGGACGTGATCGAGGCCGCGCTCGCCGGCAAGGCCGCCACCAGCCTGTGGGAGGGCGAGCGCAAGTTCGCCGTCGCGGTGCGCCTGCCGCCGCAGGAGCGCGTCATCGCCAACCTGCGCCGCACGCCCATCGCCACGCCCGACGGCGGCTTCGTGACGCTGGGCGACGTGGTCAACGTGCGCGAGACCACCGGCGCCATGAACATCGCCCGCGAGGCCGGCCGGCGCACCACCGCCATCGGCATCTTCATCGCCGGCCGCGACATGGGCTCGGTGGTGGCCGACATGAAGGCGCGCGTCGCGCAGAACGTGAAGATCCCGCAGGGCTACGTGGTCAACTGGTCGGGCGAGTTCGAGAACCAGGAGCGCGCCATGAAGCGCCTGGCCGTGGTGGTGCCGATCTCGCTGCTGCTGATCTTCGTGCTGCTGTTCGACGCCTTCAAGTCCTTCAAGATGGCCGGGCTGATCCTGGTCAACGTGCCGCTGGCGCTGATCGGCGGCTTCGTCGCGCTGTGGGTGTTCGGCATCCCGCTGTCGGTGTCGGCCGCCATCGGCTTCATCGCGCTGTCGGGGCAAGCGGTGCTGAACGGCGTGGTGATGCTCTCGGTGTTCCAGCAGCTGCGCAACGCCGGCATGCGCGTGACCGATGCGGTGCGCGAGGGCTCCATGCAGCGCCTGCGCACCGTGCTCATGACCGCCATGCTGGCCGCGCTGGGCCTGCTGCCCATGGCGCTGTCGCGCGAGATCGGCTCCGAAACCCAGCGCCCCCTGGCCATCGTGGTGATCGGCGGACTGGTCACGGCCACGCTGCTGACCCTGGTGGTGCTGCCGGCGCTGTACGTCGCCTGGTTCGCGCCGAAGGAGGAGCGCAATGCAAGCGCCTGAGATACCTTGCGCTCCCCATGAAAAAAGCGCCCTCGGGCGCTTTTTTCATGGGGTCAGGCCGCTGCCAGCCGTTTTTGCGGCTGGTGCGCCACCGCTGCGGGCGCCGGGCGCGCCGGGGTGAGCGCCGGCAGCGCCAGGCCGCTTTGCTCGCTCAGGCGGAAGCGGTGCACCACCTCGGCCAGGCGCGCGGCCTGATCGCGCAGCGATTCGGCGGCGGCGGCCGACTGTTCGACCAGCGCGGCGTTCTGCTGCGTCATGCGGTCGATGTCGCTGACCGCCTGGCCCACCTCGCCGATGCCCTGCGACTGCTCGGAGGCGGCGGCGGTGATCTCGCCGATGACGTCGCTCACGCGCTGCACGCTGCCGACGATCTCCTTCATGGCGCTGCCGGCCTCCTCCACCAGGCGCACGCCGCCGTCCACCGCGCTCACGCTGCTGCTGATCAGGGTCTTGATCTCGCTGGCGGCCTGGGCCGAGCGCTGGGCCAGGCTGCGCACCTCGCTGGCCACCACGGCGAAGCCGCGGCCCTGCTCCCCGGCGCGCGCGGCCTCCACCGCGGCATTGAGCGCGAGGATATTGGTCTGGAAGGCGATGGAGTCGATCAGCGCGATGATGTCGTTGATCCTGCGGCTGGAGGACGAGATTTCCTGCATGCTGGTCACCGCCTGCTGCACCACGGTGCCGCCGCGCGTCGCCGCCGTCGAGGCCGTGGCCGCGAGCTGGTTGGCCATCTGGGCCGACGAGGCGGTCTGCTGCACGCTGCCGCTGAGCTCGCCGATCGAGGCCACGGTCTGCTGCACGTTGCTCGCGGTCTGCTCGGTGCGGCCGGAGAGGTCGTGGTTGCCGGTGGCGATCTGCTGGCTGGCGGTGGCGATGTTCTCGCTGGAGTCGCGCACCTGCGCCACCATGGCGCCCAGGCCCGACTGCATGGCGGCCAGCGCGCGCTGAAGGTCGGTCAGCTCGTCGCGGCCCTCCACCGCGATGCGCTGCGACAGGTCGGCGGCGGCGATGGCCAGCGCCGACTGGCGCGCCTGCTCCAGCGGGCCGCAGATGGAGTGCATGTTGAGCAGCGTCAGCGGCACCACGGTCAATATCACCACCAGCACGATCGCGACGAACAGCAGCTTGGTCTGGTAGGCCACCTCGCGCTGCCGCGCCAGCGCGGCGTCGACCTGCTGGCGCAGCGCGGCCTCCAGGGCCACGAGTTGCTTCTCGGCCTCTTCGAACTGCGCCACGGCGCGCGCGCTCATGCGATTGGCGGTGGTGGCGGACTCATAGCCGCTGCTCTCGAGCTGGTTGGCCACGCTTGAGAACTGGTCGCGGTAGGCGCCGAGCTTCTGCAGCAGCGCGTTCATGAGCGCGGCATCCTCGGAGCCGCGGCCTTCGATGAAGGCCTTGCCGGCCTTCTCCGCGCGCTCCTGCGCCGCCAGCCACTTGGCGCGGGCGGCCTTGACCTCCGCGGCCCTCTCGTACTGGATGATCATTTCCTTCTCGTACATGCGCGTGGCAACCAACGCGTCGCGCAGCTCCGCGATCTGGGCGGTAGCGGCATTCGAGGTGAGCATGACGCTCTCGCTCATGTTCTGGATGCGCAGCATGCCCAGGGCACCGGCGCCGCCCAGCAGGCTCAGCAGCAGAAGCACCACGCCGATCGCGCCGTACATCCGGATGCGTATGGTGAAACGGCGCAGGGACAGAAAACTCATTCGGAACTCCTTCAATGACCGCCGTGGCGATCCGCCAGCAGGCGTCGGCGGCCACGCCCGCATCCGGCATGGTATGCGGGCAGGAAGTCATGCCTTTGATGAACATCACCCCGACCGGATTTTGTAAATGATTTGAAAAAAATAGAGGCTCCATATTTTCGACCCTGGCATGCAGCGCGGCGGAGAAGATTCCACTCGCATCCCCACTGTTACAACTTCCAGCGACCGCAACCGCAACGCATGCGCAAGCCCGGGCCGGGCGGCGTCTTGACCTTGCCACCATGGCAAGGTTGATACTGCATGCATTCCATCACCCCACCCCCAAGGAGCCCCCATGAGCCACGAATTCCAGGTCGACGGCATGAGCTGCGGCCACTGCGTGCAGGCGGTGCAGAACGCCGTGCAGGCGATCGATCCGCAGGCGCAGGTCACGGTCGACCTGCCGAGCGGGCATGTCGACGTGGTCAGCACCCAGCCCCGCGAAAGCCTGCGCCTGGCCATAGAGAACGCGGGCTACCGGGCAACATGAACCCGCCCGACGCCGGCACCGCCGCCAGTGCCACCATCGGCGCCGCCGCCCGGCGCTCGGGCGTCTCGGCGCGCATGGTGCGCCACTACGAGGCCCTGGGCCTGCTGCCGCCGGTGGCCCGCACCGACAGCGGCTACCGCCTGTACGGAGAACCGGAGGTGCACACGCTGCGCTTCATCAAGCGCGCCCGCGACCTGGGCTTCTCCATGGCCGAGATCGGCGAGCTGGTCGGCCTCTGGCACGACCACAGCCGCGCCAGCGCCCAGGTCAAGCGCATCGCCCAGACCCACATCGACGACCTGGCGCGCCGCATCGCCAGGATGCAGGCCATGCAGCGCACGCTCGAAGGCCTGGTCGCCTGCTGCCACGGCGACGGCCGGCCGGACTGCCCGATCCTGGAGGACCTGGCGGGAGCGGAGTCTCAGGCATCAAAAGCGGCTTGAGCCCAGTAATTTCCAGGGCTTTGCGCTATCAAATTCGAATCATTTTGTCTACTTTGCTATTGAATAGATAGCTAAAAGCCCAGATGCTTTCTGGGCTTGCGGCATATTCTGCGTGGATTTCCGGCATGGATCGGTGTGGGCGGGATCAATCCAGCGGGATCGGCATGCCCAGCAGCATCTGCGCCATGCCCTTGCCCATGGGGTCGGGGCGCAGCGAGCCCGGGCCGCCGCCGTCCAGCGCTTCGGTCATGAGAAAGTTGAACGCCCCCAGCCCCGGCACTTCGTAGCGCGTGACCTCGCCCAGCACCAGGTGCGCGAGGTAGGCGCGCACACGCTGCGGCGTGAGCACACGGCGCAGCAGTGGCAGGTCTTCGGGCCGCCGGGCGATCACCGCGACGTTCGATGTGTCGCCCTTGTCGCCCGAGCGCCCGTAGGCGAGCGCAATCAACGGCACGTGGCGCATCGGCTCCGCCACGGGCATGGGCGGCGCAGAGCCGGGGCCGGCGCTGGGCCAGGCGGCGCGCGCCTGCACCCGCTCGCCGCCACACGGAATCGGCACGCGCTCTTGCTCATGGCCCATCACCACCAGCGGAGCAGGCAGCCTGTCCTTGGCCACCAGGCAGGAATAGAGGCGGTAGCGGGGTTCGACCGCCGCGCGGCCGTTGAGCGTCAGCGCGCTGCCGCTCGTGGTGCCCGGGGCGAAGGAGACCCCCGGCGCGCGCGCCTCGCGGGAAAAGAGTTCGAGCGCTTCCTTGCACATGTGGGTGACGGCCACGCGAGCCAGCGCTTCGCGCACGGCCGTGGGGGCGGCGTGCGGTCCGTAGCCGTCCTCGGCCCCCAGTACCGTGACCGAGGTGCGCTCGAAATCGCCCATGGACTTCTCGCGCAGCAGCGTCCGGACGCGGCCCAGCAGCGCATGGCCGGTACGGCGCGCCTTCGCCACCGCCTGCGCACCGAATACGGACAACTGCGCGGTACACCGCCAGCCCTGCTGGTAGCTGGCGCTGAGCTTGTAGCTTGGTGGCGGCGCCATGCCTCGCGCGCCCACCACACGCACCCGGTCGCGCCCCACCGCCACGGCCGTGACCTGGCTGAAGTCGCACACCACGTCGGGCAGCACGTAGCGCGCGGGGTCGCCGACCTCGTAGAGGATCTGCTCGCTGACCGTGGCCGCCGTCACGCAGCCGCCCGTTCCTGGCGGCTTGCAGACCACGAAGCCGCCCTCGGCGTCGCACTCCACGAAGGGGTAGCCGATGTTCTCCCAGTCGGGGACGTCGGCCCAGTCGGTGAAGATGCCGCCCGTCGCCTGGGCGCCGCACTCCAGGATATGGCCCGCCAGGGAGCCGGCCGCGAGGCGATCGTAGTCATCGGCGCGCCAGCCGAACGCGTGGATCAGCACGCCCAGCGTGGTGGCGCTGTCGACGATGCGCCCGGTGACCACGATGTCCGCGCCCATCGCCAGTGCCCGCGCGATGGGCAGCGCGCCCAGGTAGACGTTGGCGCTGTCGATGGCCCGCGGCATCGCGCAGCCCGTGTAGAAGTCGCGCGTGTCTTCGGCCGCCAGCGACGGCACGAGCGCGAGGCAGTCATCGCCCTCGACGAAGGCCACGCGCGGCGCGCAGCCCAACTCCCTGGCCAGCGCCTCGATGGCCGCGGCGCAGGCGCGCGGGTTCAGGCCCCCCGCGTTCGCCACCAGCCGGATGCCGCGCTCCATGC
>NZ_JAELTO010000135.1 GCF_016428875.1 Xylophilus sp. ASV27
GTCGCCAGCGAGGTGCGCAGCCTGGCGCGGCGCAGCGGCGAGGCGGCCAAGGAAATCAAGAACCTGATCGGCGCCTCCGGCGCCAAGGTGCAGGCCGGCGCCTCATTGGTGCAGACCGCGGGCAGCACCATGGGCGAGATCGTCGGCGCCATCCGCCGCGTGAGCGACATCATGGAGGAGATCGTCGCGGCCACCACCGAGCAGGCCTCGGGCATCGGCGAAGTCAACCAGGCCGTGTCCCAGCTCGACCGCATGACGCAGCAGAACGCCGCCCTGGTGGAGCAGGCCGCCGCCGCCGCCCAGGCCCTGCGCGAGCAGTCGGCGCAGATGACGCAGATGGTCGGCGTGTTCAAGGTCAGCGAAGTCGGCCTGCTGCCCGCGCACCGCGCGCTGCCGCAACTAGCCGGCGCGGCGGCATGACGTTCGCTATTAATTCAATAGCAAAAAGCCTGGATATTACCTGGGCTTGAGGCTAATTTTGCTCGGAATCCGCCGGCGCGCGGCGCTTGCGGCCCGAGAACATGGCGGCCACCAGGTTCTCGCGGTGGCGCAGGCTGGTGAACAGCACGCCGGCCAGGTGCAGCGCCACCAGCACCAGCACCGTCCATGCCAGCGCGCGGTGCAGCCGGTCGAGCCAAGCCATGCCCCAGAACATGTCGGTGGTGTAGAGCCAGCCGGTCACGCTGGTGGCGGCCACGCAGCCCAGCAGGGCCAGCACCATCCAGCCGCCCAGCGGGTTGTGGCCCAGGTAGCGCGGCTCGGTGCCGCGCCAGACCTGCAGCGCGTAGCGCCAGGTGGCGGCCGGCGCGCGCACGAAGCTGCCGAACCGCGCCGCGCCCCGCCCGCCAAGCACTCCCCACAGAATGCGCGCGGCCACCACCGCCAAGGCCAGGTAGCCGGCGGGCTCATGCCAGCCGAAGAAGCCCTCGGTGGACAGCCAGGCCACGGCGACCGAGGCCGCCAGGCACCAGTGCAGCAGGCGCACCGGCCGGTCCCAGACCCGCACGCCCGCGTCGTCGGTCCCTGGCGGCAGCGGCTTCACTGGCGCGCGCGCCTCAGGACGGCTGCTTGACCTCCGCCACCTTCTCGAAGGTCTTGGGGTGGAAGAACACCTCCACCCGCGCGCCCTTCTCGTCGAAGCCGTAGACCTCGTAGCAGTTGTTGCTCGTCTTGACCTGCCGCACCTTCCAGCCCTCGGCCACCAGCTTGCGCTGCAGCTCCATCTGCCCGCGCCACTCGGCCTTGGGGCTCTCCGGGTCGCAGCGGACGTCGCCGTGGGCATGGGCGCCGGCAGCGGCCAGCGCGGCGGCGGAAACGGTGAGGAGGCGGAGGAAGGGGTGCATGGAAGAAAACCTCGAAAGCGGTGGGATCAGACGTCGAGCCACATGCGCAGCAGGTTGTGGTAGGTGGAGGTCAGCCCGATCACGGACGGGTCGGTCTCGCCCAGGCTGTCGGCCGAGCGCAGCCGGCGCAGGTGGTTGTCCATTTCGAACAGCAGGCGGCGCTGCTCGTCGCTGCGCACCATGCTCTGGATCCAGAAGTAGCTGGCCACGCGGTAGCCGCGCGTGACCGGCTCGACGCGGTGCACGCTGGTGCCGGGGTACAGCACCAGATCGCCGGCGGGCAGCTTCACGCGGTGCTCGCCGAAGGTGTCCTCCACCATCAGCTCGCCGCCGTCGTACTCGTCGGGCTCGGACAGGAACAGCGTGCAGGACACGTCGGTGCGCACCCGGCCCGCGCCGTTGCGCAGGTAGCGCACGGCGCTGTCCACATGGTTGCCGAAGCTGTTGGCGGCGCCGCCATAGCGGTTGAACAGCGGCGGCGATATCTGCTTGGGCAGCGCCGCCGAGAAGAAGGTCTGGTGCCGCTCCAGCCCGCGCAGCAGCAGTTGCTGCACCGCCTGGGTGGCCTCGCAGGCCTCGGGCAGTTGCTCGTTGTTCTTGGCCTGGGCCGACTGGCTGCCCGCGGTGATCCGGCCGTCGCCCCAGGGGGCCTCGGCCAGGATCTCGCGGGCACGGGCCACCTCGGCCGGCCTCAGGACTTCACGTATGTGTAACAGCATGGCGTGGAATTATCCGGTGCGCACACAGGGGTCGTATTGCCCTCTGTCAACACGCGGCGTGAAGCCTCGGAGCATCGTCAGAACCGCATGCCGATCGTGGCCAGCACCTGGCGCTTGGGGCCGAGGATGGTGAAGCCCGGGTAGAGCTGGTCGCCGTAGGCCTTGTTGGTCAGGTTGTTGACGTTGATCTGGGCGAACACGTCGGGCGTGAACTTGTACTCGAGCAGCGCGTCGGCCACCATGTAGCCTGGCACGCGTGCGCTCGCCGAGGCGGCGCCGGTGGTGCCGCTGAGCGGGCGGTTCTCCGTGGCGCCGTGCGCGCCCAGGCCCACGCGCAGCTTGGGCGTGGCCTGGTAGGTGACCCAGAACGCGCCCGACTGCTTGGGCGTGAGGCCCACGCGCTGGCCGACCGAAGCCTGCGCGTTGGCCGCGCTGCCGGCCTGGTCGATCTTGGCCACCGGCACCCAGGTGTAGGACGCGTAGACCTCCCACTGCGGGGTCAGGCGGCCCACCACGTCCAGCTCCAGGCCGGCGCTGTGGCGCTTGCCCGAAAGGGTGTAGGCCGAGCCGGCGAAGTCGGCGTCGGTGGTGCGCTCGTTGTACTTCTCGGTGCGGAAGATCGCGCCGCGGGTGGACAGCGCGCCGCCCAGCCAGTCGAGCTTGGCACCGATTTCGATGTTGCGGCTCTTCTCCGGCGGCGTGTTCGCGTTCTGCGGCGTCACGTACTGGTAGGTGTCGGCCGAAGTGTTGAAGGAGGTGCCGTAGGAGAGGTGGTAGGACTGCGTCGGCGAGGGCTGGAACAGCACGCCGCCGCGATAACTCCACGGCGAATTGGACAGATGGGTGCGGGTGATGCCGCTGGGCCTGTTCTGCACGCCGGCGGCATAGGCCAACTGCTCGAAATCGCCCTTGAAGTTGTCGTAGCGCACGCCGCCCAGCAGTTTCCAGGCCGGCGCCACCTGCACCAGGTCCTGCGCATAGACGCCGAAGCTGTTGGCCTTGTAGTTGCTGGAATTGCGCCACTGCGGCGACAGGCCGCTGCCGATCAGGCCGGCGCCGTCATCGGGCGTGCCGACCTGGGTCGGCGGGCGAATGCCGAGCGTGCTGCCGTTGTTCTGGAAGCGCACCGCCTCCTCGCGCGCGGCGTCGACGCCGGCCAGCAGTTCGTGGCGCACGCCCAGCGCGTCGAAGGCCTGGCTGTAGTCGCTCTGGAAGTAGGTCGCCTTGTAGCGGTCCTTGCGCGGCGTCAGGCCGCTGCGGGTCAGGAAGGTGTTCGGGTTGAGCGAGGTGACGGGGGGCGTGCCGGCCGGGCAGGTGCCGGTGGCGGTGGGCCTGGCGCCGCAGGCGCCGACGGCGGTGCTCCATTGCGCGCGCTCGAAGACGCCGCTGCGCAGTTGCGTGCGCAGCTCGCCGCCGTTGCCGAAGAGGTGCTTCCAGGCGCCGTGCAGGTAGTTGGCCTCGCCATCGACGAAGTCGGCCTTGGTGCCGTAGAAATCGCCCGGCTTGACCGGCGCCAGGCTGCCCGCGACGTAGCGCACGGCCGACATCGGCACGTTGTTGTTCTTCAGGTGGTAGAGGCCGACCGTGAACTCGTCGGCCGTGCCCAGGCCCCAGCTGTAGCTCGGGGCGATGCCGTTCTTGTCGATCTTGGCGCCGCCGTTGTCGGCCTTGTTGTACATGGCGTTGATGCGCAGCGCCGAGGTCTCGCCGGTGCGGATGTTGAAGTCGGCCGTGGTGCGGAAATAGCCCGCCGTGCCCACGGTGCCGACCACGTCGGTCTGATCGGCCAGCACCGGCTTCTTGCTCACCTGGTTGACCACGCCGCCCGTGGAGCCGCGGCCGAACAGCATCGAGGCCGAGCCGCGCATGACTTCCACGCGGTCGAGGTTGAAGGTGTCGCGGTCGTACTGCGACGGGTCGCGCATGCCGTCGATCATCAGGTCACCGGTGGAGGCGATCGGGAAGCCGCGCAGGCGGATGTCCTGGTCGGTGCCGTTCTCGGTGGCGGCGAACGTGATGCCGGCGGTGTAGTGCAGCGCCTCGCGCAGGGTGTCGAGCTTGACGTCGTCGATCAGCTTCTCGGTGAGCACCGTGATCGACTGCGGAATGTCGCGGATGTCCTGGTTGCCCTTGCCGATGGTGGTCTTCCTGGTCTGCAGCGCATCCTTGCCCTGCACCTCCGCCTCGGCCTTTTCGGTCACGGTCACGGGCTTGAGCGACTGCTCGGCCGGGGCCGTCTGGGCCCAGCTGCTGACCGAGGCCGCCAGCATCAGCGCGCCGAGCGGGAAAATCGCATGCTCGGCCGGCGAGCTGGTTCTGGCCGCGTCATTGCGCGGAGATGGCGGAAAAAGACGTGCGGAACGGACCAAGATGAGCCCCTTTGGCGTAGTAAGGTGTATGGAACAAGCGCGACCGCGCGAGCCCTCGCCTCGCCGCAACCGCGTCGCGAACGATTCTAGATACGGATGTGAACGACAATTAATCTCAATCAAACAATTTCGGCACAAAATGACACGCTTGGTTCGAAATTGTTGGAATCACGCAACAACGGCGGCGGGCAGGGGCGCCTGCTGGCCTTCCTGCACTTCTCCGCCCAGCGCCTCCAGCAGGTCCGGAATGAGCTTCTGCAGCTCTCCGGTGGCGATCGCCGCGTCGGTGTCGAAGCTGTCCTCCTTCTTGCCCGAGGTGCCGTCGAACACGCCTTCCAGGAAGCTGATCTTCTTGATCTGCATGCCCTCGGTCAGCAGAAAGGACACCCGCTCGTCCCAGGTCATGGCCAGCTTGGTCGGCAGCTTGCCCTGGGCGATGTGCTCGCGCACCTCGTCGATGTCCAGCGGGTGCCGCGCATAGCGCACCACGGCCTTGGATTCGTCGCTGGCCTTGAGTTCGCACTCGCGGTCCACGCTGAAGCCGGCCGGCGGCTCCTGGCTCACCAGCCATTCGGACATGGCCGCCACCGAGGTCACGTTGGTGTTGATCGGCGACACCGCGAAGCCCGCCATCGCCTCCACCAGCGCGCTCACCAGTTCGTCGGCCCGGCCCTGGCTGGAGACGCCCAGCACCAGCATGCGGGCGTCCGGGTCTATCCACACGGTGGTCGCGCCCTGCTTGGTGAAGGCCATGGGCAGCAGTTGCAGCAGCACGTCCTCCTTCAGCTCCTTGCTTTCCTTCTTGCCGGGCTTGCGGCCGGTTTCCTTCTCGATCCGGGCCACGCGCTCCTGCAGCTTGCGCCGCACCACCGAGCCGGGCACGGCCTTGGCTTCGACCATGTGCTTGAGGATCCACTGGCCGCCGATCGACTCGACCAGCGGCCCGTGCGCCTCGCCGCGCGGCTCGACCCAGCCGGCCGAGCGCTCCTGCGTCGCCCCGCAAGGCTCGAAACGGGCCTTGCCCAGGTTCTCTTCCAGTTGCTCCAGCGAGCCCGTCCAGCCGGGCGCGATGCGGTACACGATGACGTTCTTGAACACTTGCACTCTTTCCTGATGGCCGGCCCGTGCGGGCCGCGAGGGCGTATTGTCCGCGCCCCGCCGCAGCTCCTGCGGCCACGGCTGGTCATCAGGATTTACAGAAGACACATCGCAGCCGCACGCCGCGCTTACAAGCCACTTCGATACTGACCACAACCTGATGCCATGCGGCACCGGGGGTTTCTCAGAAAGGAAGCTCTCATGCGACTCACCGCCCGACACCTCCTCCTGGCCAGCGTGCTGGCATCGTCCGGCCTGGCCGCCTTTGCCCAGACCCCGCCGCCCGCGGACGGCACGGCGCCGCCGCCTCCGGCCGATGCGCGCCACCACGGGCCGCGCGGCCCGATGGCCCACGGTGAGCGGCCCGACCGCGCCGCGATGCAGCAGCGCATGGAAGCGCGCCTGGCGCAACTCAAACAGCGCCTGCAACTGACCGCCGACCAGCAGGGCGCATGGGACAGCTTCACCGCCGCACTGCGTCCCGGCGCGGGCGGCCATGCGCGCCTGGACATGGACCGCCAGGAGTTCGCCCGCCTCACCACGCCGGAACGCATCGACCGCATGCGCGCCATGCGCCTGCAGCGCCAGGCCGACATGGACCGCCGCGACGATGCGGTCAAGACCTTCTACACGGCCCTGACGCCGGCACAGCAGAAGGTTTTCGACCGCGAGGCCCTGCACGCCATGGGCCCGGAAGGCCACTGGCGCCATGGGGGGCACGGCCCCAAGGAGGGTCCGCGCAACGATCCTCCACCGGCCAAGTGAAAGTGAGCCTCGTGCCCCGGGCCTGCGCTTGCAGGCCCTTTTTTTGCCAAAAGGGCGCGCCGCGCAGGACTGGGCGTACCCGACCTGTAGGACGCCGGCACGAAACGCGATGGCATTGGCGGCGCACGACCATCTTTGTCTCTACACTGGAATTCGGCACGACGTCCTCCACATACCCTCTCTCCATGTCCACAGTGCGTTTCTCCGCTCTTGCCGCCGCCGCGACGGCGCTGCTCACGGTCCTGCCCGCGCAAGCCGAACCCACCCTCAAATCCGGCGTCTACCTGCAGTACGACCGGGCCCCGGACGACACCCGGGTCGGCACCATCGGCATCACCGCCCCGATCCAGTGGAGCAGCACGCTCTGGGGCACCAAGGCCGGTGCCTACTGGGACCTGTACTACAGCCGGCTCTCCTCCACCGGAGACGGGCGCAACGTGACCCGCATGGTCGGCCTGGTGCCGTCCTTCCGCTTTCGCTTCAACCAGGGCCTGTCCCCCTGGTTCGCCGACGCGGGCATCGGCGTGACCTACACCGACCGCATGTTCCGCACCCGAGAAAAAGAGTTCAGCACCCGCTTCAACTTCGCCTCGCACCTGGGCCTGGGCTACAGCTTCGGCACGCGCATGCAGCACGAACTGCAACTGCGGCTGCAGCATGTCTCCAACGCCGGCATCAAGGAGCCCAATCCGGGCGAGAACTTCGTGCAGCTACGCTACGGCTACACCTTCTGACCCCGGCCGGCGCCTTGTCCCGGCCAGCGCGCACCTTTTCCCGAACCCCCTCTTCATGACCGCCGCCAAGCCCTCCCCCGCCGATGCCCCCCTGAGCGTGCGGGTGCTCACCGTGAACATCCACAAGGGCTTCACCACGTTCAACCGGCGCTTCATGCTGCACGAGTTGCGCGATGCGGTACGCAGCGTGTCCGCCGACGTGGTGTTCCTGCAGGAGGTGCTGGGCACGCATGCCAAGCACCCAAACCGCATCGCCAACTTCCCCCCCGCGCCGCACTACGAGTTCCTGGCCGACAGCATCTGGTCGCAGTTCGCCTATGGCCGCAACGCGGTCTATGACAACGGCCACCACGGCAACGCGCTGCTGTCGAAGTTCCCCATCACGCACCACCGCAACCATGACGTCTCGATCAGCGGGCCGGAGCGCCGCGGCATGCTGCACTGCGTGCTGCGCGTGCCGGGCCGCGCGGCCGACCTGCACGTGATCTGCGTGCACCTGGGCCTGCAGGAGCACCACCGCCGCAAGCAGTTGCACCTGATGTGCGAGCTGATCCGCAAGGAGATCCCGGCCGATGCGCCGCTGGTGGTGGCCGGCGACTTCAACGACTGGCGCGCCCGCGCGCACGAGATTCTGCGCAAGGGCGCCGGCCTGCGCGAGGTCTTCGTGCAGGCCCAGGGCCGCGCCGCGCGCACCTTCCCGGCCAAGATGCCGGTTCTGCCGCTGGACCGCATCTACGTGCGCAATGCCGTGGTCCATGCGCCCTACGTGCTGCCGCGCCGGCCCTGGTCGCACCTGTCGGACCACGCGCCGCTGGCGGCCGAGCTGCTGCTGTGAGCCTGTTCCGGCGCGCGTACTGGGCCGGCGGCAACCAGTTCCGCCTGCTGGAGAACGGCGAGGACTTCTTTTCGCGCGTATTCGAGTGCATCGCCGCGGCCCGGCGCGAGGTGCTGCTGCAGACCTTCATCCTGTTCGAGGACAAGGTCGGCCTCGCGCTGCGCGACGCGCTGGTGCGCGCCGCGCGCAACGGCGCCCAGGTCGACGTCATGGTCGACGGCTACGGCTCGCCCGATCTCTCCGACGCGTTCCTGCACTCGCTCACCTCGCAGGGCGTGCGGCTGCGCGTGTTCGACCCGGCCCCACGCCTCTTCGGCCAGCGGGTGAACCTGCTGCGCCGCATGCACCGCAAGCTGGTGGTGGTCGACGGCGAGCGCGCCTTCGTCGGCGGCATCAACTACTCGGCCGACCACCTGGCCGACTTCGGCCCCGAGGCCAAGCAGGACTACGCGGTCGAGGCCACCGGCCCGCTGGTCGGGCACATCCACCGCTTCATGCTGCATGCCATCGCCCATACCGGCGAGGGCCGCGCCTGGCTGCGCCGCCGCCTGGCCACGGTGCGCACCGACCTGCCGGCCACCGGCAGCGCCCAGGCCGTGCTGGTCACGCGCGACAACCACCGCCGTACCACCGACATCGAACGCCACTACCGCGCGGCCATCCGCACCGCGCGCGAGCGCGTCGTCATCGCCAACGCCTATTTCTTTCCCGGCTACCGGCTGATCCAGGACATGCGCCGCGCCGCGCGCCGGGGCGTGGACGTGCGCCTGATCCTGCAGGGCAAGCCCGACATGCCCATCGTCAAGACCGCCGCCAGCCTGCTCTACCACCACCTGCTGCATGCGGGCGTGCGCATCTACGAGTACCGCGAGCGCCCGCTGCATGGCAAGGTGGCGCTGGCCGACCGCGAATGGTCCACCGTCGGCTCCAGCAACCTCGACCCGCTGAGCCTGTCGCTCAACCTCGAGGCCAACGTGGTGATCCGCGACCGCGCCTTCAACGAGCACCTGCACGCGCGGCTCGAACACCTGATGCGGCACGGCTGCCAGCGCATACAGGCCCGGGACCTCGACACAGCCTGGAGCGGCTGGCGCCTGGTGCGCAGCTTCCTCGTATTCCACATCCTGCGCTGGTACCCCTCCTGGGCCGGCTGGCTGCCGCGCTCGTCCCAGCGCGCGCGGACGGTGCAGGCCGCAGGCGCCGCAACCGACGAGGCCGGCCCGGCGTAACGCGCCATGGCGTTCTGGCAACGCCTGCAGCGCGCGCCCGCGTGGCCCTGGGCGCTGCGCGGCATCGGCCTGGCCTTCGTGCTGCTGGTGGCGGCGCTGCTGTACCGCCAGGCGCAGACGGTGGACTGGCCCGGCGTAGGGCGCGCCATGCAGGCGCTGCCCGCGCCGGTGCTGCTCAGCGCCGCCGGGCTGGCGCTGGCGAGCCACCTCGCCTACGCCAGCTATGACCTGATCGGACGCCGCCTGAGCGGCCACCGGATCCCGGTGCCCACCACGCTGGGCATCACGCTGATCAGCTATCCCTTCATCCTCAACCTGGGCTCGCTGCTCGGCGGCGTGGCCGCGCGCTACCGGCTCTACACCCGCCACGGGCTGGACAAGGGCCGGCTCGCGCAGGTCATCGGCACCAGCATTCTCACCAACTGGATCGGCTACTTCCTGCTGGCCGGCGTGGCCTTCTGGTGGTGGACGCCCCCACTGCCCGAGGGCTGGCAGGCCGGCGCGCTGCCGCTGCACCTGCTGGGCGCCGCCCTGGCCGCGCTGCCGGCCGGCTACGTGCTGCTCTGCGCCTGTCTCTTATACACATCTAAAGAGGGGGGGGGGGGGGGGGGGGGGGGGGGGGGGGGGGGGGGGGGGGGGGGGGGGGGGGGGGGGGGGGGGGGGGGGGGGGGGGGGGGGGGGGGGGGGGGGGGGGGGGGGGGGGGGGGGGGGGGG
>NZ_JAELTO010000136.1 GCF_016428875.1 Xylophilus sp. ASV27
CGCATCCATCTGTGCGTATACCACTCGCAATTTCCACTGCTGATGCGCTCGGCCATCGAGTACCGGCTCGACACAGCGCTCGACCGCCGCAAGGAATTTGCCGTATTCGATCTGCCCGACATTCGACAACGCCTGGATGCTCATGGGGAGCAAGATCAGCTGTTCATCGTGCTCGCGTCTCCAGTCAGTGAAGTGGGTCGGGACCATTGCTACGACTGGGCCGTGGTGGAGCCATCTTCCATGCGATCGTTGATCCAGTTGGCCGGCCGTATCCGGCGCCACCGGCCCGCGCCCGTGGAAAAACCCAACCTGCTGATCTTCAATCACAACCTGCGTCACTTCGATCACCCAGGGCAAGCTGCATTCTGCAAACCGGGGTTTGAGAACGACCACGATTTCCGCCTCATGCACCATGACCTTCAACGCCTGTTGGCACCTGAAGAGCAGGACGTCATTGATGCCCGCCCGTGCATCCTGCCGCGCACCGATGTGCCGCTGGCCCCACGGGAACGACTGGTCGATCTGGAACATGCGCGGCTGGCAGCGCGCATGCTGCCGCAAGCAATTACACCGTCGGCCCCTGCGGCACCCCTCAGCGCCGCCACCTCTTGGCTTTCGCCCGATGCGCATCTGTCCGGCGTGCTGGTGCAACAACAGCCATTTCGGTACGACCCGCTTCTCCGTCTGGACCTGGTGTTGCTTCCCAAGGAGGATGAAAAAGACTATGAGCTGCACCGGGTCGTCAAAGGGGATCGCCGGGGAGAACCGGACTATGTGCAGGTGGATGGCAGCCAGAACCACCGTGTGCCACCAACGGCGGTTCAAGGCGAACGCATTGCGCCATGGGGCGAGGTCGATTTCATGGCGGCGCTGCGTGAGCATGCCGAGGCACTGGATCTGTCGCTCTATGAATGCGCGCGCCGCTTTGCGGTAGTCAGTTTGCCGAACGCGACGCAAGGGTGGAGATTCCACCCCTTACTGGGGTTCTCCAAGGAACGGTAGCTGCCTATGCGGCAGTGAACAAGGTGCCCGAAAGCAAAAGGGCAGTTTTCTGAGCTGCCTATGCGGCAGTGCCGAACAGTGTAGCTGCCGCATGTACCATCGAGCGAAAGAGCAGTGGCTTAAAAGAAAAAGAGCAGTGGTATTGACCAACCAACGGAAGACCCCCCACAATGCAAACTGCCCAGACCGTTGGAGCGGTCTGGGCAGTTCTACACCAATAGCTGCCTAGCTGCGCCGATAGGAGGACCCTGTGTTTATCAAACACGAAAAGTTATTACGTTGATCGCGGCTTAACCCGTTTTCTCAACGCCCCTGGGCATTGGTTGCTCAGGGGATTCTACTTTCTGCTCGTCAAGAGCAAAGGAATCCTATGTCTGCCCCCCCTTCTTCAGGGCGGCGTGAGCGCGTCCGCGCGGCCATTGAAGCGTTCTTGCAAGTACGCTTGGCCATCAAGACCGACAAGCTCCCGCCCGACGACCCTCAACGTACAGCACTGACGGCACAGCATCAGCGCAGTACATGGCTGGCTGACGCGGCTCGCCGTGTGGCGCAGATCCAAGCGGTGACCCATTCGCTCAAGCCCATCCATCCCGATGCGCGGGGCACCAACCTGTATGTTCCGCCCAGCCAGTTGCCTCAGCGCACAGAACTGGGCAGCCACGTACTGGGCCCGCAGTTCGCCAGCGACGTGGTGGGCAACGCCGCCGCGCTCGACGTTTACAAGCTGCTCAAGCTGGACGTGGATGGCCGCACGTTGCTCGAATGGCTGCTGGCGGGCGATGCCGACGCGCAGGCCGCATTGAGCGACGATGCCGCGCAGGCCACGGCGTGGCGTGACGCGTTTGTGGGCCTTACTCAACCACGCGGCGATGCGGTCTCCAGCCACACGCAGGCCAAGCAGTTGTACTGGCTGGCCGAAGGCACCGATCCCACATACGACGACGCCTACCATCTGCTGGCTCCGCTGTATGCCAGCTCTCTGGCCCACGCGGCGTTCGCGACACTGCAGGACTACCGCTTTGGCGACGCCAACAAGGAAGCGTGGCAAGCCCGCCGCGACAAACGGGAGCATGGCCGCGCCTACCACCACTACCCCAACCTGGCCGTGCAAAAGCTCGGGGGTACCAAGCCACAGAACATCTCGCAGCTCAACAGCGAACGGGGCGGCAGCAACTATCTGTTGGGATCGCTGCCACCGTCGTGGAAATCGCAGGACGTGAGCACACCGTGGCACATGGACTCGGTATTCGAGAAGGTGTACGGGTACCGCAAGGAAGTCCGCACCATCGTGCGAGACCTCCTCTATTTTTTGAAATCCGACCCGTCTCCCAACAAAGACACCCGCAACCGAGTGGACGAAGCCATCGAGGCACTGATTGATGAGCTGCTGGAAATGGCCGGCCGATTCCAGCACGGGCTGGAGGCCGGATGGAGTGCGGACAAGCGCTGCGACTTGCACGAAGCCGAGCGGCTATGGCTGGACCCGGAGCGTGCAGCGCTGGCGGACGAAGCCGACTTTCTTGCCAAGTGGATGCAGCAGGACTGGCCTGCACAGATTGGCCACCGCTTCGGCAACTGGCTCAACAAACAGTTGGACAACTTGCTGCACGGCAGCGAAGTGACTCAGCGCGAGTGGAAGAAGGCTTTGCTGGTGGACGAGCGCGACACGGGCTGGGCCAGCGCATTGCATGGCATGCGCGGCCGGCTCGGCGCCCCCACCTATATCCCTGCACGGGAGGGAAAAGCATGACTGGCACCACAACAGCTCTGCCGCACTGTGGGGGCCTGCTCGTGCTGCCCCACCTGCGTATCCAGAACGCCAATGCCATATCCAGCCCCATGACGCATGGCTTTCCTGCCATGAGCGCCTTTTTGGGCTTTGCATGGGCGTTGGGGCGCAAACTGGCCGCAGAGAACATTCCACTGCGACCGGTCGGTATTGGCGTTATCTGCCATGCACACCAGGAGCAGGTCAACGACGCGGGCTACGTGCGTACTTTCCACCTGAGCCGCAACCCGGTGGGCAAGGATGGAAGCACGGCCGCCATCGTGGAAGAAGGCCGCATCCACCTGGATATCACACTGGTGATCGGTGTCAACGGCGGCCCGTCGGACAACCCTTTGCTGCGGGAGGAAGCTGCGCAAGAAGCACTGGCCCGGCGGGTAGGGGAGATCGTGGCATCCATGCGGGTGGCTGGCGGCAGCGTGCTTCCGCCTGTACGCGGACCAGGGCGGCGCATCCGCCCGGAGCTGGTCCGCATTGCGCAAGACCCGGAAGATGCGGCGAAGCAGTTCAGGGCACTGCGCCGGCAGTGGCTACCGGGCTTCGCGCTGGTCAGCCGCGATGACCTGCTGCAGCAACGCCTGGCCCAGCTTCGCGCCCAGGATCCCCAGGCGCATGCGCTGGATGCCTGGCTCGATCTGGCGCGGTTCAACTGGCGGCCACGCCCTGCCTCTGGTGGCGCGCCGCCCCCCGATGGCAAGGTGGAATGGCAGCACGACCATGACGATGGCTGGATCGTGCCCATCCCCGTCGGGTACGGCGCGCTGTCAAGTCTCTACCCCGCCGGAGCCGTTCGCCATGGCCGCGACCAGACCACGCGCATGCGCTTTGTGGAAAGCCTGTACTCCACCGGCCAGTGGATCGCACCACATCGCCTGACGCGACTGGCTGATTTGCTGTGGTACGCCGACCACCAGCCCGATGCCGGCTTGTACCGCTGCCGCAACGACTACCGGCCGCTGGTGCCGGTGCCACAGAGCGCACCAACCGGCCATGCGGCCGACAAGCTGCTCTCCTTCAACTGATTTCACGGGACCGACCCATCATGGCAACCACCACTTCCCTCAAAACCGCCTCCGTCCTCGCCTTCGAACGCAAGCTGGACCCGTCCGATGCGTTGCTCTTCGCCGGCGCCTGGGCCCAGCGCGACGACGCCACCCGCTGGACACCCGTGGCCGTGCGCGAGAAATCCGTGCGCGGCACCGCGTCCCATCGGATGAAAACACGAGGTGGCTCAGACGCAGCCAAGCTCGACATGAAGTTTGAGTCACCGAACCCTCAATTGGTTGATGTTGCAACGCTGCCCAGCGATGCCGACACCTTGCAGACTCGGTTCACGCTACGCGTGCTGGGCGGCACCGGCACCCCCTCTGCCTGCAATGAGGCCGACTACCGCAAGAAGCTGCTGGAAACAGTACAAGGCTATGTCCAAACGCACAGCTTTAGCGAGTTGGCACGGCGCTATGCCACCAATCTGGCCAATGGCCGCTTCCTGTGGCGCAACCGTGTAGGAGCAGAGCAAGTGGAGGTGCGTATTGCCCACTTGGTGGACGGGAAGGCAGCAGCGAGCTGGACCTTCGACGCGTTGGCGCTGTCGCTGCGCGGCTTCGACATGCCGGCTCACCACGGGACAGCGTTGGCCGAAGTGGCCGCACTGATCGCAAAAGGCCTGTCGGGAACACAACATGTGCTGTTGGAGGTGACGGCTTTCGTACGCTTGGGCGCCGGGCAAGAAGTTTTCCCCTCGCAGGAGCTGATCCTGGATCGCGGGCGTGGCGACAAGAGCAAAACGCTGTACCACGTGAGCGAAATCGCTGCCATTCACTCGCAAAAGATCGGCAATGCTCTGCGCACCATCGACAACTGGTATGCCGGCGCAGGCGAGTTGGGCCCTATCGCGGTAGAGCCCTATGGCTCCGTCACCACGCACGGCAAGGCCTATCGCGTGCCCAAGGGCAATGAAGACTTCTACTCGCTGCTGGACAACTGGATCCTCAAGGACAAGGTGCCCACTGCGGAGCAGCAGCACTTTGTGATTGCCACGCTGATCCGCGGCGGCGTGTTTGGCGACGCCGGCAAGGACTGAGGGATTCACGATGGACCACTACATCGATATCCGTTTGCGGCAGGACCCCGAGTTTTCGACAGCGCAGTTGATGGGAACGCTCTTCTCCAAACTGCACCATGCACTGGTGCAGTCGCAGGCCGACGACATTGGCGTGAGCTTTCCGCAGTTCGACGGCCGTCGCGTCACGCTGGGCGATCATCTGCGCCTGCACGGCACACAGACAAGGCTGCAAGTGCTGTACACCCAGCCCTGGTTGCAAGGCATGCAGGACCACGTCATGGCCTCCCCGCCACAGCCGGCGCCGGGAAACGCCCGCCACCGCATCGTCCGCCGGGTGCAATCGCACTCCAACGCCGATCGCATCCGCCGGCGGCAGATGCGCCGCAAGGGATGGACCTATGAAGAGGCATGCCAGCACATCCCGGACACGGTGGAGCGCCTGCTGCCTCTGCCACACGTTCATTTGCGCAGTAGCAGCAC
The DNA here is from genome assembly GCF_016428875.1 of Xylophilus sp. ASV27. Taxonomy (GTDB): domain Bacteria; phylum Pseudomonadota; class Gammaproteobacteria; order Burkholderiales; family Burkholderiaceae_C; genus Xylophilus. The sequence goes on from NZ_JAELTO010000136.1 coordinate 5,334, forward strand.
AGGCCAGAACTTTGCGCTGTTCATCGAGCACCTGGCGGTTCAGGATGCCCCGGTGGCCGGGCAATTTTCTACCTATGGATTGAGCCCGAGCGCCACGGTGCCCTGGTTCTGATTTCTTGACCCTTTTTTGGGTCAACAAAAAAAGTTCAATAAAAACAAGAAGTTGGAGATCCTGCATGCGAAAGGGGAAAGCTCACTGATCTCCAACATTTCCTTTTCTGCTCAAGGGGTTGCAGGTTTTCCTGTGTTGTTCACTGCCGGATAGGCAGCTCAGAAAGCCCACCGCGCTGCGCCTGCGTTGGGCGGCCCGTTCACTGCCGGATAGGCAGCTCAGAAATCCAGAGCCATCAGGTAGTCACCGCATTCAACGTTCACTGCCGGATAGGCAGCTCAGAAAAGCCGGCGCACCCGGCTGTGCGCGACGCGGCCGTTCACTGCCGGATAGGCAGCTCAGAAATCGAAGTCCTTCAGGATGTACTTACTGACGTAGTTCACTGCCGGATAGGCAGCTCAGAAATTCAGCGCGTTCAAACAGCGCTGGTTCCAGCCGTTCACTGCCGGATAGGCAGCTCAGAAATTACCGTAGTCAGCCACGCCGAGGCCGAAGGTGTTCACTGCCGGATAGGCAGCTCAGAAAGCTCAGGTTGGCATCGCTCAGGTCGGCACCGCGTTCACTGCCGGATAGGCAGCTCAGAAAGCCCGCCTGCGCAAGGCTCAGGACTGACGGGAGTTCACTGCCGGATAGGCAGCTCAGAAAAGGCCCGAGACGCTGGTGTTGGAGGCATTTGCGTTCACTGCCGGATAGGCAGCTCAGAAAGCGTGATGCGCTCGACCCACGCTTGATCCAGCGTTCACTGCCGGATAGGCAGCTCAGAAAAGGCTCCACTCGGACCAGAGAGCGCGATGACCGTTCACTGCCGGATAGGCAGCTCAGAAAATCATTGGCAAGCTGGCGGACGCCGGCATCGAGTTCACTGCCGGATAGGCAGCTCAGAAAATTCGGAGCCTCTACATGGTCCTCAACAACATGTTCACTGCCGGATAGGCAGCTCAGAAAAGATAGGCCATCCCATCAGCCAGCATGCGAACGTTCACTGCCGGATAGGCAGCTCAGAAAAGCTCGTCCGTGCCGCGCACACGCACGCGCCAGTTCACTGCCGGATAGGCAGCTCAGAAATGCAGCGCGTCGCGCAGCTCGCGGAACTCGCCGTTCACTGCCGGATAGGCAGCTCAGAAATGGCTCAAGTCTCAGGCGGTGCAGGCGTTTGCGTTCACTGCCGGATAGGCAGCTCAGAAATGCGGGATGTAGAGCCAGCGGCGCAGCACCAAGTTCACTGCCGGATAGGCAGCTCAGAAAGATAACCAGGACGTGCCGCTGGAGGAATATCCGTTCACTGCCGGATAGGCAGCTCAGAAAAACGGCATGGGTTGGAGCCGCTCATGTCCTCGGTTCACTGCCGGATAGGCAGCTCAGAAAGCGAGTGGCCATGGTTTGCCAGAAAGCGTGAAGTTCACTGCCGGATAGGCAGCTCAGAAAATCCCTGAGGCGCAGTGCGTGCTGCGCAACGGGTTCACTGCCGGATAGGCAGCTCAGAAAATCACCCGGAAGAACCCATGAACATCCAAACCGTTCACTGCCGGATAGGCAGCTCAGAAATTTGGCATCAGCAACGGCAGCAACGCCATCGGGTTCACTGCCGGATAGGCAGTTCAGAAACATGCGCGCTGACACCGACTCGAAATCGATCCGTTCACTGCCGGATAGGCAGCTCAGAAAAGGCGCTCGGCCAGGTCCTCGGCGCGGAAACTGTTCACTGCCGGATAGGCAGCTCAGAAACCCAACCCCTGTGTAGGCACGCGGCAGATAAAGGTTCACTGCCGGATAGGCAGCTCAGAAAAGGCACGTAGCCGCCAGTCGAACGCGGCTGCTGTTCACTGCCGGATAGGCAGCTCAGAAAAGCGCGTACTCCTGCCCGCCCTTGAGCGGGATGTTCACTGCCGGATAGGCAGCTCAGAAATACAACTACGCGACCGCAGACGGCGTTACCACGTTCACCGCCGGATAGGCAGCTCAGAAAGGCCGAGATCCACACCGCCCGCCTGCGCAAGGGTTCACTGCCGGATAGGCAGCTCAGAAACTGCCAGCGGCCACGAGATTGCTCCGCACACGCGTTCACTGCCGGATAGGCAGCTCAGAAAAATTGCGCTTGGTCATATCCACAGCCCAGAATGTTCACTGCCGGATAGGCAGCTCAGAAAACCGCGCCGTGGGCTTGGCCGAGCGTCACGCCGTTCACTGCCGGATAGGCAGCTCAGAAACGCACCCAGGCGCGATGCACCGCTGGGCAGGCGTTCACTGCCGGATAGGCAGCTCAGAAAACCGACACCACCACCGCCGCAAGCCCGCAGCAGTTCACTGCCGGATAGGCAGCTCAGAAATTCGACGAAGTCTGGCGGCCCCGCCTGGTGGCGTTCACTGCCGGATAGGCAGCTCAGAAAACCTTGCCGATCTCGTTCGGCAGCGGCGTACCGTTCACTGCCGGATAGGCAGCTCAGAAAAGGCCCGAGACGCTGGTGTTGGAGGCATTTGCGTTCACTGCCGGACAGGCAGCTCAGAAAATCGGCGCACTGGACCTGCTGGTCGGCGTCAGGTTCACTGCCGGATAGGCAGCTCAGAAAAAGCCCATCGGGTCCAGGCTGATCGGCTTGGGGTTCACTGCCGGATAGGCAGCTCAGAAATCGCAGAGCTGCTCCTGAGCCGCTTCCCGCCCGTTCACTGCCGGATAGGCAGCTCAGAAATGCCGGGCAAGGCGCTCTTGTTCCTGCAGCGTGTTCACTGCCGGATAGGCAGCTCAGAAACTGCCGACCCGCTCAACGCTGACTGGCAGCAGGTTCACTGCCGGATAGGCAGCTCAGAAATTCCGGTCCACATGCACTACCGCAGCTGCAAGGTTCACTGCCGGATAGGCAGCTCAGAAAGCGAGGCGCATCAAATCCCGGCTGACTTGGTAGTTCACTGCCGGATAGGCAGCTCAGAAACGAAGGAAGCCTTCGGCCGCCAGGACAAGAAGGTTCACTGCCGGATAGGCAGCTCAGAAAGTGCTATCAGGTACGCAGACACCGTTATCCATGTTCACTGCCGGATAGGCAGCTCAGAAAATGAGGGCGAGGCCGCCCAGGATCGCCAGCATGTTCACTGCCGGATAGGCAGCTCAGAAATCCGTGTACGAGGCCAACAGAGCGACGACAGCGTTCACTGCCGGATAGGCAGCTCAGAAAGACATGCAGGAGACCACCGCGCCGGCGGCACTGTTCACTGCCGGATAGGCAGCTCAGAAATGTCCCAACAGCCCAAGCCCGGCAGCGTGCGCGTTCACTGCCGGATAGGCAGCTCAGAAATGTCCGAACAGAGCCGCGCCAAGGCCCTTGTCGTTCACTGCCGGATAGGCAGCTCAGAAAAGCAGGGCACGTGATCGGCTTGCACATGCCGCGTTCACTGCCGGATAGGCAGCTCAGAAAGTCACGCTGGCGATCGACTCGGTCACCATCTGGTTCACTGCCGGATAGGCGGCTCAGAAAAACGTGAGTGCCGGATCACGGCCGAAGTCCACGTTCACTGCCGGATAGGCAGCTCAGAAAAGGTGGATTCGTGGCGACGAGCGGCGTCGATAGTTCACTGCCGGATAGGCAGCTCAGAAAACCAGTCGCAGCGTGCCCACGGCCCGCATGGCGTTCACTGCCGGATAGGCAGCTCAGAAAGGGTGCTGGTCCTGGGGCTGTGGCCGATGTCGGTTCACTGCCGGATAGGCAGCTCAGAAAAGGCGTGTGGCCGCCTCGTTGACGCCCTTGACGTTCACTGCCGGATAGGCAGCTCAGAAAACGTAGATCACCCGTTATCGCAATATTGGTAGGTTCACTGCCGGATAGGCAGCTCAGAAATACATCCACGTCGACATCGACAAAGCAAGCAAGTTCACTGCCGGATAGGCAGCTCAGAAACATAGAGCAGGCCGCCCGCCGTGTGATGCCGGTGTTCACTGCCGGATAGGCAGCTCAGAAAATACGGCGTACTGCGCAAATGCCGTACAGATTCGTTCACTGCCGGATAGGCAGCTCAGAAAGTTGAGGGATTCATAGAAGTTGGATGCGATCCGTTCACTGCCGGATAGGCAGCTCAGAAAGCGTACTCGGGCGTGCGTGGGAAAGCCTCGTTGTTCACTGCCGGATAGGCAGCTCAGAAAACATACAGCAACTTTTTTGCGGCCAGCCGCAGGTTCACTGCCGGATAGGCAGCTCAGAAAGAGCCGTAGTGTCTGAATTTCTGGAGAGCGCCGTTCACTGCCGGATAGGCAGTGTTGATTTCCATGCAACCGCAACCCACCATTTCCATCTCGATCTGACCCACCCTGGTTCGTGAACTTCACGCTCACGTTGTGGATAAGTTCTTGGTCGCCTTCTCCTTCTTGGTGGTCTGTGGTGG
>NZ_JAELTO010000137.1 GCF_016428875.1 Xylophilus sp. ASV27
GGCTGGGCTGCCGCATCGAGGTGCTGCGCGTGCGCGCCACCACCGCCGACGGCGCGACCGTGCCCGCCGAAGTGCACCGGCTGGCGCTGCGGCTGCTCGAAGGAGCTGCCACGCTGGCGCCAATGGGTGCAAACTACGTATTCGACCGTTCCGACCAGAGCCACTGATGTACACCGCCAAAGGCCAACTCGATCGCGAAGCGATGATTCGCCAGTATGTGCCCCTGGTACGTCGGCTGGCGCACCACATGATCGCCAAGCTGCCGCCCAACGTCGAAATCGACGACCTGATCCAGGTCGGCATGATGGGCCTGGCAGAGGCGCTGTCACGCTACCAGGTGAGCCAGGGCGTGCAGTTCGAGACCTTCGCCACGCAGCGCATCCGCGGCGCCATGATCGACGAACTGCGCGAAGGCGACTGGATGAGCCGCGGCTCGCGCAAGAGCCAGAAGGACATCGAGCACGCGGTGCAGCGCCTGGAACAGCGCCTGGGCCGCAGCCCGCTCGAATCCGAGATCGCGGCGGAACTGGACATGAGCCTGCCCGACTACCAGAGCCTGCTGGCCAAGGTGCGCGGCACCCAGCTGGTCTACCTGGAAGACATGACCGCCGGCGAAGACCAGGACAGCTTCCTCGACCGCCACGTGGGCGACGCCGAGGCCGACCCGATGAACCAGTTGCGCGACCGGCGCCTGCGCGAAGGCCTGATCGCCGCCATCGAGGCCCTGCCCGAGCGCGAGAAGTTCATCATGAGCATGTACTACGACGACGACATGAACCTCAAGGAAATCGCCGCCGTCCTGGGCATCACCGAATCGCGCGTGTGCCAGTTGCACAGCCAGTCCATCGCGCGGCTGCGGGCGCGGATGCATAGGCACTAGATCGCCCCAGGCTACGCGCCTCGCGTCTTCGCCTCCCCCCCTTTTCCGGGGGCAACACCTGCGCACGGGTGGCGCCAGATCCGCGGTGTACTGCGCTACGCGGGCAGGCCTATTTTGATAAAAAAGCGGCTGTAGCCCAGGTTGCACCTGGGCTTCTAGCTATCATTTTTGATTGTTGCCCATCCACAGGATGGGCAAGGCTCTGTGTCGCCAAGAACACCGCAGGACCGGTGTCGCCGGGCCAATGCTCAGCCCGTGAACAGGCTGGCCCCGTAGGTCACAGGCTTGGGCACGCCGGGCATCAGCGCCTCCAGGCTGCGGTCCACCACGGCGGCGCGGCGGGCGAGCTGGGTGCGGTGCTGGCCCAGGGCCGTGCCGGCCCGGCGCACACGCGCCTTCAGGCTGGGGTCGGCGGCCAGCGCCTGGTGGGCGCCAGGGGCGGCCAGGCAGTGGGAGAAGTCGGTGGAGGCCTCGCGCAGCGCGCCGCTGGCGGCCTGCAGGGCCGGGCCGTCGCCGGCGATCAGCGCCTGGCCGACGGCGTCCAGTTGGGTCTCGACCCGCGCCAGTCCCTGCGCAACGGCGGCCTCGGGCGAGGCGGCGGTCTGTCCTGGCGGGAGCATGGGGCGGGAGGCGTGCATGGGGTGTTCCTGGGAAAAGGGTCAGGACTCAGCGCCGGCGTCGTCGCCGTTGCGCCGCAGCAGTTGCTGGGCGTTGGCGAGCAGCCTGTCGGCGATGGCGCCGGCGTTGACCTTGTAGGAGCCGTCGGCGATGGCCGCACGCACCTGGGCGACCTTCTCGGCGTTGAAGTCAGGAGTCGCCGCGCTCGAGCCCGCGATGGCCGTGGACTCCATCGCGCGCGCCAGGCTGGAGACCGTCACGGTCGCCGCAGGCGCGGCCGCGGCAGCCGCCGGACTGGCCGCCGCAGGCGCTGCGCTGCGGGCGCCGGACGGCTTGGGCGGATCGGCGGACGGTAAGTGGTTGATCTTCATGGCTTTTCTCCTGAGCCTCCCAGGACGCGAGGCATCATGGGGAATGTTTCGGCGCAATTCCGGAGAACTTTAGGGCGAAATGCAGGATGGCACGCCCTAGGGCCATGGTGCTCCTTTTTGTCCGCGCCTGCCATGCGTGGTGGCGGAGTGTGCCTCAGAGCATGATCTGCACCGTCTGCTCGTCCACCACGGTGCCCGACATGATGCGGCCGTTGTCCATGCGGATGCGCACCGGCTGGCCGATGAAGCCCGGCGCCATGGCCTGGGCGCTGGAGGTGACCGCGAAACCCGGCCCCTGGGCCACCACGCGCACCTGCGTGCCGGCGCCAAAGGCCTGGGGCGCGCGCACCATGGACTGGCGCAAGGCCTGCCCGGGCGCCAGGTTGCGGGTGACGGTGGTGCCGATCCACTGCGCCGGGTCGGCGATCACCGGGGACGGGTCCTCGGCCCAGTCGACCTCGCCCTGGACCGCGTCGGCGGCCGACAGCGTGGTGCCGGGCGCCACCGGCCCCTGCACCACCCAGGCCGGGCCGAAGGCCTTGACCGTGACCGGCAGGAAGACGTTCCAGCGCACCGAACCCTCGAGACAGCGCAGGCCCAGGCGCGTCTTGCCCCACAGGCGCATGCCCGGCGGCAGGTAGGGTTCCACGCGCGCGCAGGGCGCCAGGCGCAGGCGGCTGTCCAGCGCCCCCAGGCTCACCTCCATGCGCAGCGGCAGGCTGGTGCCGGCCATCTGCTGCGGCAGCTGGGCCACGGCCTCGTCCAGGAACTGCTTGCTGGCCGAGGCCAGTTCCTGCCCGGAGCCGGTCGGCGCCTCTCCCACGGGGGGCGCCGCCGGGGCTGCCAGGGCGACCTCGGGTGCCGGCGCCGTGGGAGCGGCAGGCAGCAGCGCCGCCAGCTGGGCGGCCTGCTGCGCCTGCCAGCGGGCGATCGAAGGCGACGCGGCCGGGTCGGCCGCGCGGGCGCACGGGGCCGCTGCCAGCAGAACCGCAGCCAGGACGGAGAAGGAAGAAAAGAAGGGGGTGCGCATGGCGGAAACTCCCGCAGTGACCGGAAACCGACTATAGGAAGCCGCCACGGCGCGGATGGCCCGAAGTGCGGCGGCTTCACCCCTTTCTTCGGGGCTTCGTGGACGCGCGACGGTTTCCATAATCGCAGCCACGTGCAGAACTGCCCCTCGCGGCGGACCTGCCCTTTCCCAACCGAGGTGGCAACCATGTTCGACAAACTGACACAGGCAGTGGACTTCCAAGGCAAGGCCCTGGTGCTGCGCGCCGAGCGTCAGCGCACCATTGCCAGCAACATCGCCAATGCCGATACGCCGGGCTACGCCGGGCGCGACTTCCGTTTCGGCGATGCGCTGCGCGATGCCACCGGCATGTCGGCGGGCGGCGTCGCCGGCGCCGGCCGGCTGCGTCTGGCGGCGCCCGAGTCGGCCAGCGCGGCGGCGTCCGGCGGCCGCACCGAGCCGGGCCACATTCCGCTGACCCTCTCGCTCGCGGGCGACGGGCCGCGCCTGGACTACACGGTGCCGAGCCAGCCCAGCATGGACGGCAACAGCGTGGACATGGACCGCGAGCGCGCCGCTTTCGCCGACAACTCGGTACGCTACGAGGCCACGCTGCGCTTCATCAACGGTTCGGCCAAGACCATGCTCGCGGCCATCCAGGGCCAGTAGGCAGCGCCACGGCAGGAGGTTTCCCATGTCGATGTTTTCCATCTTCAATGTGTCCGGCAGCGCGGTCAGCGCGCAGTCGCAGCGGCTCAACGTGGTCGCCAGCAACCTGGCCAACGTGGACGCGGTCGCCGGCCCCGATGGCAAGGCCTACAAGGCGCGCGAGGTGGTGTTCCAGACGTTGCCCATGGGCAGCGAGGGATCCGCGGGCGTCAAGGTCAAGGCCATCACCGAGAACGACGCGCCCGGCCGGCGCGTGCTGGACCCGGCCAACCCGGCGGCCGACGAGCAGGGTTACGTCACCCACTCCAACGTCAATGCGGTCGAGGAGATGGTCAACATGATCTCGGCCTCGCGCGCCTACCAGAACAACATCGAGGTGATGAACACCGCCAAGTCGCTGCTGCTCAAGACCCTGCAGATAGGCCAGTGAGCCTCGCGCCCCTTCCACACCACCGGAACCTCCCATGAGCACCTCCACCGTCAGCGATGCCGCCAACTCCGGCAACAAGTACACCTATACGCCCACCACCAGCGGCACCGGCACCGGCAGCACCAACAGCACGGACATGGGCGCCACGCAGGACCGATTCCTCAAGCTGCTGGTGGCGCAGCTCACCAACCAGGACCCGATGAACCCGATGGACAACGCCCAGATGACCACGCAGATCGCGCAGATCAACACGGTCACCGGCATCCAGCAGCTCAACACCACGGTGTCCGGCCTGGCGACGCAGTTGGCCGCCACCATCGGCATGCAGGCCGGCATGCTGGTCGGCCGCACGGTGGAGGGCGAAGGCAACACGCTGGCGGTGGACCCGAAGACCAAGCTCGGCACCGGCGCCTTCGAGCTCGACGGCCAGGCCTCCAGCGTGGTGGTCAGCATCAGCACCGCCAGCGGCAAATCGCTGGGCAGCATCAACCTGGGCACCATGGCCGCGGGCGCGCACGACTTCAGCTGGGACTCCTCCTCCTACAGCGGCGACGAGGCGCTGATGTTCAGCATCGAGGCCACCAACAAGGGCGCCGCCGTGACCAGCACTCCCCTGACCAAGGGCCTGGTGACCTCGGTCGGCTCCGACAGCCAAGGCGCGCTCACGCTCACGCTCAACAACGGCGCCAAGGTGCCCTACAGCGGCGTCAAGTCGATCAGCTGAGCCCCCTCTTTTTCCACGGCAATCGTTCACCAGGAGAACCGACCATGTCATTCCAGCAAGGGCTTTCGGGCCTCAACGCCTCCAGCCGCAACCTCGACGTCATCGGCCACAACATCGCCAATGCCAACACCACCGGCATGAAGGCTTCGCGCGCGGAGTTCTCGGAGCTGTACGCCGGCAACATCGGCACCTCCGGCGGCGTGTCCTCCGGCATCGGCGTGACCGTCGGCGCGGTGTCGCAGCAGTTCAACCAGGGCAACATCAGCTCCACCGGCAACAGCCTGGACGTGGCGATCAACGGCAGCGGCTTCTTCGTCGTGACCCAGCCCAGCGGCGAGACCGCCTACACCCGCGCCGGCAACTTCAAGCTCGACGACGACGGCAACATCGTCACCAACGACGGCTCCAAGCTGCAGGGCAACATCATCGACCCGGTCACCGGCGCGGTGACCAAGGGCACGCTGCAGGTGCCCACTGGCAAGGGCGTGGACGGCAAGGCCACCACCAAGGGCTCGCTGGAGCTCAACCTGGACACGCGCGCGGGCATCGCCGCGGACCAGACGCCGCCGACGCCGACCACCAAGTACGGCACCTCGCTCAACGTCTACGACAAGCAGGGCAATGCCATCCCGGTGAACCTGTACTTCGTGAAGACGGCCGCCAACGCCTGGAACGTCTACACCACGCCCGACGCCAGCGACACGCCGACCGCGCTGACCTTCGACACCAGCGGCAAGATCAAAACCCCGACCACGCTCACGCTCAGCGGCCTGAAGGCCCCGGGCGCCACCAGCGACCCGGTCAACGTCGACTTCGACATCAGCGGCCTGACCCAGAACGGCTCGGCCTTCGCGGTCTCCAACGTCACGCAGGACGGCTATGCGCCCGGACAGTTGACCGGCATGAGCATCGCGGCCGACGGCAAGCTGACCACGCGCTACTCGAACGGCCAGACGCAGACCGTGGGCCAGTTGACGCTGGCCAACTTCCGCAACGTGCAGGGTCTGGAGCCCTCCTCGGGCAGCTACTGGAAGCAGACCTCGGCCTCGGGCGACCCGATCGTCAGCACGCCGGGCGCCGGAAATTTCGGCCAGTTGCAGTCCAAGGCGCTGGAGGAATCCACGGTCGACCTGACCGCCGAACTGGTCAACATGATGACGGCGCAGCGCGCCTACCAGGCCAACGCGCAGACCATCAAGACGCAGGACCAGGTCATGTCGACCCTGGTCAACCTCAGATGACATCCCGCCAGGCCGCGCGCGGGCCGCATCCGTCTTGTGAAGGCTGTTCATGGACCGCTTGATCTACACCTCGATGACCGGCGCCAGTGCTGCCGCGGCGCGGCAGACGGTGCTGGCCAACAACCTGGCCAATGCCTCGACCAATGGCTTTCGGGCCGAGCTGTCGCAGTTCCGCGCGGTGCCGCTCAACGGCAGCGGCGCGAGCAGCCGGGTGTTCTCGCTGGAGGCCACCTCCGGCTACGACGACCGGCCCGGGGCGGTGCAGCGCACCGGGCGCAACCTGGACGCCATGGCCCAGGGCAACGCCTGGTTCGCGGTGCAGGGCCTGGACGGTACCGAGGCCTATACGAAGAACGGCGCGCTGGAGGTCAACGCCCAGGGCACGCTGGTCAACAGCGTGGGGCTGACCGTGCTGTCGGACGGCGGCGCGCCGATCGACGTGCCGCCGGGGGCGCAGATCACGCTCGGCCTGGACGGCAGCGTCACCGCCAAGATCGACGGACAGCCGCCCAACGCGCTGGGCCGGGTCAAGCTCGCCACGCCCACTCCCGACGATCCGCTGCAACGCGGCACCGATGGCCTGTTCCGCACCCGCGCGGGCGAGCCGCTGCCGCAGGACGCACAGGCCAGGCTGCAGACCGGCGCGATCGAGAGTTCCAACGTCAACGCCGTCGAGTCCATGGTCGGCATGATCGCCGCGGCGCGCCAGTTCGAGTCGCAGATGAAGCTGATGCAGACCGCCGAGACCAACGACAAGAGCGCCAGCAAACTGCTCGGCCAGGGCTGAGAAGCCACACTTACGAAAGACCGCCATGATCAATTCGCTCTGGATCTCCAAGACCGGCATGGAAGCCCAGCAAACCCAGCTGGACGTGATCTCCAACAACCTGGCCAACGTCTCCACCAACGGCTTCAAGCGCGCCACGGCGGTGTTCGAAGACCTGATGTACCAGAACCTGCGCCAGGTCGGCGCCAACAGCACCGAGCAGTCGCAACTGCCCACCGGCCTGCAACTCGGCCTGGGCGTGCGCACCGTGGCCACCTCGCGCTCCTTCGCGCAGGGCAGCCTGCAGCAGTCGGGCAATACGCTGGACGTGGCGATCAAGGGCAACGGCTTCTTCCAGGTGACCATGCCGGACGGCACGCTGGGCTATACCCGCGACGGCTCGTTTCAGGTCAACGCCCAGGGACAACTGGTCAACTCCAGCGGACTGCCGGTGGCCAGCGGCGTGACCATTCCATCCGGCGCCAAGAGCGTCACGATCAGCGCCGACGGCACGGTCAGCGTGGTCACGCAGGGCAACGCCGCGCCGCAGCAGGTGGGCACCATCGCCCTGGCCAACTTCGTCAATCCGGCCGGCCTGGAGCCGCGCGGCCAGAACCTCTATGGCGAGACCGCCGCGTCGGGCCAGCCGCAGCAGGGTACGGCCGGCCTGAACGGGCTGGGCTCGCTGATGCAGGGCTACGTGGAGACCTCCAACGTCAACGTGGTGCAGGAACTGGTCACCATGATCCAGACCCAGCGCGCCTACGAGATGAACTCCAAGGCGGTGCAGACCTCCGACCAGATGCTGCAGAAGCTGGGGCAACTGTGATGGACGCCGCCCGCCGCACCGCGCTGCCGCTGCTGGCCGCATGCCTGCTACTGGCGGGCTGCGAGACCATGGCCCCCAAGGTCGACATGGCCACCACCTCGGTGCCGCCGATCAGCTACGCGATCCCGCCCGCGCCGCCGGTCACCGGCGGCCTGTTCCACGCCAGCCGCTACCGTCCGGCCTTCGAGGACCGGCGCGCCCGGCTGGTGGGCGACAGCCTGACCATTCTGATCGCGGAGAACGTCACGGCCAGCCAGACCTCCTCGTCCACCGTGGACCGCACCAGCAGCGCCAAGGCCGGCATCACCGCCCTGCCCTTCTTCGGCGCGGATTCGCTGGCGGGCAAGACCAACATCGGTGCGGCCACCGCGAACGCGTTCGAAGGCAAGGGCGGCACCGCCAGCGCCAACACCTTCACCGGCACCATCACCACCACGGTGGTGGAGGTCCTGCCCAACGGCCACCTGCTGGTCGCCGGCGAGAAGCAGATCGGCGTGCAGCAGAACGTGGACGTGCTGCGCTTCACCGGCACGGTGGACCCGCGCGCCATCCTGCCGGGCAACGCCATACCCTCGACCCTGGTGGCGAACGTGCGGGTGGAGTCGCGCGGCCGCGGCGCGCAGAACGAAGCGCAGACAGTAGGCTGGCTTTCCCGCTTCTTTTTCAACGTTAGCCCGTTCTGATCCTCCGCAGAATGTGCGCATGGCTGCCCTGCATTCCCTCCCCGCTCCCATCTTCGCCCGGCTGGCGCGCAACGCCGCTGCGGCGCTGCTGATACTCGGAGCCCTGGCCGCCTGCCTGCCGGCGCAGGCGCTGCGCATCAAGGAAGTGGCCAGCGTCGCGGGCGCGCGCAGCAACAAGCTCACCGGCTACGGCCTGGTGGTGGGGCTGGACGGCACCGGCGACCAGACCACGCAGATGCCGATCACCACGCAGAGCCTGAACAACTACCTGCAGCAGCTCGGCATCACGCTGCCCACCGCCTCGTTGTCGCAACTGCAGTTGAAGAACGTGGCCGCCGTGATGGTGACCGCCGAGATGCCGGCCTTCGCCCAGCCGGGCCAGACCATCGACATCAACGTCTCCTCGGTGGGCAACGCCAAGTCGCTCAAGGGCGGCACGCTGGTGATCACGCCGCTGCGCGGCGTGGACGGCGAGGTCTATGCGCTCGCCCAGGGCAACGTGGTGATCGCCGGCGCCGGTGCCGCCGCCGGCGGCAGCAAGGTGCAGATCAACCACCTGAGCGCCGGCCGCATCCCGGGCGGGGCGCAGATCGAGCGCACCATCCCCACGCCGCTGCTGGAAGGTGCGAGCATCAACCTGGACCTGGACTCCACCGACTTCCAGACCGCGCGCCGCGTGGCGCAGGTGATCAACACCCGCATCGGTCCGGGCACGGCCCGGGCCCTGGACGGCCGCACGGTGCAGGTGCAGGCGCCGCAGGACGCGAATCTGCGCGTGAACTTCCTCGCCGAGCTGGAGGAGATGCCGCTGGAGCTGTCCGCACCCGCCGCCAGGGTGGTGGTCAATGCGCGCACCGGCTCGGTGGTGCTGAACCAGGCGGTCACCCTGGGGCCCTGCGCCATCGCACACGGCAACCTGGCCATCACCATCAGCTCGACCCCGGTCATCAGCCAGCCTGGCGCGTTCTCGCAGGGCCAGACGGTCCTAACGCAGAAGACCGACATCCAGATCCGGCAGGAGCCCGGCACGCTGCTGACCCTGCCGCCGGCACCGCAACTGGCCGACGTGGTGCGCGCGCTCAATTCGCTGGGCGCCACGCCGCAGGACCTGCTTGCCATCCTGCAGGCGATCAAGGCCGCGGGCGCGCTCAATGCCGAGCTGGAAGTGATCTGACGGAGCCCGGCGATGACGATCTCCTCCGCCGCATCCCCCAGCAGCCTGCTGTCGTCCAGCAACGCGCTGGCCGCGGATGCCCGCAGCCTCAATGCGCTCAAGCTGCAGGCGGGCCAGGACAGCCCGGCCGCCATCAAGGAAACCGCCAAGCAACTGGAGTCGCTGTTCATGCGCGAGCTGCTCAAGAGCATGCGCGAGGCGACGATGAAGTCGGGCCTGACCGACAACGCGGGCTCGGACCTGGGCACCGACATGCTCGACCAGCAGTTCGCGGTGAAGATGTCGGGCCAGCCCGGCGGGCTGTCGGAGCTGATCGCGCGCCAGCTCTCGCGCCAGACCACTGGCGCCGAGGGCGAGGGCGAGGCCGCGAAGATGGAATTCAGCGTCCCCTCCACCCTGTCGCTGGGCCGCTACGGC
>NZ_JAELTO010000138.1 GCF_016428875.1 Xylophilus sp. ASV27
GCGGCGTCACGCCGGGCGGCGATCTGGCCCACGGCAACTGGATCACCCCCGCCCTCTTCGCCGACGTGCACAACGGCATGCGCATCGCGCAGGAGGAAATCTTCGGCCCGGTGCTCTGCGTGATCCCGTTCGACACCGAAGAAGAAGCCGTGCGCATCGCCAACGACAGCGAGTATGGCCTGGCCGGTTGCGTCTACACCACCGACGTGAGCCGCGCCTTCCGTGTGGCGCGCGCCATCAGGAGCGGCTCGGTCGGCGTCAACGGCTTTGCCAGCGTGCCCAACGCGCCCTTCGGCGGCATCAAGCGCTCGGGCGTGGGCCGCGAGGGCGGCTGGGCCACGGTGGAGGCGTTCACCGAACTCAAGACCCTCAACTTCAACCTGGATGCCTGAGGCCATGCGCGACAGCTTCGACTACGTGATCGTCGGCGCGGGCAGCGCCGGCTGCGTACTGGCCGGGCGCCTGGCCGAGGCGGGCCACACGGTCTGCGTGCTGGAGGCCGGCCCCGCCGACACCAGCCCCTACATCCACATCCCGGCGGGCTACATCAAGAACCTGTTCAACCCCCGGCTGATCTGGGACTTCAAGAGCGAGCCCAACCCCGCCACCGCCCACCGCACGCTGAGCCTGACACAGGGGCGCGTGCTCGGCGGCTCGGGCTCGATCAACGGCATGGTCCACAGCCGCGGCCAGCATGCCGACTTCGACGGCTGGGCCGCGCGCGGCAACCCGGGCTGGAGCTACGAGGAGGTGCTGCCCTTCTTCAAGAAGGCCGAGACGCGCATCGGCCCGGGCGACGAGCACTACCGTGGCCGCAGCGGCCCCATGCCGGTGAGCGACCCGGTGCGCTCCAGCCCGCTGTGCGACCTGTTCGTGCAGGCGGTGCAGAGCCTGGGCTACCCCTGCGTGCCCGAGCACAACGGCGCGGCGCAGGAGGGCGTGGGGCCGTGGCAGTTCATCATCGACACGCGCGGCCACCTGCTGCGGCGCACCAGCGCGGCACAGGCTTACCTGCGCCCGGCCCGCAGGACCGGCCGCGTGGACGTGCGCACCGACAGCCCCGCCACGCGCGTGCTGCTGCAGGGACCGCGTGCCGTGGGCGTGCGCTACCGCGCGGGCGGCGCCGGCGCGCCGGAGCGCGAGGTGCACGCGCGGCGCGAGGTCATCGTCTCGGCCGGTGCGCTCAACACGCCGCGCCTGCTGCAGATCTCGGGCATCGGCCCGGCGGAGCTGCTGCGCAGCCTCGGCGTCAAGGTGCAGGCCGACCTGCCCGGCGTGGGCGCCAACCTGGTGGACCACTACAACCTGCGCGTAGCGGTGAAGGTCAAGGGCATCTCCACCATCAACGAGCGCGGGCGCGGCCTGCCGCTGGCCTGGGAGATCGCCAGGTACTTCCTGGGCCGGCCCAGCATCCTGGCCATGGGGCCGGTGCCGATGCGCTTCTTCTTCCGCTCCGAGCCCACGCTGCCCACGCCCGACCTGCAGGTGTCGTTCACGCCCGGCAGCTACCAGGAGGGCCTGCCCGGCCTGCTGGACCACTACCCGGGCATGACGCTGGGCGGCCACAAGCAGCGGCCGGACGCGCGCGGCTACGTGCGCGCCCGCTCGACCAGCATCGACGAGCCGCCGCTGATCAACCCCAACCACCTGGGCGCCGAGTCCGACCAGAAGGCCATGGTCGCCGTGGTCCGGATGGCGCGCGCGGTGCTGCAGGCCAGGCCGTTCGCGCCCTACTACGTGGACGAGGTGTTCCCCGGCAAGGACGTGCGCAGCGACGACGAGATCCTCGACTTCGCGCGCCGGCGCGGCGGCACCGTCTACCACCACAACGGCACGGCGCGCATGGGGCCGGGCGACGACCCGATGGCCGTGGTCGATGCGCGGCTGCGCGTGCACGGCATCGAAGGCCTGCGCGTGGCCGACGCCTCCGTCATGCCCGCGCCGATCTCGGGCCCCACCAATGCGGCCACCATCATGATCGGCGAGAAGGCCGCCGACATGGTGCTGCAAGACGGCAAGCGCTGACCCCATCGGCTTGTCCATTCCAGACCCATCCACAAGGAGACCACCATGCGCGGCATCGTTTTCAAGGGCGACCGGAAGCTCGAGATCCTCGACTTCCCCGACCCCACGCCCGGCCCCGGCGACGCCATCATCGAGATGAAGGCCTCGGGCATGTGCGGCAGCGACCTGCACTTCTACCGCAACAAGCCGGCCGAGGTGCTCAAGTCGCTGGGCTTCAAGGACCTGGCCTCGCGCGGCATGGCCGAGGACACGCCGATCATCGGCGGCCACGAGCCCTGCGGCGTGATCGTCGCGCTGGGCTCGGCGGTCGACCCGCGCTCCTACAAGGTGGGCGACCGGGTCACGGTGTTCCATTACGAAGGCTGCAACCACTGCGACCACTGCCGCAGCGGCTGGACGCAGATGTGCAGCCACGGCGCAGACATCCACGGCGTGATCAAGCACGGCGGCCATGCGCAGTACATGTTGGTGCCGGTGACCTCGCTGGTGCACCTGCCGGACGAGGTGTCCTTCGCCACCGGCGCCGCGGTCTCCTGCGGCACGGGCACGGCCTGGGGCGCGCTGCTGCGCCTTCAACTGACGGCGCGCGACACGCTGGCGGTGTTCGGCCTCGGCCCCGTGGGCCTGTCGGCGGTGCAACTGGCCGCGGCCATGGGCGCGGAGGTGATCGGCGTGGACATCGCGCCCGAGCGCGTGGCGCGCGCGAAGGAATTCGGCGCGGCCCATGCCATCGACGGCAGCCGGCAGGACCCGGTCGAGGAAATCCTCAAGCTCACCGGCGGCCTGGGCGCGACCTGCGCCATGGACTGCGCGGGCGGCGACGTCCCGAAGCAGCAGGCCGTGCGCTGCACCCGCCCCTGGGGCCGCATCGCGCTGGTGGCCGTGGGCGGCAGCCTGCACGTCGATGGCATGAAGGACGTGATCGGCAAACAGCGCACCATCCTCGGCTCCTACACCTTCTCGGAGCCGAGCATGAAGGACTGCGTGGGCTTCATCGCCCACCACGGCGTGGACGTGGACAGGATCTTCACCGACCGCTGGGAGCTGGAGCAGGCCGAGCAGGCCTACCGCGTGTTCGACGGCCAGGCCGGGGGCAAGGGCGTGTTCGTTTTCTGAACCAGATCAGCGTGAAGCCCAGGTTTCTTCTGGGCATATAGCTACATTTTTCATAGCAACAACAGGAGACCTTCCATGCAACTCATGCGGCATTCATTCCGGCGCCTGGCGGCGGCTGCCGTCGCGGCGCTGGCCACGGCGGCGGCGTCCATGGCCGGGGCGGAGACGCTCAGCCTGGTGTCCATCCAGTCGATGACCGGCCCGACCGCGTTCGCGGGCGCGATCTTCCAGAAGGCGATCCAGCTCGCGGTGGACGAAGCCAACCAGAAGGGCGGCATCCACGGCCGCAGGATCAGCGTGATCGAGCACGACAACGCCAGCGACAAGGGCCAGGCGATCAACCTGGCCAACCAGGCCATCGACCGCGACCGCGCGCTGTTCGTGCTCGGCCCCACCACCACCGCCGACACGCTGGCCGTGGCGCCGATCTTCAACGACAAGCGCACGCCCTTCATCGGCTTCGCCGGCTCGGACGCCATCCTCAAGGCCGGCCCCTGGACGCTCAAGTTCCGCCAGGGCACGGACGTGGACGGCCCCGTGCTCGCCCAATACGTGCTGCAGAAAACGCCGGTGCGCAGGGTGGCGCTGGTGTTCGACCGCACCAATGAAGCGCTGATCGAGTTCAAGAACGTCTTCCGCGATGCCTTCAAGGCCGGCGGCGGCACGGTGGTGGCCGAGGAGGCCGTGGTCAGCAGCGACGCCAACTTCCTGCCGCTGGCGACCAAGCTCAAGGCGATGGACATCGATGCGGTGTACCTGACCAGCTACGCCGAGCAGTCCGGCAACATCGCCCTGCAGTTGCGCCAGGCCGGCCTGCCCGAGAAGGTGCGCATCCTCGGCTCGCTGGCCATCGTCTCGCCCAAGTTCCTCAGCGTCGCGGGCAAGGCGGCCGAGGGCGTGATCGCCATCTCGGACTACGTGCCCGGCATGGACCGCCCGCTGAACAAGGCCTTCGACGCGGCCTACCAGGCCCGCTACGGGACCGAGCCCGACAGCTACGCCGCCACCGGCTATTCGCTGGCCAAGGTGGCGCTCGCAACCCTTCAGGAGGCCGGGCCCCACCCCACGCGCGAGAAGGTGCGCGAGGCCTACCTGCGGCTCAAGGAGGTGCCGGTGGTCGTGGGCACCGGCGTCTGGAGCCATGCCGAGCGCCGCCCGAACTACGGCGCGCTGGTGCTCGGCGTGAAAGACGGCAGGTTCGTCATCGCCCCCTGAACCTCTTCCCCACGACAAGGAGACTTTCCATGCAATCCATCCAACGCGCCAGCCGCCTGTTCGCCGCCGCGCTTCTGTCACTGTGCGCCGCCGCCCAGGCGCAGGATCTTCCCGTGGTGTCCATCCAGGCGGTCACCGGCACGGCGGCCTTCTCGGGCGTGCACTACAAGAACGCGATCCGCCTGGCCATCGACGAGGTCAACGCCAGGGGCGGCGTCAACGGCCAGAAGATCAACCTGATCGAGCGCGACAACGCCAGCGACAAGGGCCAGGCGATCAACCTGGCCAACCAGGCGATCGACCGCGACAACGCCCTGCTGGTGCTGGGCCCCAGCACCACCGCGGACTCGGTGGCCGTGGCGCCGATCTTCAACGACAGGAAGACGCCCTTCCTGAGCTTTGCCACCTCCGAGGCCATCCTCAAGGCCGGCCCGTGGAGCCTGAAGATGCAGCAGGCGCCCGCCGCCATCAGCCCGCTGATGGCCAGGTACGTGCTGGAGAAAACGCCGATCCGGAAGGTGGCCATCGTCTTCGACCGCACGAACGAGGGCCTGATCGAATACAAGAACTTCTTCCGCGACCCGTTCAAGGCCGGCGGCGGCACCGTCGCCACGGAAGAAGCCGTGGTCAGCGCCGACTCCAACTTCCAACCCCTGGCCACCAAGCTCAAGGCCCAGGAGGTGGACGCGGTCTACCTGGGCGTGTACACCGAGCAGGCCGCCAACATCATCCAGCAGCTGAGCCAGTCCGGCCTGGACAAGGTGCGCTACCTGGGCCCGATCACGCTGGCCTCGGCCAAGTTCATCGCCATGGCGGGCAAGGCGGGCGAAGGCACCATCACCGTGTCGGACTACGTGCCGGGCCTGGACCGCCCGCTCAACAAGTCCTTCGAGGCCGCCTTCCAGGCCCGCTACGGCGCCGCGCCCGACGCCTGGGGCGCCTCGGGCTACACGCTGGCGCAGGTGGCCATCGCCGCGCTCAAGGAAGCCGGCCCCGGCCCGACGCGCGAGAAGGTGCGCGATGCCTTCCAGAAGCTGCGCGACGTGCCCATCGTCAGCGGCAGCGGCCTCTGGAACCAGCAAGACCGCAGGCCGCAGTTCGGCGCGGTGGTGCAGGTGGTCAGGGACGGCAAGCTGGTGGCCCAGTGAAGTCCGGCCTGAATTGCTGCAAGAAATATAGCTATCAGCCCAGATATCACCTGGGCTACAGCCTATTTTCCTTCAAGAGATACCTGCCATGCTGATCCAACAGCTCCTCAACGGCCTGGTCGTGGGCGGCACCCTCGCGGTGTTCGCGCTGGGCTTCACCCTGCTGTTCGGGGTGAACCACATCCTGAACATGGCCTACGGCTCGGTGTTCATGTGGGGGGCCTTCGCGGGCCTGTACGCCGCCACGGCTTTCAAGGCTCCCTTCCTCGTCGCGCTGCTCGCGGGCATGCTGGCCGGCGGCGCGCTGTCGGTGCTGCTGGACTTCGTGGCCTTTCGCCCGCTGCGCCGGCGCCATGCGCCCGAGTTCTCCTACATCCTGACCTCCATCGGCGCGAGCATCGCGCTGGTGGCGCTGGCGCAGAAGGCGTCGAACACGGCGGTGTGGCAGTTCCCGGCGGACACCTTCCCGGTCCGGATCTACGAATTCCTCGGGCTGCAGCTGCAGTCGCTGCAGCTGATCATCGTCGTCTCGGCGGTGGTGCTGGTCGGCCTGCTGATCCACGCGCTCTACTACACCGGCCTGGGCCGGCGCATCCGCTGCGTGGCGCATTCCGAAGGCACGGCGCAGCTGCTGGGCATCAACGCCGAGTGGGTCAACATCCAGGTGTTCTTCATCTCGGGGGCGCTGGCGGGCTTCGCGGGCGTGATGATCGGGCTGGCCTTCAACTCGGTGCACTTCCTGATGGGCGAGCCCTTCCTGATGCGCGCCTTCGTCATCATCATCCTGGGCGGGCTGGGCAGCATCGCCGGCTCGCTGGTGGGCGGCGTGATCATCGGCGTGGTGCAGACGCTGGCCTATGCCTACATTTCCTCGGCGGCGGCCGACGCCATCGCCTTCGTCATCCTATTCATCATCATCCTGATCCGCCCCACGGGCCTGTTCGGCAAGCCGGGCGCGGTCATGCGGGTGCAGCGCCAGTGATCGGACAGCCATGATCGACTACCTCCTCTCCTACAGCTCGGTCCTGGACCACGTGCTGATCTACGCGCTGCTGGCCATGAGCCAGGCCGTGGTGCTGCGCGCGGGCACCTTCTCCATCGGCCCGGCGGCGTTCGCCGCCCTCGGCGCCTACACCTCGGCCATCCTCGCCGTGACCTACGGCTGGCCGGCGCCGCTGGCGATTGCCTGCGGCATGCTGCTGGCGGGCGTCGTCAGCGCGCTCATGGCCTACCCGCTGTCGCGCCTGCGCGGGGTGTTCCAGGCGCTGGCCACGCTGGCGCTGGTGCAGGTGATAGTGACCCTGGCGCAGAACTGGGACGGCGTGACCAACGGCGTGCTGGGCATCTCGGGCATTCCCAAGGCCGCGACCACTGGCTGGCTGCTGCTGATCGTGGCCTTGTGCACCCTCCTCACCTGGCGCCTGGGCCGCTTCAGCCTGGGCCGGGCGATGGACGTGATCCGCGCCGACGAAACGGTGGCCGTGTCGCTGGGCATCCGCGTGGCCTACCACCAGCGCCTGGCGATGACGCTGTCGGGCCTGCTCGCGGGCCTGGCCGGGGCGCTGCATGCGTTCAACTCCTACGCCATCTCGCCCGAGGAGTTCGGCTTCGGCATGCTGGTGCACACGCTGGCCGCGGCGGTGCTGGGCGGGGCCACGTCCATCTGGGGGCCGCTGGTGGGCTCGGCGGTGCTGACCACGCTGCCCGAGTTCGTGCGCGTGTTCGCCGACTACCGGGGCGTGGTGCAGGGCGGGCTGCTGATGCTCATCATCATCTACCTGCCGCACGGCATCGCCGACACGCTGGCGTCGTGGCGGCAGGAGCGCCGGCTCCAGCGCGAGGTCGCGCTCAGGGAAGGATCGACCGCATGAGCACGCCCCCGACCCTGCGGCTCGATGGCGTGGGCAAGCGCTTCGGCGGCCTGCCCGCGGTCGACGGCCTGAGCCTGTCGGCGCTGCCCGGCACCATCACCGGCCTGATCGGCCCGAACGGCGCGGGCAAGACCACGGTGATCAATCTGATCATGGGCATCCTGAAGCTCAGCGCGGGCCGCGTCCTGTTCAACGGCCAGGACGTCTCCACGCTGGAGGCCGCCGACCTGGCGCGCGCGGGGATGGCGCGCACCTTCCAGAACATCCGCCTGGTGGCCGAAGCCACGGTGCTGGACAACGTGCTCTCGGGATTGCACGTGCACCAGCGCAGCGGCTTCTGGGCCAACCTGCTGGGCCTGCCCGCCGCGCGCGCGGAGCAGGCGGCGCACCGGGCGCAGGCCCAGGCGCTGCTGGAGCGCTTCGGCATGGCGCGCCTGGCCGGGCACCGCGCGGGCACGCTGTCCTACGGCCACCAGCGCCGCATCGAGATGATGCGCGCGCTGGCCATGAAGCCGCAGTTGCTGCTGCTGGACGAGCCGGTGGCCGGCATGAACGACACCGAGGCGGCCGAGCTGGGCGACATCTTCCGGCAGGCCGCCGCCAGCGGGGTGGCGATCCTGCTGGTGGAGCACAACATGCGCTTCGTCACGCAGGTCTGCTCGCATCTGTACGTCACGGCTTCGGGGCGCCTGATCGCCCAGGGGGCGCCCGAGGCGGTGCTGGCCGATCCGGCGGTGATCGAAGCCTATCTGGGGAGCTGAGCCGCATGAACCATCCGATCAACCTCTCCGGCGCCCACGCCCTGTCGATCGACAAACTGGAGGTGCACTACCAGGGCATCGCCGCATTGCGCGGCGTGGCGCTGCAGATCAAGCAGGGCGAGATCTTCGCCCTGATCGGCCCCAACGGGGCGGGCAAGTCCAGCCTGGTCAATGCGGTGACGGGCATCGTGCCCTCCACCGGGGACATCGAGTTCGGCGAGCGCGCGTTCAACACCCTGTCCGCCTACCAGCGCGCGCGCCTGGGCGTGATCCAGGTGCCCGAGGGCAGGCGCGTGATCGCGCCGCTGTCGGTGCAGGAGAACCTGATGCTGGGCCGCGAGGCCCTGGGCGCGCGCAAGGGCGAGGTGCAGGCCGACCTGGAGCGCGTGTTCGCGCTGTTCCCGATCCTGGCCGAGCGGCGCGCGCAGTTATCGGGCACGCTCTCGGGCGGGCAGCAGCAGATGCTGGCGATCGGCCGCGCGCTGATGGGCCACCCGCGCGTGCTGCTGCTCGACGAGCCGAGCCTGGGCCTGGCGCCAGTCATCATCGCCGACGTGTTCCGCGCCATCGAGCAGCTCAACCACGAGGGCATGACCATCTTCCTGGTGGAGCAGAACGCGCGCCTGGCGCTGCAGACCGCGCACCGCGCTGCCGTGCTGGAGCAGGGCCGCATCGTCAAGCAGGGCGATGCCGATGCGCTGGCGCACGACCCGGAGGTCCAGGAGCATTACTTTGGGCAAGCCACGCATTGAGGTCATGGCGATGCATGCCCACGGCTTCATCATCGTTTGGGCAGGCAGCTCTTGCCGCGTGGTGGCCAGCCGCCTACGAGGTATTGCCTCCGGGGCAGGCGGAAGGAGACACCCGCTCCATCCGCCTTCCCAAGTCCATTCCAGCAAAACACAAAGGAGATATCCATGGGGAAAACCATCCAGGCAATGCCGGCCAAGCGCCTGGGACTCACCGCCTTGGCGGCTCTGGCCACCCTGGGCGCATCCATTGTGCGGGCCGACAACCTCACCATAGTGTCCATCCAGTCGATGACCGGCCCTGTCGCCTTTGCAGGCACACTGTTCCAGAAATCCATCCAGTTGGCCGTAGACGAGGTCAATGCCAAGGGGGGCATACATGGCAACAAGATCACCCTGATCGAGCGCGACAACGCCAGCGACAAGGGCCAGGCCATCAACTTGGCCAACCAGGCCATCGACCGCGACCGCGCGCTGCTGGTGCTAGGCCCCTCGCTATCGGCCGACTCGCTGGCCGTGGCGCCCATCTTCAATGACAAGAAGACCCCCTTCCTGAGCTTCGCGAGTTCGGACGCCATTCTCAAGGCCGGCCCCTGGTCGCTAAAGCTACGCCAGGGCTCGGATGTGGACGGCCCCATCCTCACCAAGTACCTGCTGGAGAAAACCCCCATTCGCAAAGTGGCGCTGGTGTTCGACCGTACCAACGAGTCACTGATCGAATACAAGAACATCTTCCGCGACGCCTTCAAGGCCGGCG
>NZ_JAELTO010000139.1 GCF_016428875.1 Xylophilus sp. ASV27
CCCCCCCCCCCCCCCCCCCCCCCCCCCCCCCCCCCCCCCCCCCCCCCCCCCTCTTTTAGATGTGTATAAGAGACAGCGCTGGCCCAGGCGCTGGACGCCAACCGCGCCGCCGCGCCGCCGCCGCCGTCCGTCACCGCCGCCCCGCTGCCGACCTGGCTGGCGGCGCTGGCCGCCGCCTTCCTGGGCGGCCTGATCCTGAACCTGATGCCCTGCGTGTTCCCGGTGCTCGCGGTCAAGGTGCTGGGCTTCGCGCGCCATGGCGAGGACCGGCGCGGGCACCGCATCGCCGGGCTGGCCTACGGCGCGGGCGTGGTGCTGTCCTTCGCGGCGCTGGGCGGGCTGATGCTGGCGCTGCGCGCGGCCGGCGCGCAACTGGGCTGGGGCTTCCAGCTGCAGTCGCCGGCCGTGGTGGCGGCGCTGGCGGCGCTGTTCACGCTGCTCGGGCTGAACCTCGCGGGCGTGTTCGAGTTCGGCCTGCTGGCGCCGCGCGGGCTGGCCGCCACGCGGCTGCGCCACCCGGCGGCCGACGCCTTCCTGTCGGGCGTGCTGGCGGTGGCGATCGCATCGCCCTGCACCGCGCCCTTCATGGGCGCATCGCTCGGCCTGGCCGTGGGCCTGCCGGCGGCGCAGGCGCTGCCGCTGTTCGCGGTGCTCGGGCTGGGCATGGCGCTGCCCTACCTGGCCGCGAGCTGGCTGCCGGCCGTGGCGCGCGCGCTGCCGCGCCCGGGGCCGTGGATGGAGGTGTTCCGCCGGCTGATGGCCTTCCCCATGTTCGCCACCGTGGCCTGGCTGGTCTGGGTGCTGGGCCAGCAGAGCGGCATCGACGGCGCGGGCGCGCTGCTGGCGCTGCTGGTGGCGCTGGCCGCCGTGGCCTGGGCGCTGTCGCTGCGCGGCCGCACGCGCGCCGTGCTGGCCACGCTGTCGGTGCTGCTGCTGGCGGGGCTGGCCGCCGCGCTCGGCCCGCACGTCACGCGGCCGCTGCCCGAGGGCGGCCCGGCGCAGGCTGCTGCCGGCGAGCGCTGGCAGCCCTGGAGCGCGCAGCGCGTGGCGGAACTCACCGCCGCCGGCCGGCCGGTGTTCGTCGACTTCACCGCCGCCTGGTGCGTGACCTGCCAGGTCAACAAAAAGACCACGCTGTCGGACCCCGGCGTGCTAGCCGCGCTGGAGGCCCGGAACGTCGCGCTGCTGCGCGCCGACTGGACGCGCCAGGACCCGGCCATCACCGCCGCCCTGCGCGCGCTGGGCCGCAGCGGCGTGCCGGTCTACGTGCTGCACGCCCCCGGGCGCGCGCCGGTGGTGCTGGGCGAGCTGCTGTCGCGCGAGGCGGTGAAGGCGGCGGTGGCGGCGCTGTAGCGGGCGGCGTGGGCTTTGCTTGCCGCCGCCTGGTCGTCGAGCCAGTGCACCACGTCCCGGGGCGTGACGGCGTCATCGGGGGTGTGCGCATAGATGTGCGTCGTGCGCTCCTTGCGGTCGAACCAGATGGCTTCAGGGCGGCGCTGCGCGGGGCGCTCGCGTGCCAGGTAGACGATGGTGTCGGCGCCCTGCTCATGGTCGCGCAGCACTGATTTCAGGATCGCGACGAAGCGCGGCATGGAGCGGTTCACGCTGGCGGTATTCACCCAGCCCGGGTGCATGGCATAGAACCTCTGCTGCAGATGGGCCTGCTTCTCACGCCAGTAGGCCATCGCCATCACTTGCGCGCGCTTGGCCAGGCCGTAGGCGCGCGGGCCGGCATAGCGCTCCGGCTCGGTGATGTTCAGGTCGTCCACCACCATGCGGTGGTTGTACATGCCACCCGAGGAGACTTCGATCACCGTGGCGCCGTCCTTCAGGATGCCGTCCTCCAGCAGGCCCTTGAGCAGGATGTGATGGCTCAGGATGTTGGTCGCGAAGGACGTTTCCAGGCCCTCATCCGTCAGCACCATCTGGTGCTTCTGGATGCCGACGTTGTTGACCAGAACGTCGAGCTGCAGCCCTTCGTTCCTGATGTTCTCCAGCAAGGCATACACCTCGCGCATCCTGGAGAAGTCCGCAGTGAGATGGCGGATGGCAATCGGCGCCTTGACGCTGTGCGCGAAGGCCTCCAGCTTGCGGGCATCGCGCGCCACGCAGATCACGCGCGCGCCGCCTTCGGCGGCCTGGCGCGCGGCGCTGGCACCGATGCCCTCGGAGCCGCCGGTCACCAGCCAGGTCTGGTCGCCGAACTGGTTGGGCCGACGGCTCCACAGCAGGCTGCGCAGGTGGTAGCCGATCGCGCTGTAGCTTGGCGTGAACCGGAAGTAGAACTTGACGAGTTTGGACAGAGGTACTTTTGCCACCCTTGGACTCCTGGCGCCGCTCAGCGGCGCACCGGCTCCTGAACGGCGGCCAGCAGCGTGGGGCGGTCGTAGTACTCGCGCCAATGCGAGATCCTGCCGCCCACGAACTCCAGGACGCCCACGGTGGGGATGAAACGGCCAATGCCGTCGATGATGATCTCATCATTGCGCTCGACGAACAGCAGGCCGCCGGCCACCCCGATCGAGCGTATGTGCAGCTTCACCTGCTTGTTGGGTCTTTCGGTCTTGCGGATGCGGTCGAAGAAGTTCTCGCGGCCCTTGCAGGGCTCCAGCATGACCGAATGAAGAATGCCGTCTTCGGTCATGAGGTCGGCACACTGACGCCAGTGCTTTCGTTCCCAGGCGTCCTTCATCGTCATGAAGGTGCGGATCTTGGTTGCGTCGTCGCTTGCGATGGTCCCCATGAAAGCTCTTTCCCTCGTAGTGGCCCGCCATTACAGTCCCGGCAACCGGATTTATCCAATTGAAGGTCCCCCCTTTCCCAATGGATGAGAAGAAGCCCGCCGTGCTGGGCACCCAGAGCGCGAGCAAAGTGCTGCGGCTGTTGAGGATCGTGGGCGCCCATCACGCGCAGGGCATACGCCTGAAGGAGTTGATCGAGGCATCGCAGATCGACAAATCCACCGCGCACCGCCTGCTGGCGTGCCTGCTGGAGGAAGGCTTCGTGGAGCGCATGGGCGACTCCAAGATCTACCGGCTGGGCATCGAGCCGCTGCAATGGGGTTTCTCCTCCGCCGGGATGGATGCCGTGTCCGAGCGCTTCCGCCCCACCCTCATGCGACTGGCGCGCATCAGCAACGATGCCGTGTTTCTGATGGTCCGCAGCGGGGACTACGTGGTCTGCCTGAGCCGCGTGGAAGGCGACCATACGACACGCGCCTACGTCGTGGAGGTGGGCGTGCGCCGCCTGCTGGGCGCCAGCGCCGCGGGGATCGCCATCATGGCGCGCCTGCCCGAGACGGAGGTCCACCGGCTGCTGCAGCGCCACGAAGCCGAATATGCGCGGCAGCAAAGCACCACGGCGGAACTCAAGAGCGCCGTTCATCGTGCGCGCGTGCTCGGCTATTCGGAAATACGCAGTCCCCGCATCCATGCGGGCGGGGTGGGCTGTGCGTTCCTCATGGCGGAGGACTTCTGGGCCGGCCTGAGCATTGCCATCGCCGAGCATCGCGCGACACCGGAGCGCCTTAAGGAACTGGCGCAACTGCTGATGCGCGAAATCGCGCAGGTACAGACGGGTAGCGGTGGTTGAGAGCTTGACCACGGCCAAGACGTGCTCCACCCGGGCGCGCACTCCGCACTTGTTGCGCTTCTTCGCCCACTCGGACTCGTCGACCTCGCCCCTCTTGCGCACGCGCTGGTGGGTGAAGTCCATGGCCCGTGGAGCCTTCGAGCCGATCAATGCCCTCTGGGTGGCGCAGGCGCTGTCGCCGTAGACACGCTGCTCATTGCCGTGCAGCAGATCGGGCACCGGGTGCTTGTCGTGCACGTTGGCCGCCTTCACCACGGCGCCGTGGGCCAGTTCACTGCGACTGTCGACACCAATATGCAGCTTCATGCCGAAGTGCCAATGCTGGCCCTTACTTGTGCGTCTCCAGCAGGCGGCCAAACTTCAGCAGCGTCGTGCCATCGGGCACGCGCTCGCGCCCCAGGTCGATGCCCACGAAGCGCCGCAGCGCCGGGCTGCCCAGCAGGGCGTCTTCACAGGCCTGGTCGGCCAGGTTGAACCAGTGCTGAATGAAGTACATGCGCAGCATGCGCTCCAGCCCCACGGGCGGGCGTCCAGTGCCGGGCTTGGGGTAGTGCGGCTGGATCACTGCGCACAACGCCTGCCAGGGAACAATCTCATCGATCGTCGCCAGGAACACGTCGCGCCGCGTGGGGCGACGGTACTGTTCGAATCCAGCCTCTTGATCGGCCGCTGCTGCCAGGGTCTGTTGCTTCATCGGATCACAACGCATTCGACCCAATGATGGTGGAATTGTTCAGCGTTGCCTCAATTCCCCAGGGCGCCTAGCGCTCCCATGATCTCCTCTGCGTACAGCAGGCAGGCAAGGCCCCGGCCGTGTTTTTCGCGCCGCACCAGCGACAGCACGTTGCGGCTGAAGGCGCGGTCGCGGATGGGGCGGTAGACGAGCTGGCCGGCGTGGTATTCCTCGGCGATGTCGAACTTGCTGAGGAAGGCGATGCTGTCGCTGGCGGCGGCCAGGCGCTTCATGGTCTCGATGGAATTGGTGCGGAAGGCCGGCTCGGCGCTCAGCCCGGCCTGCGCGAAGGTGTCGGCGATGATGCCGTGGATCAGCATGGCGCGGTCGGCGAAGATCAGCGGGTAGGCGGCGCAGTGCGCCAGCGGTATCGCCTCCATGCCGGCCAGCGCATGGCGCGGCGAGACCACCGCACCCAGGCTGGTGTCCATCTCCCACAGGTTCTCGAGCTGCGGCGACGGCGCCAGGTTGAAGCCCAGGCCCAGGTCGGCGTCGCCGCCCAGCACCGCGGCCAGGATGTCGTGGGCCGGCATGATGCGGATCGACAGCTGGATCTGCGGGTGCTGCGCGTAGAAGCTCACCGCCGAGGCCGAAACGATGCCGCTGGCCAGGCCGGTCATCGTGGCGATGATCACCTCGCCACCCTGCAGTGTTTTCAGGTCGCGGATCTCGGCCTCGACCTGGCGGTACTCCAGCATGGTACGGCGCACATGTGCCAGCAGAATCTCGCCGGCCGGCGTGGGCCTCAGCCCCCGGGGCAGGCGCTCGAACAGCGGCTCGCCGATCTCTTCCTCGAGCTGCAGCACGTGCTTGTTGATGGCGGATGGCGCTACATGCAGGCGCTCGCCGGCCGCGCGGATGGAGCCGCAGCGGGCCACTTCGTCGATGTAGCGCAGCAGGCGCGAGTGCAGCATAGGGTGATCCCGGTTGCGCGTGCTCGAAAAGCGAGCGCTCTGCGCAGAAATCGCTACTTTTCAGAAGCGGTATTTTACGTTTTCATAGCACCTGTCGCGCAACGGAGCGGAGCAGCCCCCAAAGGCTGGCCAATCCCGCTCCGGAGCGGCGGCGCTGCAATCTTTGAGGCCCCTCGATGAGAACGACTGGCGTTCGTTGCAGTGCCCACCCTGTTCGGCCCAACGCCAATCGAACGAAAGCGAGATGCAACCATGTACCAAGAAGTCACCGAAAGAAACGTCCAGGTGTCCGGCCAGCAGGACTCCGCCGCCGCGCACGAAGCCCACGTGCGTGCCATTTTCGACATCCTGCACGGCAAGCGCGAGGCCGACCTGCTGCTGAAGAACCTGAACATCCTCGATGTGCACAGCGAGTCCGTCTACCAGGGCTCCATCCTGGTCTACGACAAACGCATCGTGGCGCTGAACCCCGATGAGGCGATCGTCAAGGTGCGCGAGGTGTTCGACGGCCAGGGCTTGTACGCCATCCCCGGCCTGATCGACGCGCACGTGCACTTCGAGGCGCAGCTGGCCCACCCGGTGGCCTTTGGCGAGGCTATCGTGCCTTGCGGCACGACGACCATCTTCTCGGAGTGCCTGGACTTCGTCAGCGCCGCCGGCCCCGAGGCCATGGAGGCCACCGAGGGCCTGTTCAAGGACTACAAGAATCTGCCGTACCGGGTGTTTGCCTTCGCCCCGGGCAAGAAGACCTCGGTGGCGGTGACCGATGCGCTGCTGAAGATGGAGCCGGTGATCGGCCTGGGCGAGCTGGCCCACCTGACCTACAGCGTGGGCAACGACGACGACTTCCGCAAGTCGGCACTGGGTCGGGCCAAGGGCGGCTTCATGAACACGCACTGGGGCGTGACCACGCTGTCCGACATGATGCTGAACTACATGCCGGCCATCGGCGCCTATGCCAACCATGATGTCTGGAAGGAAGACGACATTGAGAAGAGCGTGCGCTACGGCCTGCAGACGCAGATCAAGTTCGGCGTGGGCAGCCCCGAGGTGATCAAGACCATGCTGCGCGCCATCGTCAAGCGCAAGTGGCCCACCGACAACTTCCAGCTCTGCGCCGACAACATCTCGGTGGACCGCGTGCTGACCAAGGGCCACATGGACTGGATCGTGTCGCTGTGCGCCGAGATGGGGATAGCCCCCATCCAGGCGATCAAGATGGCCACGCTGCACACGGCGCGCGCCTTCAAGATGGACCGGCAGCTCGGCTCGCTGACGCCGGGGCGCTTTGCCGACATCGTGCTCACCGATAGTCTGTCCAGGATCAACCCGCGCTACGTGTTCAAGGACGGCGAGCTGGTCGCCCAGGACCGCCAGATGCTCAAGCGCGTCGAGATCGACTATTCCGGCATGGTCAAGCAGGCCCGCCCGGGCCTGGCCAACCTGGTGCCCGCACAGCTCGACCTGGCGCCGATGGAGATCTCGGCCGACGGCAAAGAGGCCAAGGTCTACCTGTTCGACGTCTACGGCCGCGGCCACGAGAAGTTCTTCCAGGAGGTGTGGGTGCCCTACGTGGACGGCAAGGTCGTGCCCGAGTACCAGGGCGTGAAACTCAACCGCATCTCGGTGGTACAGCGCTACGGCAACGGCCAGCGCCATGTGGTCAACGGCCTGTTCAAGGGCGTTTTCATCGAGCGCGGCGCGGTCGCCACCTTATGGCCGGCACCCAAGGCGTATTTCGTCGCCGTCGGCAGCGATAGCGCGGAGATGTGCCACTGCCTGCAGCAGGTCGATGCCCAGGTGGGTGGCTGCATCGTCACCGACAGTCGCGAGGTGAAGGCCAAATTGCCGCTGGACATCTACGGCGTGATGGCGAACATGGGCCTGGACGAGCTGGTGGCCGCCACCCGCGCCATCGATGCCGCGCTGGAGGATATGGGCAACCGCAACGAAGGCGAGCCGGTGGTGAACAAGCTGCTGACCCTGTTCATCTCGCTGGACCGCTTCGGGTTCATGGTGTGACGGGCCTGCGCTAGGCAGGCCAACCGGCGGGCGCCTCGACGCGCCCGCCGGGCAAAGACAAGAGATTCCCAAGGAGACAAGAATGATTCACCACGAGAAAGAAACCGGCATCGTCGACACCGGCAGTCTCAAGCGCCGCTGGATCACCTACGGCGCCGGCATCTACATCCTGACGCTGGGCGTGAGCCTGGCGATCCGCGCGGGCATCGGCATATCGCCCCAGAGCAGCCTCACGCGCACCATGACGCTGGTCTTTCCGCCCTTGAGCCAGGGCACCTACAACTTCATCCTGGAGTTGCTCATGCTGGCGCTGACCTACCTGGTGCTGCCCAAGGACTTCAAACTGAAGAATTTTGCCGCGCTGATCCCGGCCTTCGCGCTGGCGGCCTTCCTCGACCTGAACCTGACGCTTACCAAGTCCATCGTCCTGACCGAGTACGGGGCGCGGTTCTCGCTGCTGGCCTTTGCCGACGCCTTGCTCGCCTTCGGTCTGTTCCTGATGATCCGCGCCAACCTGGTGCTCATGCCCATAGACATGTTCGTGAACACCATCTTCAAGCGCACAGGCTGGAAGTGGGGCAACATCAAGACCGGCTTCGACTGCACGCTGCTGGTCATCTCCGCGCTGATCGGCGTCATCTGCCTGGGCGAGCCCAAGTTCATCCGCGAGGGCACCATCATCAACGCCATCCTCGTGGGCCAGTACATCAAGCTCTACTTCTTCCTGTTCAGGAAGCTGACGGCCCCCAAGGTGCCCGAGGATGCTGCCACGCCGCACATCGCGGGCAACTCCGCAAAATAGGTGCCACGGCGCTTTCTCCCAAACCGGTAGTGTCCAGGCGCGCACGCCGCCGTGCCTGCGGCAGGGCTTTGCCCATTTTTTGCAAGCAGCAATCTCAAGGACAACAAGGGGATGCGGATCATGAAGAAGAAAATCGCAATGGTTCTGGCTGTGGCTTCGTCTGGCGGCACGTGGGCGCAGAACGTCACGCTGTCCGGGCTGGTCGACGCCTATGTGGGCTCGATGCAGGCATCGGGCAGCCAGCGCGTGGCCGCTGTCAACTCGGGCGGCATGAGTACATCGTGGTGGGGGGTGGAGGGCAGGGAGGACCTGCGCGGCGGCCTGAAGGCGGAGTTCAAGCTCGCCGGCTATTTCCGCGGCGACACCGGCACACCGGGGCGCTTCAACGGCAACGAAACCTTCTTCAGCCGCAATGCCTTCGTGGGCCTGTCGGGCGACTTCGGCACCATCCGCCTGGGCCGCGACGGAGCGCCGAACTTCCTGCCGACAGCGCTCTTCAACGCCTTCGGCGACTCGTTCACCTTCTCGCCCATCATCCTGCACGGCGACGTGCCGCTGTACAACGGCACCGGCTGGGACTCGACCAATGCCGCCGACACCGGCTGGAGCAACCAGATCCGCTACACCACGCCGAATTTCGGCGGCCTCACGGCGAACCTGCACTACCAGTTTGGCGAGGCAGCGGGCGACAACAGCAAGCGCAACATCGGTGCGAGCTTCCTGTATTTCAACGGCCGCTTCGGCCTCGGCGGCTTCGCGCACCGGGTGCGCATGGACAACCCGCTGGCCGGCACCATAGGCCAGGTCAAGCTCGGCTTCTCGCAGCAGGATGCCTGGATGCTGTCGGGCAAGGCCGGATTCGGTCCTGTGAACCTGTATGCCAACTACGAGCAGACCAAGAACGACAACTACGCCGGCGATCCCGGCAATGCCAAGAGCAAAATCTGGAGCCTGAGCGCCGACTACGAGGTGGGCCAGGGCAAGCTGCTTGCGGCCTACGCCAACACCCGCTGGACGGGCTCGGCCGGCGTGGCGATTGCCGGCCTCAAGCGCGACACGCTCTCGCTGGGCTACGACCACACCCTGTCCAAGCGCACCGACCTGTACGCGGTGCTCATGAGAGACAAGATCACCAGCTACAACCGCGGCAACTCGTTCGCGGTGGGGGTACGGCACCGCTTCTGAGCGGCATGGATTGCGAGTGGAGTGAAACTGACAGCGTGCGGCGCTTAGAGCGGCTAACAAAAGCCTGTCATCGCCAAGCGCGGGATGCGCGTTGACGGTGCATGGGAAAGAAAAGAAACAAGGAAGTTAGCGCGGCGTTGTACAAAAAGATCAAGCCGTTGCTGCCAGTCGTGAAGCCTTCGCCCAAGGGAGGCAGACCGCGACTGAGTGACGAATTGGCCCTCAATGGCATTCTTTTTGTGCTGTGCACGGGCATCCCCTGG
>NZ_JAELTO010000013.1 GCF_016428875.1 Xylophilus sp. ASV27
CCCCCCCCCCCCCCCCCCCCCCCCCCCCCCCCCCCCCCCCCCCCCCCCCCCCCCCCCCCCCCCCCCCCCCCCCCCCCCCCCCCCCCCCCCCCCCCCCCCCCCCCCCCCCCTTTTCAAGCAGAAGACGCCATACGAGATTTCCTGTACGGTCTCGTGGGCTCGGAGATGTGTATAAGAGACAGGCTGAAGGGGGCGCCACGGGGCGCGCGTGGGCGAGGGCGGCGGCGGTCAGCGCCTCCATCTGCAGTCGCTGGCCGCGGCCGCGGCTGCCGAAGCTGTCGGCCGGCAGCGCGGTGACGGCGGCGGGGCGCGACTGGAACTGGTACTGGTCGCCATGCTCGCGCACCTGGCCCGCGCGGTTCAGGCGCTCCAGGTAGCCGGGGCTGGCGCGGAAGGCCGGCCGCCAGCGTTCGCCCGGCGCCAGCGGGAACCAGGCCACGCCCGGGCGCCCCGAGCCCATGGCCACCGTGCCGCCGCCCACGCCGATGAAGCCCACCAGCGCGGGCGCATACACCGGCCGCGACACCGGCCGGCCCGGCACCCAGCCCCAGCGGCCGCCGAACTGGGCCCAGCGGCCATAGTGGAAGGGCGTGAAGCCCCAGGGCGCGTCGTCGATCCAGGTCCAGCCCCAGGGGGCGATCCACTCCCAGTGGCCATAGCGGTAGGGCGCCCAGTTGCCGACCACCGTACGCGGGAACCAGACGGCGCCGTAGCTGTCGTCGTTCTGCCAGTCGCCGTAGTTGTCCAGCAATTGATAGCCCGGCAGGTCGCGCGAGACATAGCCCGCCGACACCGACAGGTCGGCGGCGCGGTCCAGGTCGGCCTGCCAGCCATCGAAGGTGTCGCCGGCAATTCCGTGGAGCAGGCCCGGCGAGCCGAGCCCGCGGCCGACGAAGTCGCGCCGCTGGCCGCCTTCCATCGCGAGCGACTGCCCGCTCTCGCCATAGGCGATTGCGCTGGCGCCGGGCAGCACCGACACCCGGGTGAGGCCCTGCGACGGATCCACGTCGAGCCGGTAGGTGCCCGGGCGCACCAGCACCAGGGCCAGGTTCGGGGTGTCGATCTCGTAGCGCTGGTTCGGGTCGGTGCCGTACAGGCGCACGCCGAGCGTGCCTTGCGTCAACTGGATCTGCGCCGCGCCGTCGTCGAGGGCGGTGAATGCGATCGCGGTGCCGCCATCCAGGCGCAGCGAGGCGCCCCCGGCGTCCACCACGGCACGCGCGGCCGGGTCGGTCCAGACGCGGTCGCCCGCAGCAATGGGCCAGTTCGGGTCGGCCGCGCGGGTCTGGCCGTCGGCGGCGCTCTGTTGCCGGGCGCCGCCGCTGATGCTGTCGAAGCGCGCGATGCGCGTGGGCGGGTCCACCGGCGCGGCCTCCTGCGCCAGGGCCAGGGCGCCGCCCAGCAGCAACGCGGCAATGGCGGCCAGCAGGCGCGCAGCGCAGACGCGAAGGAGTGGAAGATAGGCGGGCATAGGGGCTAGAACGTTCCAGAGGCCCCGAAGTTAACGCCGCGCGGCGCGATCGCGCGGGTTTTTGCAAGCGCCGGTAAACCGGCCAAGGATTTACCCGGGATTCGAGAGAGCGGCCTTGACGGCCGCCGAGACCTGGCCCATCTCGGCCTTGCCCGCCAGGCGGGCCTTGGCTGCGCCCATGAGCTTGCCCATGTCGGCCGGCGTGGGCGCGCGGCCCAGTTCGGCCTGCAGGTCGGCCACGACGGCGCGCACTTCGGCGGCCACCTCGTCGGCGCTCAGGCGGGCCGGCAGGTAGGCCTGCAGCACCAGGAGTTCGGCGGACTCCTTGTCGGCCAGGTCGGTGCGGCCGGCCTGCTGGAAGGCGGTGATGGAGTCCTTGCGCTGCTTGATCAGCTTGTCGACCACGGCGACGACGGCGGCGTCGTCCAGCGCCACGCGCTCGTCCACTTCCTTCTGCTTGAGGGCGGCCAGCAGCAGGCGGATGGTGCCCAGGCGCTCGCTGTCCTTGGCGCGCATGGCGCTCTTCATGTCGTCGGTGATCTGGTCCTTGAGTGCCATGGAAGGTCTCCTGGTGAGCAAATGGAAATGGGAGCGCAAACGCAAAAACCCGCGCCTGGCGTCCCGAGCGCGGGTTTGGGTCGGGAAGGCCTGCGCCTTCGCCTGCGGGTCAGTACAGCTTCTTGGGAAGCTGCATGCTGCGCACGCGCTTGTAGTGGCGCTTGACGGCCGCGGCCTTCTTGCGCTTGCGCTCGGCGGTGGGCTTCTCGTAGAACTCGCGGGCGCGCAGGTCGGTCAGAAGGCCGAGCTTTTCGATGGTGCGCTTGAAGCGGCGGAGAGCCACGTCAAAGGGCTCGTTCTCTTTTACACGGATGGTCGTCATTACGTAATGTGTTCCGAATATGCCGGCAGAGGGTAACCAGGAGATCGGGCCTGGGCACCGTACGCGGCGATTCCCCGTCTGTAACTAGTATTGGCCGACGGGGTTTGCCAGCAAAGCCCAAAATTATACCGTGTTCCGATGCCAGGTTTGCAACATCTGCGGCGTTCGCAAGTCACGCGGCGTGGCGCAGGGCCTGCCCGCAGGCGTGCGCGCTGGCCCAGGCCCACTGGAAGTTGTAGCCGCCCAGCCAGCCGGTGACGTCCACCACCTCGCCGATGCAGTAGAGCCCGGGCTGTTTCGACTCCATGGTCTGCTGCGACAGGTCGCGCGTGTCGACGCCGCCCAGTGTCACCTCGGCCTTGCGGTAGCCCTCGCTGCCGGTGGGCACGATCTGCCAGCGCTGTATGCGCTCTGCCAGCGCCGCCAGGGCCTTGTCCGGCGCTTCGTTGATCGGGCGCTGCAGCGCGGCGTCGTGGGCCGTCCAGGCGTCGGCCAGGCGCGCGGGCACCAGGGCGGCGAGTTCGTTGTCCACGCGCCTGCGCGAACGCGCCTTGGCCTCGGCGAGCCAGGCGGCCACCTCGGTGCCGGGGGCGAAATCCAACTGCAGCGCGGCGCCGTCCTGCCAGTAGCTGGAGATCTGCAGCACCGCCGGGCCCGACAGGCCGCGGTGGGTGAACAGCAGGTCTTCGTGGAATTCCATGCGCGCCTTCTTCGTGCCGGTCGCCACCCGCACCGGCAGCGCCAGTCCGGCCAGCCCCGCATAGGGCGCCCAGTGCGCTCCGTCGAAGGTGAGCGGCACCAGTCCGGGCCGCTGCTCCACCGTGCGCAGGCCGAACTGGCGCGCCACCCGGGTGCCGAAGTCGCTGGCGCCTATCTTGGGGATGGACAGCCCGCCGGTGGCCAGCACCAGTTGCGGCGCGCGCGCCGGGCCGTTGGCGGTGTCGAGCGCGTAGTGGCCGCCGTCGGCATCGGAGAAGCGCACCGCCTCGATGCGGCAGGGCTGCCAGCGTTCGACGCTGCCGCCGGCCGCGCCGCCGGCGCATTCGGCCAGCAGCATGGTGATGATGTCTTCGGCCGAGCGGTCGCAGAACAGCTGGCCCTTGTGCTTCTCGTGGAAGGCAATGCCATGGCGCTGCACCAGGCCGATGAAGTCCTGCGGCGTGTAGCGTGCCAGCGCCGAGCGGCAGAAATGCGGGTTCTGCCCCAGGAAGTGGCGCTGCGGTGCGGCCGGGTCCAGCTCGCGGTTGGTGAAGTTGCAGCGGCCGCCGCCGGAGATGCGGATCTTCTCGGCCAGCTTGTCGGCGTGGTCGATCAGCAGCACGCGCAGGCCGCGCTGCGCCGCCACGCCGGCGCAGAACAGGCCGGCTGCGCCGGCACCGGAAATGATGGCGTCGAAGTTGGGAGGGGACACGGGCGGGGATGCGGCGGGCAAAGCCGCCGATTGTCGCCCAGCCGCGAGGGCGTCAATGGTTGTGCTGGCCACTGGTTGGTTCAGGAAGGGAGGAAGGACCGCGCCGTCCCAGGCCCGGCTGCCGGGCCGGTTCTCAGGCGAGCTTCAAGAGCAGACCGTCGCCGCATGCGGCTTCCACACCCCGCAGCACGTCGCCCACCACCACCACCGAGGGGCTGGCGAGTTGCTGCTCGACGATGGTGGCGTGCAGCCGGTCGAGCGTGGAGAGCGCCTGGCGCTGCGTCGGCAGGCTGGCGTTCTGGATGATGGCCACGGGCGTGCTGGCGGG
The DNA here is from genome assembly GCF_016428875.1 of Xylophilus sp. ASV27. Classification (GTDB taxonomy): domain Bacteria; phylum Pseudomonadota; class Gammaproteobacteria; order Burkholderiales; family Burkholderiaceae_C; genus Xylophilus. The sequence continues at coordinate 4,091 of NZ_JAELTO010000013.1, forward strand.
CAGGCCGGTCAGCAGTTCTTGCTGTATGCGCTCTGCTCCTGATACGCCCATGTAGATCACCAGCGTCAGCCGGGCGTCGCGCGCCGTGGCGGCCAGGGCGCGCCAGTCGGTGCCGCTGCTGCCGGGCCGGGCGTGGCCGGTGACGAAGACCACGCCGTGCGCGTGTTCGCGGTGCGTCAGCGGCAAGCCGAGCGAGGTCACCGCCGCAAGGCCCGAGGTGATGCCGTTGATCACCTCGACCTGCACGCCGGCGGCGCGCAGGTGCTCCACCTCTTCGCCGCCGCGGCCGAAGATGAAAGGGTCGCCGCCCTTGAGTCGCACCACGCGCTCGCCGTCGCGCACGGCCATGAGCATCAGCTTCTCGATGAAGGCCTGCGGCGTGCTCTTGCAGCCGCCGCGCTTGCCGACGTGGACGATGCGCGCGCCGGGCGCGGCGTGGGCCACGATGGCGTCGCTCACCAGGTCGTCCACCAGCAGCACGGTGGCGGCCTGGATCGCCTTCAAGGCCTTGAGGGTGAGCAGTTCCGGGTCGCCCGGTCCGGCGCCGACGAGGGTGCAACTGCCCGGTGCCATGCGCGGCAGGGAGGGGGTGGAGGTCGGGGTGTTCATCGTGATGTCGTTCCGGGGGGCTCAGGCGCTGCGCCGCAAGGCCGGGCTTGCCTGCGCCTGGGCTAGTTGCAGGATATGGGCCAACTGCCGCGCGATCGCATCCGGCACTGCGTAGATGCCATCCAGCACGGCGCGGGTGTAGGCGGCGGTGGCATCCACGCCGATGTCCTCGGGCAGTCCGGGCAGCGTGGCCAGGGTGCCGGGCTGCTGCTCCTGCAGCGTCTGGCGCTGGCCGTGGAGGAAGCCGGTCATCTCGGGCGTGCGGCGCGGGTCGGCGACGACTTCGCCCTCCAGGCCGCGCGACAGCAGGGCGGTGGCGCCGGTCAGCTCGAACACCGCGCCCATGGCTTGCGCATAGGGCGCGTGGGTGTAGCTGCTGACCAGCACGGCCGGGCCGTTGCAGGGGTTCATGATCTTCACCACGCTGTGCGCCGGGTTGCGCAGTCCGACCACGCGGCGCACGTCCAGCAGGCGCTGCAGGCCGGGGCAGAGCAGGGCGGTGGGCGCGAAGGCGACTTCGCCCGCCGCGAGTGCGCGCAAGGCGGCCAGCGGCGCGATGCCCAGTGCCGCCAGTACATCCGAGGCCAGCACGCGCCTGGATTCGGTGGCCGCGCCGTGCACCAGCACCGGCAGGCCCTCGCGCGCCAGCAGCAACGCCAGCAAGGGCGTGAGCACTGGCAGGCGGCGCGCGCCGTTGTAGCTGGGCAGCACCACCACCGGCCCGCCGCCGGCCGGAAGGCGGTTACTGCGCGCGGCGGTGGCGTCCAGGAAGCCGGCCAGTTCCTCGGGCGTTTCGCCCTTGATGCGCATGGCCAGGCAGAAGGCGCCGACCTCCAGGTCGGTGACGCTGCCGTCGAGCACCTGGCCAAACAGATCGGCCGCCTGGGCGCGGTCCAGCGGCCTGGCGCCCCGCGCGCCGCGGCCTATTTCCTTGATGTAGTGGCTGATGCCCATGCCGGTTCGTTCTGCTGCGTCGATGTGGGGAATCCGCGATTGTCGAAGATCGTTTCCCACTTCCGGCTATATGGTGAATGACGCCGGCGCGGCCACTGGTGTGGCCCGCACCACCCGGCGCAGCGCCGGGATGCAGGAGCCGCAGTTGGTGCCGCATTGCAGTGCGCCTTGCAGGGCTGCCAGCCGCGCGTCGTCGGTGCCTGCGCAGCCGCCCAGGAAAGCCCGAATGGCCGGCTCGGCCACGTTGAAGCAGGTGCATACCTGCTGGCCGCGCGCGGCCACCGCTACCGGCGCCGTCGCGCTGGGCACGAGCAGCAGCCGGCCGTAGCTCTGCGCCGGCAGCTCTTCCTGCAGCAGGGTGCGCAGCCAGGCTTCGGCGCGGGTGTCGCCGGCCAGCAGGAAACCGTCTACCCGGGTATCGGCGCCGGCGCGGCGCAGGCGCACGGCGCGGCGCCGGCCACGGCGGCGATCGGCGTAGCGCAGCACCTCGGGCGCGGCCAGGCCCAGCAGGGCCTCGATCTGCGCCAGCAGCGCCTCGGGCGGCGCCTCGTGCGCCGCGGCGCGAAACAGCACGCCGCTGCGCTCGTCCTGCGGCGCGGCCAGCGGCGCGTTGTTGGAGAAGGGCACGCAACTGGCAAAGGGCCACTGCGCCATCAGCGCGCGCAGCGCCGCGCGCGTGGCCTGCGCCTGCGCATCGGGCAGCCAGGCCATGGCCAGCAGGGTCCAGGGCAGTTCGGCCTTGGCGATCTTCACCGCGGTGTGTTTCAGCTCCGGCTGCTTCGAGTCGGGGCAATAGGCCGGCAGCGTGATGGCATTGATGCCGGCCAGCCGCTCGCCGGTGGCCGATTGGCCGGAGAGGAATTCCTCGCCCCAGTGCATGGCGACGAAGGCCTGGGCCGCGCCCACGTCCTCCGACGCCTGCACCGGCAGCACGATGGAGCCGCGGCGCGACGTCAGGCGCACCAGCTCGCCCGCTTCGATCCTGCGGCGCGCCATGTCGCCCGGGTGCATCTGCACCGCGGGCTCGGCCACGTGCGCGAACAGCCGGCCCAGCGTGCCGGTGCGGCTCATGCCGTGCCACTGGTCGCGCAGGCGGCCGGTGGTTAGCGCGAACGGGTAGCGCGCATCGCGCGGCTCTGCCACCGGGCGGTAGGGCGTGGCGACGAAGCGGGCGCGGCCATCGGCCGTGGCGAATACGCCATCTTCATAGAGCCGCGCCTTGGGCGCGCCGGCGGCAGGGAAGGGCCACTGCTGCGGGCCGGCGCTGTCGAGCAGCGGCCAGCTCAGGCCGGTGATGTCCAGGTCGCGGCCCCGGGTGCTGTCGCGGTGCTCGGTCCAGATCGCCTCGGCGCCGGCCGCCACGTCCAGCGCGTAGGGGAACAGGTGCTGCGGCGCGCCGGGCAGGCGCGCGGCCAGGCGCCGGCCGAAGTCGGTGGCGGCGGTCCAGTCGTGGCGCGCCGTGCCGGGCGCGGGCACGGCCGCTCGCACGCGGCTGATGCGGCGCTCGCTGTTGGTGACGGTGCCCACCTTCTCGCCCCAGGTGCTGGCGGGCAGCAGCAGGTCGGCATAGGCGCAGGTGGCGGTGGTGGCGAAGGCCTCCTGCAGCACCACGAACTCGCATCGGTCGAGCGCGCGGCGCACCGTGGCCTGGTCGGGCATGGACTGCGCGGGGTTGGTGCAGGAGATCCACAGCGCGCGGATCTCGCCATCGGCCGCGGCCTGGAACATCTCGATCGCGGTCTTGCCCGGCTGCGCCGGCACGTCGGCCACGCCCCACAGCGCGGCGACCTCGGCCCGGTGCTGCGGGTTGCCCAGGTCGCGGTGCGCCGACAGCAGATTGGCCATGCCGCCGACCTCGCGCCCGCCCATGGCATTGGGCTGGCCGGTGAGCGAGAACGGCCCCGCGCCCGGCCGGCCGATCTGCCCCGTGGCCAGGTGCAAGCCGATCAGCGCCGTGTTCTTGGCCGTGCCGCTGCTGGACTGGTTCTGGCCCATGCAGTAGAGGCTCAGCGTGGCGGCCGAGGTGGCAAACAGCCGTGCCGCTTCCAGGATCTGTTCCTTCGGGATGCCGCAGGTCTGCGCCACCGCATCGGGCGTGGCGTCGCGTACCAGCGCCTTCAGCGCGTCGAAGCCGCTGGTGTGGGCGGCGATGTAGGCGGCGTTGGTCCAGCCCTCCCACAGCATCAGGTGCAGCATGCCGTGGTACAGCAGCACGTCGGTGCCGGGCTGGATGGCGAGGTGCAGGTCGGCCAAGCTGGCGGTGTCGGTGCGGCGCGGGTCCACCACCACGATCTTCATGGTCGGGTTGGCGGCGCGCGCGTCTTCGATGCGGCGGAACAGGATGGGGTGCGCCCAGGCGGTGTTGCTGCCGGTGATGAACAGGCACTGGGCGTGGTTCACGTCGTCGTAGCATGCGGGGGGCGCGTCGGCGCCGAGCGTCTGCTTGTAGCCGGCCACGGCGCTGCTCATGCACAGGCGCGAGTTGGTGTCGACGTTGTTGGTGCCGATCAGGCCCTTGGCGAGCTTGTTGAAGACGTAGTAGTCCTCGGTCAGGAGCTGGCCTGAGAGGTAGAAACCCACTGCGTCCGGGCCGTGGGTTTGGATGATGCTGGCGAAGCGGTCTGCTGCCAGGTTCAGGGCTGTGTCCCATGCCACGGCCTGCGGTGCTTCGCCACGGTTTGCGCGCAGCGTGGGGTGCAGCAGCCGCGTTTGCATCGTCACTTCGGCTGTGGCGGTGAGGTGAAGGGTGGAGCCCTTGGTGCAGAGGCGGCCGAAGTTGGCGGGGTGGGTGGGATCGCCTTTTACGCCTGTGATCTGGGCGCCGCTGGATTCGATGATGACGCCGCAGCCTACGCCGCAGTAGGGGCAGGTGGATTTGGTTTGCTTCATTTCCTGCCTACTTCTTGCTCGTTGCCGAGGGCGGAAGTGGGGCTTGCGCCGCCCCACACCGGCGGTAACTTTCTTTCCGCTGAAAGAAAGTCACCAAAGAAAAGCGTGAAGCCGGGAGAATTTTTCGGGCCGTCGCTGTGCTCGGCCTGGGAAGAGAGGGGTCGGTTGCTGTGAGGGCGACAGTTTGGGTGGGGGTGGGTCGAGGGGCCGGGCGGCGGCCAGAGGCCGCCGGCAAGGCGGGCAGGGGAGAAGGCGCGCGCACTCCGGCTTGCGGCGTGAAGATCACCGCGATCCGACTGCGCCGGCTTAGGCTGGAGTGGGGCGGCGCACGCCCCACTTCCGCCGTTTGCAAAGAAAAGAAACCCATGACGCGCAGAGCTCAATCCGCAACCACCAGCGCCCGGCGAACAGGCCCCGCCACGGGCCGCTCCAACCCCAGCCCCAGCGACGCAAGCTCAGCAGAATCCAGGTGCACCACCCCGTCAGAAACCAGCACAGAGAACCGAGGGGTGCACCCCTCGTCAGGCGACTTGGCACTCCCATCCTCCAGGCCAATAGTCCAGTTATGCAACGGACACGCCACGCTGGTGCCAAACACGATCCCCTGACTCAAAGGCCCGCCCTTGTGCGGACAACGGTCCAGCAGAGCAAACACCTGGTCCTGGTCATTGCGAAACACCGCCACATCCACGCCCTGCGGGCGGGCAACACGGCGGGAGCCGAGGACGGGGATGTCCTCGACGCGGCAGATGGGGGTCCATTGGCTCATGGTGCTCCTCTCAGGCGTGGGTGGCGACCGCAATGGGGATCACCGGCGCGAACTGGCGTGTATCAACCGCAGCCCTGGACGACTCCCGCCAGGGGTCGGGCGCGCCGTCGAGCGAGAACTGCAGCCGCTCCCACAGGGCCTTGCGGCCGGCTTCGTCCTCCAGGATCTTCTTTTTCACGTAGTCCAGGCCCACACGGCCGATGTAGTGCACCGTGCGCTCCAGGTACCAGCCCTCTTCGCGGTAGAGCTGCAGGAAGGCGCCGGCGTACTCCATCACCTCTTCGGCCGTTTTCACCTTGACGAAGAAGTGCGCCACCTCGGTCTTGATGCCGCCGTTGCCGCCGACGTAGATCTCCCAGCCCGAATCGACGCCGATGATGCCGACGTCCTTGATGCCGGATTCGGCGCAGTTGCGCGGGCAGCCGCTGACGGCGAGCTTGACCTTGTGCGGCGCGTACATGGCCCACAGCGCGCGCTCCAGGTCCTGGCCCATCTGCGTGCTGTCCTGCGTGCCGAAGCGGCACCACTCGCTGCCCACGCAGGTCTTCACGGTGCGCAGCGACTTGGCATAGGCAAAGCCGCTGGGCATGTCCAGGTCCTTCCAGACGGCCGGCAGGTCTTCCTTCTTCACGCCGAGCAGGTCGATGCGCTGGCCGCCGGTGACCTTGACGGTGGGAATGGCGTATTTGTCGGCCACGTCGGCGATGCGGCGCAGGTCGGCCGGCGTGGTGGTGCCGCCCCACATGCGCGGGATGACGGAGTAGGTGCCGTCCTTCTGGATGTTGGCGTGGCTGCGCTCGTTGATGAAGCGGCTCTGCGGGTCGTCCCGCGCCTCCTTGGGCCAGGTGCTGATCAGGTAGTAGTTGAGCGCCGGGCGGCAACTCGCGCAGCCGTTGGGCGTCTTCCAGCCGAGGGCGCGGTAGACGTCGGCGATCTTCGTCAGGTGCGCGTTGCGGATCGCCTCGCGCACCTCCTGGTGGCTGCGCTCGGTACAGCCGCACAGCGCCTTATTCTTGGGCGTGGCGGAGTAGTCGCCGCCGGCGGTGAACATCAGGATCTGCTCCACCAGCCCGGTGCAGGAGCCGCAGCTGGCGCTGGCCTTGGTGTGCTTCTTGACCTCGTCGAGCGTGAACAGGCCTTTCTCTTGAATGGCCTTGCAGATCGTGCCCTTGGTCACGCCGTTGCAGCCGCAGACCTCGTCCGTGTCGGCCATGGCGGCGGCCTTGCTCTGGCCCTGGTGGCCGGCGTCGCCCAGGTGGGATTCGCCGAACATCAGCTTGTCGCGGATGTCATGCACGCTGCGGCCCTCGCGCAGCAGCTTGAAATACCAGCTGCCGTCCACCGTGTCGCCATACAGGCAGGCGCCCACCAGCTTGTCGTCCTTGATCACCAGCTTCTTGTAGACGCCGCCGAAGGGGTCGCTCATCACGATCTCCTCCGTGCCTTCGCCGCCCATGAATTCGCCGGCGGAAAACAGGTCGATGCCGGTGACCTTGAGCTTGGTCGAGGTGCGCGAGCCCAGGTAGCGGCCGATGCCCATCTGCGCCAGGTGGTTGGCCGCCACCTTGGCCTGCTCGAACAGCGGCGCCACCAGGCCGTAGGCGATGCCGCGGTGCGCCGCGCATTCGCCCACCGCGTAGATGCGCGCGTCGGTCACCGTCTGCAGGGTGTCGGTGACGACGATGCCGCGGTTGCAGTGCAGGCGCATCTTCTCGGCCAGCTCGACGTTGGGGCGTATGCCCACGGCCATTACCACCAGGTCGGCCGGCAGCTCCCGGCCATCCTTGAAGCGCACCGCGCGCACGCGGCCGTGTTCGTGGCCCAGCAGCTCCTGCGTCTGCGCCTTGAGCAGGAACTTCAGGCCACGTTCCTCCAGCGACTTGCGCAGCAGGCCGCCGGCCACCTCGTCCAACTGGCGCTCCATCAGCCAGTCGTTGACGTGCACTACCGTCACGTCCATGCCGCGCAGCATCAGGCCGTTGGCCGCCTCCAGGCCCAGCAGCCCGCCGCCGATCACCACCGCGTGCCGGTGCGTCCTGGCGGCCTCGATCATGGCGTGGGTGTCGGCAATGTCGCGGTAGGCGACCACGCCCGCCAGGTCCTTGCCCGGCACCGGCAGCATGAAGGGGTTGGAGCCGGTGCACAGCAGCAGGCGGTCGTAGGGCGCCTCGGTGCCGTCGTCGGCGCGCACGAGGCGGCGCGCGCGATCCACCTCCACCACCTTCCTGCCGGCGTGCACCGTGATCTGGTGCTCTTCGTACCAGCTCCATGGGTTGAGGATGATCTCGTCCACCGTCTGCTCGCCCGCGAGCACCGGCGACAGCAGGATGCGGTTGTAGTTGGGGTGCGGCTCGGCGCCGAAGACGGTGATGTCGTACCGCTCCGGGTCGATCTTGAGCAGCTCTTCGAGCGTGCGCACGCCGGCCATTCCGTTGCCGATCAGCACCAGCTTCTGCTTTTTCACGCGCATGTCCATGGCGGTTTTCTCCGTGGGGGCAGCCAGAAACGCAAAAAGGCGTCCGCATGTCCCGACACCAGCTTTGAAGCCGGTGCGGCATGCGGACGCCTTTGTCCTGAGGCTTCCTGCCGCGCCATTGCAGCGGGAAACCCATGCGGGGAGTTATGCAAAAGTTGTGCCACGCGGCGCAAGGCCGGGAGGTCCGCTTTGCGGGTAGCGCTGCGCGCCCTTGGTGCGCAAAGGCGTACTGCACCCGCCTGAAGATGGTGCGTTCAGCGCGGCGGCCAGGCCTCGGCCGCGAAGTGCTCGGCCGGCTGCACGATCTGCGCGCGGCAGGCCACCAGCGGCAGGTCGCGCCGGCCGGGCGTGGTGCGCGCCACCAGCGCGTACAGGCTGCTGACCGCGCCCGATACTGCCGCGGGGATGGCCGCGCCGCCCAGCAGGTGGCCCAGCAGGATCGCCGAGAACACGTCGCCCATGCCGTTGGGCAGGGGCTGCAGGTCGATGAAGGGCGTCTGCACCCGCCAGGCCTCGGCGGCGGTCACGGCGAGCGTGGTCAGGCGCTCTGCGGGCAGGTCCGGCGTGCGCAGGCTGGTCACCACCACCAGCGACGGCCCGGTACCGGGTGTGCTGCCCAGCAGGCTGCGCGCGGCGGCCACGGCGCCGTCCACCGAGCGGACCGGCTCGCCCAGCAGCAGTTCGAACTCGTACTGGTTCGGCGTGACGATGTTGGCCTGCGCCAGCGCGCGGCGCCGCAGGAATTCCGGGATGCCCGGCCGCACGAAGACGCCGCGGCCGACGTCGCCCATCACCGGGTCGCACAGGTAGAGCAGGCCCGGCTGGCTGGCGCGGATCTCCTGCACGGCCGACAGGATGGCCTCGCCCACGCCGGCGTCGCCCAGGTAGCCCGACAGCACCGCGGCGCAGCGCGCCAGGACTCCGCGGGCGCGCAGGCCGTCGAGCACGTCCTCGATGTGCGCGGGCGTGAACACCTGGCCCTTGAATTCGCCATAGCCCGTGTGGTTGGAGAACTGCACCGTGTTCACCACCACCGGCGTGATGCCCAGCAACTGCAGCGGCAGCACCGCCGCCGCATTGCCCACGTGCCCGTAGGCCACATGCGACTGGATGGTGAGGACGAGCGGCGCGTCGGCCGGGGGCGGGAGCGGGGTCATGGTGGTGCGGTTGCTGAAGGCGGGGAACGCCGATCGTACGCGCAGCACCCGCCTCCGCTGCGGGATTTGAACGAAAAGTGCCTGTGGCCCAGGAATCACCTGGGCTGTGTGCTATTTAATTTGTAGCAAAACTGCGTCAGGCCGCCGTCTTCTCCACATGCGCCTGGCGCGTGTAGAGGAAGTCGATCACCGCCTTGCGCGCCTGCAGGTAGCGCGGGTCTTCGGCCAGCGCCACGCGGTCGCGCGGGCGCGGCAGGTCCACCGCCAGGATCTCGCCGATGGTGGCGGCGGGCCCGTTGGTCATCATCACGATGCGGTCGGACAGCAGCACCGCCTCGTCCACGTCGTGGGTCACCATGACCACGGTGCTGCGGGTTTTGGCGACGATGGCCAGCAGCTCGTCCTGCAGCCGGGCGCGGGTCAGGGCGTCGAGCGCGCCGAAGGGCTCGTCCATCAGCAGCACCTGCGGCTCCATCGACAGGGCGCGGGCAATGCCCACGCGCTGTTTCATGCCGCCGGAGATCTCGCCGGGGCGCTTCTGCGCGGCGGCGACCAGGCCGACCAGCGCCAGCGCGGCCTCGGTGCGGGCCTTGAGCCGGGCTTTGGATTCAGTGGCCGAGAACACCCGCTCCACCGCCAGGTAGACGTTCTCGAAGCAGGTCAGCCAGGGCAGCAGCGAATGGTTCTGGAACACCACCGCGCGCTCCGGGCCGGGGCCACGGATCTCGCGGTTGGCGCAGATCAGCGTGCCGGCGGTGGGCGTGGTCAGGCCGGCGATCAGGTTCAGCAGCGTGGACTTGCCGCAGCCCGAGTGGCCGATCAGCGCGATGAATTCGCCCTTGGCCACGGTCAGCCGGATGTCGCGCAGCGCCGGGAAGCTGCCCTTGGGCGTGCGGAAGGTCTGCTCGACGTTCTGGATCTCGATGAACTTGGGCAGTGCGGTGCTCATGACTTCACCTCCTCGAACGTGAATGCGGTGGCCAGCTTGATCAGCACCATCTCCAGCAGCAGGCCGACGATGCCGATGACGAAGATGGCGATGATGATGTTCTTGACGTTGAGGTTGTTCCACTCGTCCCAGACCCAGAAGCCGATGCCCACGCCGCCGGTGAGCATCTCGGCCGCGACGATCACCAGCCAGGCCGTGCCCACCGCCAGGCGCACGCCGGTGAGCATGTAGGGCAGCACGGCGGGGAACAGGATCTTGGTCATGATCTTGAGTTCCGACAGGTTCAGCACGCGCGCCACGTTCATGTAGTCCTGCGGCACGCGCTGCACGCCCACGGCGGTGTTGATGATCATGGGCCAGATCGAGCAGATGAAGATGGTCCAGATGGCCGCCGGGTTGGCGCCCTTGAACACCAGCAGCCCGATCGGCAGCCAGGCCAGCGGCGACACCGGCCGCAGCAGGCTGATCAGCGGATTGAACATGCGCGACAGGAAGGTGAAGCGCCCGATCAGGAAGCCCGCCGGAATGCCCACCAGCGCCGCCAGCCCGAAGCCCATGGCCACGCGCTGGAGCGAGGACAGCACGTTCCAGCCCACGCCCTGGTCGTTCGGCCCGTTGCGGTAGAACGGGTGGCTGAACACCTGCAGCGCCTGCGCCCAGGTGTCGCGCGGCGAGGGGATGCTGGCGGCGGTCCAGACCGACACCATTTCCCACAGCGCCAGCAGCAGGCCGATGCCGAAGACCGGCGGCAGCACCCGCAGCCAGAGCCCGCGCCAGTCCCGGCCGGGGCGTGCGGCCGGTGTCGGTTCTTCTGAAGAAATAATGGCTGTAGCCAAGGTGGAATCTCGGGTTTTAGCTATGGTTTTGGTAGTGAAGGCCGTCGCCGGCGCGGCGTCGGGGTAGGGCTGGTGGAATACCGCGCTGACCATGGCGTGCTCCTAGGCGTGGATCTTGAAGCCGTCGGCGTACTTGGCCGGGTCCTTGCCGTCCCAGACCGTGCCGTCGAACAGCTTGCTGCTGCGCATCGGGTCCCTGGGTACGCTGACCTTCATGGCACCCGCGACTTCCTTGTACAGGTCGATCTGGTTGATCTGCCTGGCCACGGCCAGGTAGTCCGGGTGCTCCTTGATCAGGCCCCAGCGCTTGTGCTGGGTCAGGAACCACATGCCGTCTGACAGGTAGGGGAAGTTGACCGCTCCGTCTTCGAAGAACTTCATGTGGTTGGGGTCGTCCCAGGTCTTGCCCATGCCGTTCTCGTAGCGGCCGAGGATGCGCTGGTTGATCGCGTCCACGCTGGTGTTGACGTAGGACTTCTCGGCCACCACGGCAGCCATCCGGGTCTTGTTCTGCAGGCTGGCGTCGATCCACTGGCTGGCCTCCATGACGGCCATCATCACGGCGCGGCAGGTGTTGGGATTGGCCTTGACGAACTCGGCGCGCGTGCCCAGCACCTTCTCCGGGTGGTCGCGCCAGATGTCCTGCGTGGTGATGGCGGTGACGCCGATCCTGTCCATGATGGCGCGCTGGCCCCAGGGCTCGCCCACGCAGAAGCCGTCCATGTTGCCCACCCGCATGTTGGCCACCATCTGCGGCGGCGGCACCACGATCACCTTGGCGTCCTGCACCGGGCTGATGCCCGAAGCCGCCAGCCAGTAGTTCAGCCACATGGTGTGGGTGCTGGTGGGGAAGGTGCCGGCGAAGGTGTATTCGCGCTTTTCCTTCGCCATGACCTTGGCCAGCGCCGGGCCATCCACCGCGCCCTTGTCGGCCAGCGCCTTAGACAGCGTGATCGCCTGGCCGTTGCGGTTCAGGCCCATGAGCACGGCCATGTCCTTCTTCGGGCCCCCCACGCCCAGGTGCACGCCGTAGACCAGGCCATACAGCACGTGGGACATGTCCAGTTCGCCGTTGACCAGCTTGTCGCGCACTCCGGCCCAGCTGGCCTCCTTGCTGGGCACGATCTTCACGCCGTACTTCTTGTCGATGCCCAGCACCGAGGCCATGACCACGCTGGCGCAGTCGGTCAGCGGGATGAAGCCGATCTTCACCTCTTCCTTCTCCGGCTTGTCCGAGCCCGCCGCCCACGCGCCGTGGTGGCCCAGCGTCGAGAACAGCGCGGCCGTGCCCATGGCCGCGCCCTTGCGCACGAAGTCGCGGCGCGACGCGTCCGCCGGGGCGGCGGCCGACAGCGAGGGGGCGGGGCGTTCGGTGGGGTGCTGCGCCATGTTCAAACTCCTGTGTGTGGGACAAACAAAAAAACGGGGCGGTAAAACGAAACGGCGCCCATTCCCCATGCGCGCCTGCGCAAGCGGGGAATGGACGCCGTTGTCCGGGAATCGAGAACAAAACCTTGAACCAGGCCGCCATTGGCCCGGTGTCGCCAGGACTTACGCAGGAAGCGTGCCAATGAAAAACCCGGGGGCTTCGGGCGCGCGCCGGCCGCGGCAGCCCCAGATTGGGGCTGCGCCATGGTGCGTTGCACCATCCTGTTCAGCGCGCGCGGGTCGGCAGGAAGTCGGCCATGGACAGCACCGCCTCGGCCACGTCCACCAGCCGGCGGCTCTGGCTCATGGCGGTCTGGCGCAGCAGCTTGTAGGCGTCTTCCTCGCTCAACTGGCGGTGCGCCATGAGCACGCCCTTGGCGCGCTCCACCAGCTTGCGCTCGTTGAGCGCGGCGCGCGCGGTGGCCAGCTCGTCGCCCATGGCCTGCAGCCGGCGCGACTGCTCCTGCACCAGTTCCAGCACCGAGCGCTCCAGGTGCGGGCCCAGCGCCGGCACCTGGCCGTCGGCGGCCGGGGCGTCGAAGAAGGCGCCCGGCGGCAGGCCGGCCGCAGGCGCCGTGTCGCGCAGCGCCTGGCAGGCCTGCAGGTCGACCCGCGCCTGGGCGATCTTGCGCTCGCACAGCGCCAGCAGGTCGGCCGCCAGACGCGCCTCGACCGCCTGCATCGCGTCGATGCGCTCGGTGCAGCAGTCGAACCAGGTCTGGCCCAGCGCCCGGTCCAGCGCGCTGCCCACCGGCGCGGTGCAGGCCACGCGCCGCAGCCGCTCCAGCTCGGCCAGCGCGGCGCCGGCCTGGCAGTGCCGCCACAGCGCCACCGGGCCGCGCTCGGCAAATTCGGTGAACACCTTGAAGCAGCGCTCCTGCGAGTCGATCAGGTGCAGCCACTGCTGCTGGCGCGCGGCCTCGGCCTGGCCGCTGGTGAAGGCAGCGGCGCCGGCGGCGCGCTCCTGGCCGGAAAACTCCTTGCCCTGCATGAAATGGAACAGGGCCACCAGCAGGCGCGAGATCTCCGGGTCGGTGGCGCTGTCGGCCGCCTCGAACACCACCGCCAGCAGCCCGGCAATGAGCTTGACGAAGGCCTGCGTGGCCTCGGCCGGCGCCAGGCCGCGCGCCTCGATGCGCTCGCGCAGGGCCGGCAGCGCCTGCAGACCGTGCAGCACGTAGGCGATGCGGCTGAACAGCCGCGCGCCGTTGCCGATGCGCGCGCCGCCGGTATCGAGCCGGTCGAAGGCCTGGTGCAGCGCGCCCTCCACCCGCAGGCACTGCGCCGCCTGCCGGCTGCGCGCCGCGCCGAACTGCGCGCCTCCCGAGCCCAGGTACAGGTTGCTGAGGCCGCGCTCCTTCTGCAGCGCATGCACCAGCTCGGCCGTGTGCTGCACCAGCTCGCTGGTCAGCGCGAGCTGCTCCAGCTCGCGGATCTCGCACTGCTTGGCGGCGGCTAGGAAGTCGAGGCCCGAGGTCATCGGGGCAGTATCCTGCAAGCTCCGTGCCTCGGATGCCCCCGTACACTCGCCCGCATGCTGGTATTGGGTATTGAATCTTCCTGCGATGAAACGGGCGTGGCCCTGGTCGAGACCATGGCCGGGCCGGTGCCGCGCCTGCTGGCGCATGCGCTGCACAGCCAGATCGAGATGCACCAGGCCTATGGCGGCGTGGTGCCCGAGTTGGCCAGCCGCGACCACATCCGCCGCGTGCTGCCCCTGGCCGACGAGGTGCTGCGCAGCGCCGGCCGGGTGCTGCGGCAGACCGGGCTCGTCGCCTACACCCGCGGCCCGGGGCTGGCCGGGGCGCTGCTGGTGGGCGCGGGCGTGGCCAGCGCCATGGGGGCCGCGCTGGGCGTGCCGGTGCTGGGCATCCACCACCTCGAGGGGCACCTGCTGTCGCCCTTCCTCAGCGCCGATCCGCCGGAATTTCCCTTCGTCGCCCTGCTGGTGTCCGGCGGCCACACGCAACTGATGCGCGTCGACGCCGTCGGGCAGTACCGGATGCTCGGCGAAACCATGGACGACGCCGCCGGCGAGGCCTTCGACAAGTCCGCCAAGCTCATGGGCCTGGGCTACCCCGGCGGCCCGGCCTTGTCGCGCCTGGCCGAGCAGGGCGACCCGGCCGCCTTCAAGCTGCCGCGCCCGCTGCTGCACAGCGGCGACCTCGACTTCTCCTTTGCCGGCCTGAAGACCGCCGTGCTGACCCAGGCCAGGAAGCTCGGCGACGACCTGGGGGCCCGCAAGGCCGACCTGGCCGCCAGCACCCAGGCCGCCATCGTCGAGGTGCTGCTGAAGAAATCCCTCGCCGCGCTGCGCCAGACCGGCCTGCGCCGCCTGGTGGTGGCCGGCGGCGTCGGCGCCAACCGCCGGCTGCGCGAGCAGCTCGACGCCGCCTGCGCCAGACAGGGCGTGCGCGTGCACTACCCCGAGCTGCACCTGTGCACCGACAACGGCGCCATGATCGCCATGGCCGCGGCCATGCGGCTGCAGGCCGGCATCGCAGAACCGAGCCGCGCCTACAGCTTCGACGTGAAGCCGCGCTGGCCGCTGGATGCCTTGACGGAGCAGTAGAGGGTGCGAGGCATGAAAAAGTCATTCCCGCCGGCCCTGAAGCGGCGCTGGGCGGCGCTGCTCGTGAGCGCCCTGGCCCTCGCCGGCCCGCTGGCCGCGCAGCCTTCCACGCCAGCCCCGACACCGATCCGCATCGCGATGCTCGAGAGCCTGTCGGGCCCGTTCGCCAATACCGGCGAGGCGGTGTTGCGCAACCTGGTCTGGGCCGTGGACCGGGTGAACGCGCGCGGCGGCGTGAAGCTGTCCGACGGCATGCATCCGCTGGAGCTGCTGCGCTATGACAGCAAGGGCCAGAACGAGGAGGCGCTGTCGACCCTGCGTGCGGCCATCGACGATGGCGCGCGCGTGGTGATGCAGGGCAATTCGTCGGCGGTGGCCGCGGCCCTGGTCGATGCGCTGGACAAGCACAACCAGCGCGACCCGGCGCGGCGCGTGCTGTTCCTGAACTACGCGGCGGTGGACCCGTCGCTGACCAACGAGAAGTGCAGCTTCTGGCATTTCCGCTTCGATGCCCATGCCGACATGCGCATGAGCGCGCTGATGTCGGTGCTGCGCGAAGACAAGGCCCTGCGGCGCATCTACCTGATCGGCCAGGACTACAGCTTTGGCCAGGCCGTGCTGCGCGAAGCCAGGCGCCAACTGGCCGCCGAGCGCCCGGACGTGCAGATCGTCGGCGAGGAGCTGCACCCCATGGGCCGCGTGAAGGACTTCGCCCCCTATGCGGCCAAGATCCGCGCCAGCGGCGCGCAGGCGGTGATCACCGGCAACTGGGGCAATGACCTGACGCTGCTGGTGAAGGCCGCGCGCGAGAGCGGCTTCGACGGCAAGTTCTACACCTTCTATGGCAATGCGCTGGGGGCGCCGGCGGCGCTGGGCGACGCCGGCGTCGGCCGGGTGGTGGCCGTGGCCGACTGGCTGCCCAACGTGCCGGGGCCGCAGAGCGAGGCCTTCTACCAGTCGTTCCGCCAGCGCTACCCGAAGCCCTCGGACGACTATGTGCACATGCGCACGCAGCTCATGGTGGAAGCACTGGCGCAGGCTCTGGAGCGCGCCGGCAGCACCGACGCCGCGGCCGTCGCGCGGCAGCTCGAAACCGCCAGCGTCAGCCTGCACGGCCAGCGCGGGCACATGCGTGCGGCGGACCACCAGTTCCAGCAGGACCTCTCGGTCGGCCTGATGGAGCGCCAGGGCGCGCCCGGCGTGAGGTTCGACGTGGAGGGTTCGGGCTACGGGTTTCGCGTGATCCGCACCATCCCGGCGGCCCAGGCGGAGCTGCCGAGCACGTGCCGCATGCGGCGGCCGTAGCGCAGACGTAGCGCAGATTCAGGAGGCCAGGCCCAGGCAGGCGCCCGCGTTGGGCAGCCCGCGGCATTCACGCAGCAGCCGGCGCTCGCGCTCGGCCGTGGTCTCGCCCGAGCCGCCGGGCAGCACCTTGGGATGCGTCGCGCGCGGGCGCTTGGCCTTGCGGGTGGTGCTGCCGTCGGCCTTTGCCGCCTGCGCTTCCTTCTTGGCCGCCCAGGCCGGCAGAGGGCCGGCACCGGCCAGCAGCGCGGCCGCGAGCAGCCAGGACAGCGGACGAAGGGCGGGGCGGCAGGCAGGCGTCATGGGGGCTCCTCAAGGGTGGGCAAGGGCAGGGCGGCGCCCCACGTTATAATCCACGGGCTTTGCATTTCGCAAGCGCACGTGGCAGGCATTTCCAACCCGCCTCGCAAGTCAAACACCCTCGGAAACACTGAAATGATCGCATCCTCCATCAAGGCAGAAGTCGTCAAGGACAACGCCCGCGCCGCCAACGACACTGGCAGCCCCGAAGTCCAGGTCGCCCTGCTGACCGCCCGTATCAACGAGCTCACCCCCCACTTCAAGACCCACGCCAAGGACCACCACGGCCGTCGCGGTCTGCTGCGCATGGTGAGCCGCCGCCGCAAGCTGCTGGACTACCTCAAGTCCAAGGACGCCGACCGCTACACCGCGCTGATCGCCAAGCTGGGCCTGCGCAAGTAAGTCGTACCGCATAGGAAACGCCTGGGTTAGCGCGCTAGCTCAGGCGTTTTTTACTTCCGGAGCCGGGAAACAGAGCGAAGCTGTGTCATTCCAGGAGCCCTGCGGCGCAGGCTTGCTGGAATGGCATCGTGTTCTGAATCCGGCTCTAGCCCAGGCAGTATCTGGGCATTCTGCTATCAATTGAAGAGCAAAGGAATACCATGAGCATTTTCAACAAAGTCACCAAGACCTTCCAGTGGGGCCAGCACACGGTCCGCATGGAAACCGGCGAAATCGCCCGCCAGGCCGGCGGCGCCGTGCTGGTGGACATCGACGACACGGTGGTGCTCGCCACGGTGGCCGCCTCCAAGACCGCCAAGTCCGGCCAGGACTTCTTCCCGCTGACGGTCGATTACATCGAGAAGACCTACGCCGCCGGCAAGATCCCGGGCAGCTTCTTCAAGCGCGAGGCCAAGCCCAGCGAGCACGAAACCCTGACCAGCCGCCTGATCGACCGCCCGATCCGCCCGCTGTTCCCCGAAGGCTTCTTCAACGACGTGCACGTGGTCATCCACACCCTGTCGCTGAACCCCGAGGTCGATGCCGACATCGCCGCCATGATCGCCGTGAGCGCCGCGCTGGCGATCTCCGGCATCCCGTTCGCCGGCCCGATCGGCGCCGCGCGCGTGGGCTACATCAACAACGAATACGTGCTCAACCCGGGCCAGACCGCGCGCAAGGATTCCCTGCTCGACCTGGTGGTCGCCGGCACCGAGTCCGCCGTGCTGATGGTCGAGTCCGAAGCCAAGCAACTGAGCGAAGACGTGATGCTCGGCGCCGTGGTGTTCGGCCACGAGCAGGGCAACATCGCCATCAACGCCATCCATGAACTGGTGCGCGAGGCCGGCAAGCCGGTCTGGGACTGGCAGCCGCCGGCCAAGGACGAGTCGTTGATCGCCAAGGTCAACGCCCTGGCCGAAGACAAGCTGCGCGCCGCCTACCAGCTGCGCAACAAGCAGGCCCGCACGCAGGCCCTGCGCGAGGCCACGGCCAGCGTGATGGAGGCCCTCAACGCCGAAGGCGTGGCGTTCGACAGCGTCAAGGTCGAAGGCCTGCTGTTCGACATCGAGGCCCGCATCGTGCGCAGCCAGATCCTGGCCGGCGAGCCGCGCATCGACGGCCGCGACACGCGCACCGTGCGCCCGATCGAGATCCGCAACTCGGTGCTGCCGCGCACCCACGGCTCGGCCCTGTTCACCCGCGGTGAAACCCAGGCGCTCGTCGTGACCACGCTGGGCACCGAGCGCGACGCCCAGCGCATCGACGCGCTGGCCGGCGAGTACGAAGACCGCTTCATGCTGCACTACAACATGCCTCCCTTCGCCACCGGCGAAGTGGGCCGCATGGGTTCGACCAAGCGCCGTGAAATCGGCCACGGCCGCCTGGCCAAGCGTGCGCTGGCCGCCGTGCTGCCGCCCAAGGACGAGTTCCCCTACACCATGCGCGTGGTGTCGGAGATCACCGAGTCCAACGGCTCTTCCTCCATGGCCTCGGTCTGCGGCGGCTGCCTGTCGCTGATGGACGCCGGCGTGCCCATGAAGGCGCACGTGGCCGGTATCGCCATGGGCCTGATCAAGGACGCCAACCGCTTCGCCGTGCTGACCGACATCCTGGGCGACGAGGATCACCTGGGCGACATGGACTTCAAGGTGGCCGGCACGCACGCCGGCATCACCGCGCTGCAGATGGACATCAAGATCCAGGGCATCACCAAGGAAATCATGCAGGTGGCGCTGGCGCAGGCCAAGGAAGCGCGCCTGCACATCCTGGGCAAGATGCAGGAAGCCATGGGTGAAGCCAAGACCGAGGTCTCCAGCTTCGCGCCCAAGCTCTACACCATGAAGATCAACCCCGAGAAGATCCGCGACGTGATCGGCAAGGGCGGCGCCGTCATCCGCGCGCTGACCGAAGAAACCGGCACGCAGATCAACATCGAGGAAGACGGCACCATCACCATCGCCTCCACCGATTCCGCCAAGGCTGACGAAGCCAAGCGCCGCATCGAGCAGATCACGGCGGAAGTGGAGATCGGCAGGGTGTACGAAGGCCCGGTCGTCAAGATCCTGGACTTCGGCGCCCTCGTCAACCTGCTGCCGGGCAAGGACGGCCTGCTGCACATCAGCCAGATCGCGCACCAGCGCGTCGAGAAGGTCACCGACTTCCTCACCGAAGGCCAGATCATCAAGGTCAAGGTGCTCGAGACCGACGAGAAGGGCCGCGTCAAGCTGTCCATGAAGGCGCTGCTCGACCGTCCGGCCGGCGGCTACGGCGACGCCGGCCAGCAGCAACAGGGCGGCGTCGCGCCGGGCCAGCAGGGCTGAGTCCTCGATTGCTATTGAAATAATAGCTAAAAGCCCAGGCGCTGCCTGGGCTAAAGCCAGATTTCATGCTTGAAATGTGATCCACCGCGAGAGAAACGCCATGCGTGCCGTCGACATCACTTCCCCTGGGGCGCCAGAGGTTCTGCAACTGCGCGAGCGTCCGCAGCCGGTCGCCGGTGCCGGCGAGCTGCTGATCCGCGTCGCGGCCAGCGGCATCAACCGCCCCGACGTGCTGCAGCGCACCGGCCACTATCCGGCGCCGCCCGGCGCGTCCGACGTGCCGGGGCTGGAAGTCGCCGGCGTCATCGATTGCGGTGACGCCGCCGCGCTGGCCGAGGCCGGTTTCAAGGTCGGCGACCGGGTCTGCGCCCTGCTCGCCGGCGGCGGCTATGCGGAAGTCGCGGTCGCGCCGGTCGGGCAGTGCCTGCCGGTGCCGGCGGGCCTGAGCGACATCGAGGCGGCGTCGCTGCCCGAGACCTTCTTCACCGTCTGGAGCAACGTCTTCATGCGCGGCCGCCTGCAGCCCGGCGAAACCCTGCTGGTGCAGGGCGGCACCAGCGGCATCGGCGTGACCGCCATCCAGCTCGCCAAGGCCATGGGCGCGACGGTCATCGCCACGGCCGGCAGCGACGAGAAATGCGCCGCCTGCCTGCGGCTGGGCGCGGACCATGCGATCAACTACAAGTCGCAGGACTTCGCCGAAGAGGCCCGCAAGCTCACCGGCGGCAAGGGCGTGGACGTGGTGCTCGACATGGTGGCGGGCGACTACGTCGCGCGCGAGGTCGAATGCCTGGCCGAAGACGGCCGCATCGTCATCATCGCCGTGCAGGGCGGCAGCAAGGCCGGCTTCAACGCCGGGCTGGTGCTGCGGCGCCGGCTCACCATCACCGGCAGCACGCTGCGGCCGCGGCCGGTGGCCTTCAAGGCTTCGGTGGCGCGCGAACTGCGCGAGCATGTCTGGCCCCTGCTGGCGGCCGGCCGCATCAAGCCGGTGATCCACGCCACCTTCGAGGCCGCGCGTGCCGCCCAGGCGCATGCGCTGATGGAGTCGGGCGCCCGCGTCGGCAAGATCGTGCTCACCTGGTAGGGGTGGCACCGTCCCCCAAAGAACGAAGACGCAATCCATGAAGATCAGGAAGCTCATCGCGGGCAACTGGAAGATGAACGGCAGCCTGGCGGCCAACGCCGCGCTGCTCGATGGCCTGCTGGCCGGCGTGGGCGCTGCTGCGGCCGAGGTCGCCGTCTGCGTGCCCGCGCCCTACCTGGCGCAGGTGGGCGCGCGCCTGCAGGGCTCGCCGATCGCGCTCGGCGCGCAGGATGTGTCGGCCTACGCCCAGGGCGCCTACACCGGCGAGGTGTCCGCCGCCATGCTGCAGGACTTCGGCGTGCGCTATGTGCTGGTCGGCCATTCGGAGCGCCGCCAGTACCATGGCGAGACCGACGCGACGGTGGCCGCCAAGGCGCGCGCGGCGTTGTCCGCGGGCATCGTGCCGGTGGTCTGCATCGGCGAGACGCTGGTGCAGCGCGATGCGGGTCAGACCGAGGCGGTCGTAGGCGCCCAGTTCGCGGCCGTGGCCGAGGCGCTGGGTGAAAGTATCGACGGCATCGTGCTGGCCTACGAGCCGGTGTGGGCGATCGGCACCGGCAAGACCGCCACGCCCGAGCAGGCGCAGGCGGTGCATGCGGGCCTGCGCGCGCGGCTGCGCGACGCCTACCCGGCGGCCGCGGGCGTGCGCATCCTCTACGGCGGCAGCATGAACGCCGCCAATGCCGCCGAGCTGCTGGCCCAGCCCGACATCGACGGCGGCCTGATCGGCGGCGCCTCGCTCAAGGCGCCCGACTTCCTGACCATCGTGGCCGCGGCGCAATGAGCGCGGCCATCGCAAGAGAAATTTTGGAGTAATTCGATGAACATCGTCCTCAACATCGTCCTGGCCCTGCAGATGCTGTCCGCGCTGGGCATGATCGGCCTGATCTTGGTCCAGCATGGCAAGGGGGCCGACATGGGTGCGGCATTCGGCAGTGGCGGCTCCGGCAGCCTGTTCGGCGCCAGCGGCAGCGCCAATTTCCTGTCGCGCACCACGGCCGTGCTGGCCGCGGTGTTCTTCGTCTGCACGCTGGCCCTGGCCTACTTCGGCAACCTGCGCCCGGTCGATTCGGGCAGCGTGCTCGACCGCGCCGGCGTGAGCGTGCCCGTTGCGCCGCCTGCGGACGCAAGCCCTGCCGCACAGATCCCGGGCAACACCGCGGCGCCTGCCGCACCCGCGGCCACCGGTGCGGCCGCCGTGCCGGTGCCGGCTCCGGCGGAGGCGCCCAAGTCCACGCCCTGACCGGGTTTCTGCTGTTTCCCGTGTGCGGGAATCGTGGCACTAAAACTCCCGCGCCCGAAGGAAAGCGGTGCGAATCCAGAGTAGAATCTGAGTCTGCCCGGCAAGCCAAAACCGCAAGGTCCTCATGCCATCCGGGCAGCGCAAAACCGCCGTCGTGGTGAAATTGGTAGACACGCTATCTTGAGGGGGTAGTGGCGAAAGCTGTGCGAGTTCGAGTCTCGCCGACGGCACCATACACGGCCTGCCCGGTTCCAGTTCCGGGCAGGCTCACGCGATAAGCTGACCCCCAAGATGAACCTCGACCAGTACCTTCCTGTCCTCCTGTTCATTCTGGTCGGCATAGGGGTCGGAATCGCCCCGCAAGCGCTTGGTTATCTTCTCGGGCCCAATCGCCCCGACGCGGCCAAGAATTCTCCCTACGAATGCGGTTTCGAGGCATTCGAGGACGCGCGCATGCAGTTCGACGTGCGCTATTACCTCGTCGCCATTCTTTTCATTCTGTTCGACCTCGAGATCGCGTTCCTGTTTCCCTGGGCCGTTGCGCTCAAGGACATTGGCGCGACCGGGTTCTGGGCGGCCGTGATCTTTCTGGGAATCCTCGTCGTGGGCTTCGCCTACGAATGGAAAAAGGGCGCGCTCGACTGGGAATGATCGGTTTCGGCCGAGGAGTCAGATATGGCAATCGAAGGTGTTTTCAAGGAAGGGTTCATCACCACGTCGTATGACTCGGTGGTGAACTGGGCCAAGACCGGCTCGCTATGGCCGATGACGTTCGGCCTGGCCTGCTGCGCGGTCGAGATGATGCATGCCGCCGCGGCGCGCTACGACATCGGCCGCTTCGGCGCGGAGGTTTTCCGCGCCAGCCCGCGCCAGTCCGATCTGATGATCGTGGCCGGCACGCTGTGCAACAAGATGGCGCCGGCCCTGCGCAAGGTCTACGACCAGATGGCCGAGCCGCGCTGGGTGCTCTCCATGGGCTCCTGCGCCAACGGCGGCGGCTACTACCACTACAGCTACTCGGTGGTGCGCGGCTGCGACCGCATCGTGCCGGTCGACGTCTACGTGCCTGGCTGCCCGCCCACGGCGGAAGCCCTGATCTACGGGATCATCCAGCTCCAGCAGAAGGTGCGCCGCACCAACACGATTGCACGCGTATGAGCGGGCCCGCCATGACTTCTTCCTCCTCCGTCGCCATCGCGCCCGAGGCGCTCAGGGACACGCTGGCCGCGGCGCTCGGTGACAAGGCCCTGCGCTTCGTGGTGCGGCTCGGCGAGGTCACCGTGTTCGTTTCGCCGGCCCACTACCTCGAGGCCATGCGCATCCTGCGCGATGCGCCGGGCTGCCAGTTCGAGCAACTGATCGACCTCTGCGGCGTCGACTACTCCACCTACCGCGATGGTGCCTGGGAGGGCGCGCGCTATGCCGCCGTGTCCCACCTGCTGTCGCTGAGCCTGAACCAGCGCGTGCGCGTGAAGGTGTTCTGCCCCGACGACGATCTGCCGGTGCTGCCGTCCGTGAACGCCCTGTGGAATTCGGCCAACTGGTTCGAGCGCGAGGCATTCGACCTGTTCGGCATCGTCTTCGAGGGGCATGAGGACCTGCGCCGCATCCTGACCGACTACGGCTTCATCGGCCACCCGTTCCGCAAGGACTTCCCGCTGTCGGGCCACGTCGAGATGCGCTATGACTCCGAGCTGCGCCGCGTGGTCTACCAGCCGGTCACGATCGAGCCGCGCGAGGTCACGCCGCGCATCATCCGCGAAGACAACTACGGCGGTCTGCACTAGGCGCCCGCGGCGACGGTATCCCCATGGCTGAAATCAAGAACTACACCCTGAACTTCGGGCCGCAGCATCCGGCCGCCCACGGCGTGCTGCGCCTGGTGCTGGAGCTCGACGGCGAAGTCGTGCAGCGCGCCGACCCGCACATCGGCCTGCTGCACCGCGCCACCGAGAAGCTGGCCGAGCACAAGACCTTCATCCAGTCGCTGCCCTACATGGACCGGCTGGACTACGTCTCGATGATGTGCAACGAGCACGCCTACTGCCTAGCCATCGAGAAGCTGCTGAGCCTGGAAGTGCCGATCCGCGCGCAGTACATCCGCGTGATGTTCTCCGAGATCACGCGCCTGCTGAATCACCTGATGTGGCTGGGTTCGCACGGCAACGACTGCGGCAGCTCGACCATCCTGATCTACGCCTTCCGCGAGCGTGAAGACCTGTTCGACATCTACGAGGCGGTGTCGGGCGCGCGCATGCATGCGGCCTACTTCCGCCCGGGCGGCGTCTACCGCGACCTGCCCGACCGCATGCCGCAGTACACGGTCAGCAAGATCAAGAATGCGCGGGCGCTGGCGCGCATGAACGAGAACCGCCAGGGCTCGCTGCTGGACTTCATCGACGACTTCACGCAGCGCTTCGACAGGAACCTTGACGAATACCACACGCTGCTGACCGACAACCGCATCTGGAAGCAGCGCACCGTCGGCATCGGCGTGATGACGCCCGAGCGCGCGCTGAACCTGGGCCTGTCCGGCCCGATGCTGCGCGGCTCCGGCATCGCCTGGGACCTGCGCAAGAAGCAGCCCTACGACGTCTATGCGCGCATGGATTTCGACATCCCCGTGGGCAAGACCGGCGACTGCTACGACCGCTACCTGGTGCGCATGGAGGAAATGCGCCAGTCCAACCGCATCATCAAGCAGTGCGTGGACTGGCTGCGCGCCAATCCCGGCCCGGTCATCGTCGACAACCACAAGGTGGCGCCGCCCTCGCGTGAGTCGATGAAGGCCAACATGGAAGAGCTGATCCACCACTTCAAGCTCTTCACCGAAGGCTTCCACGTGCCCGAGGGCGAAGCCTACGCGGCCGTCGAGCATCCCAAGGGCGAGTTCGGCATCTACCTGGTGAGCGATGGCGCCAACAAGCCCTACCGCCTGAAGATCCGCGCCCCGGGCTTCGTTCACCTAGCCGCCATGGACGAGATGGCGCGCGGCCACATGATCGCCGATGCCGTCGCCGTGATCGGCACGCTGGATATCGTTTTTGGAGAGATTGACCGATGATCTCCGACTCCACCCGAGCCCGTTTCGACAAGGAAGTCGCCAAGTACCCCGCCGATCAGAAGCAGTCGGCCGTCATGGCCTGCCTGTCCATCGTGCAGCAGGAGCAGGGCTACATCAGCCAGCAGAGCGAGGCCGCCATCGCCGCCTATCTCGGCATGCCCGAGATCGCGGTGCACGAGGTCACGACCTTCTACAACATGTACAACCAGCAGCCCACGGGCCGCTACAAGCTCAACGTGTGCACCAACCTGCCGTGCCAGTTGCGCGACGGGCAGAAGGCGCTGCACCACCTGGAGCACAAGCTCGGCATCAGGATGGGCGAGACCACGGCCGACGGCCTGTTCACGCTGCAGCAGAGCGAATGCCTGGGCGCCTGCGCGGATTCCCCGGTGATGCTGGTCAACGACCGCACCATGTGCAGCTTCATGAGCAACGAGAAGCTCGATCAACTGGTCGACGGCCTGCGCGCCACGCAGTCCGGTGCCAAGGAGGGCGCGTGATGAACGCAGAACAGGTGCTGTCGCAGTTCCAGGCCACCGGGGTCCAGACCTGCTTCCACGGCCGCCACATCGAGCCGCAGATCTATGCCGGCCTGGATGGGACCAACTGGCGGCTGAAGGACTACGAGGCGCGCGGCGGCTATGCGGCCCTGCGCAAGATCCTGGGCGCCGGCGAGGGCGAAGGCCTGAGCCAGGACCAGGTGATTGCCACCGTCAAGGAATCCGGCCTGCGCGGCCGTGGCGGCGCCGGCTTTCCGACCGGCCTGAAGTGGAGCTTCATGCCCCGCCAGTTCCCGGGCCAGAAATACCTCGTCTGCAATTCCGACGAAGGCGAGCCGGGCACCTGCAAGGACCGCGACATCCTGCAGTTCAATCCGCACATCGTGATCGAGGGCATGATCATCGCGGCCTACGCGATGGGCATCTCGGTCGGCTACAACTACATCCACGGCGAGATCTTCCAGACCTACGAACGCTTCGAGGAAGCACTGGAAGAGGCGCGCGCCGCCGGCTATCTGGGCGACCGGATCCTGGGCAGCGGCTTCAGCTTCCAGTTGCATGCGGCGCATGGCTTCGGCGCCTACATCTGCGGCGAGGAAACCGCGCTGCTCGAATCGCTCGAAGGCAAGAAGGGCCAGCCGCGCTTCAAGCCGCCGTTCCCGGCGAGCTTCGGCCTGTACGGCAAGCCGACCACCATCAACAACACCGAGACCTTCGCCGCGGTGCCGTGGATCATCCGCAATGGCGGCGCGGCCTACCTGGAGGTCGGCAAGCCCAACAACGGCGGCACCAAGATCTTCTCGGTGTCGGGCGACGTGGAGCTGCCGGGCAACTACGAAGTCCCGCTGGGCACGCCATTCGCCAAGCTGCTCGAACTGGCCGGTGGCGTGCGCAAGGGCCGCCAGCTCAAGGCGGTGATCCCGGGCGGCTCCTCGGCTCCGGTGCTGCCGGCTTCCATCATCATGGAATGCACGATGGACTACGACTCCATCGCCAAGGCCGGCTCCATGCTCGGCTCGGGCGCCGTCATCGTGATGGACGACTCGCGCTCCATGGTCGAATCGCTGCTGCGCCTGTCCTACTTCTATTCGCACGAGTCCTGCGGCCAGTGCACGCCCTGCCGCGAAGGCACCGGCTGGATGTGGCGCGTGATCGACCGCATCCAGCACGAGCAGGGCCGCGTGGGCGACCTCGAACTGCTCAATTCGGTGGCCGACAACATCCAAGGCCGCACCATCTGTGCGCTCGGCGATGCGGCCGCCATGCCGGTGCGGGCCATGATCAAGCACTTCCGCCCCGAATTCGAGGCGCTGATCCAGCAGAACAGGAATTCCGCGAAACCGGCGCACGCCTGACGCGGAGACACACGACATGGTTGAAATCGAACTCGACGGCCAGAAGGTCGAAGTCGCCGAAGGCTGCATGGTGATGCACGCGGCCGAGAAGGCCGGCACCTACATACCGCACTTCTGCTACCACAAGAAGCTGTCCATCGCCGCCAACTGCCGCATGTGCCTGGTGGACGTGGAGAAGGCGCCCAAGCCGATGCCGGCCTGCGCCACGCCCGTGACCCAGGGCATGATCGTGCGCACCAAGAGCGACAAGGCGATCAAGGCGCAGCAGTCGGTGATGGAGTTCCTGCTCATCAACCATCCGCTGGACTGCCCGATCTGCGACCAGGGCGGCGAGTGCCAGTTGCAGGACATCGCGGTCGGCTATGGCGGCTCCGCCTCGCGCTATGCCGAGGAAAAGCGCGTGGTGTTCCATAAGGACGTCGGCCCGCTGATCTCCATGGAGGAGATGAGCCGCTGCATCCATTGCACCCGCTGCGTGCGCTTCGGCCAGGAAGTGGCCGGCGTGATGGAGCTGGGCATGATCCATCGCGGCGAGCACTCCGAGATCACCACGGTGCTCGGCGACACGGTCGACTCCGAACTGTCGGGCAACATGATCGACATCTGCCCGGTCGGTGCGCTCACCAGCAAGCCGTTCCGCTACAGCGCGCGGACCTGGGAGCTGTCGCGCCGCAAGTCGGTCAGCCCGCATGACTCCACCGGCGCCAATCTGGTGGTCCAGGTCAAGAACAACAAGGTGATGCGGGTCGTGCCGTTCGAGAACGAAGCGGTCAACGAATGCTGGATCGCCGACCGCGACCGTTTCTCCTACGAGGCGCTGAACAGCGAGGAGCGCCTGACCCAGCCCATGCTCAAGCAGGGCGGGCAATGGAAGACGGTCGACTGGCAGACGGCGCTCGAGTACGTGGCCAACGGTCTGCGCCAGATCAAGGCCGAGCATGGCGCCGGCGCCGTCGGCGCGCTGCTGAGCCCGCACAGCACCCTGGAAGAGCTGTACTTGGCCGGTGCCTTGGTACGCAGCCTGGGCAGCGACAACGTCGACCACCGCCTGCGCAACGCCGAATTCGCCGCGTCGCAGAAAGGTGCCGTGCGCTGGCTGGGCACCTCCATCGCCTCGCTGTCGACGCTGCAGCGCGTGCTGGTGCTGGGCTCCAACCTGCGCAAGGATCACCCGCTTTTCGCGCAGCGCATCCGCCAGGCGGTGCGCAAGGGCGCCTCCGTCAGCGCGATCCGCTCGGCCGACGAAGACTGGGCCATGCCGCTGGCGCATTCGCTGGTGCAGCCGCACGGCCAGTGGGTGGCCAGCCTCTCCAATATCGCCGCCGCGGTCGCCGCCGAAAAGGGCGTTGCCGCTCCGGCGCCGGGCCAGGCCGATGACGCCAGCACGGCCATTGCACGCTCGCTGCTGGGCGGCGAGCGCAAGGCCATTCTGCTGGGCAATGCCGCGGCCCATCATGCCGACGCCTCGGTGCTGCTGGCGCTGGCCCACTGGATAGCCGAGCAGACCGGCGCGAGCGTCGGCTACCTGACCGAGGCCGCCAACACCGTGGGCGCGCAGTTCGTCGGCGCCGTGCCGCAGACCGGCGGCCTGAATGCCGCGCAGATGCTGCAAGGCGGCCTCAAGGCGGTGCTGCTGCTCAACACCGAGCCGGCTTTCGATTCCGCTGCGGGTGCTGCCGCCGTCGCGGCGCTGGCGCGGTCCGAGATGGTCGTCACGCTGAGCCCGTTCAAGGCCAACCTCGACTGCAGCGACGTGCTGCTGCCGATCGCACCCTTCACCGAAACCTCGGGCACTTTCGTCAATGCCGAAGGCCGCATCCAGGGCTTCCACGCGGTGGTCAAGCCGCAGGGCGAGGCGCGTCCGGCCTGGAAGGTGCTGCGCGTGCTTGGCAATCTGCTGGGCCTGCCGGGTTTCGATTTCGAGTCCTCGCAGGAAGTGCTGGCCGCAGCCCGTGGCACGCTCCCTGCCGACGCAACGCATCTGCCGGCGGACCGCCTGTCGAATGCGCCGGCGGGTGCCGTGCGCGCCGCCACTGTGGGCAGTGCCGCTCCGGCGGTCGCTGCCATCTATGAACTGGACGGCATCGTGCGCCGCGCCGCTTCGCTGCAGCTCACCGCCGACGCGCGCAAGACCCGTGGCGCGGCGTTCGAGGGAGCCGCAGCATGATCGATACCCTGTACGGCTTCGGCCAAGGACTGGTGGGCGCAAGCTGGTGGACCGGCGGCGCCTGGCCGGTGATCTGGGCGCTGGTGAAGATCATCTGTGTCCTGTTGCCGCTGCTGGGCGCCGTGGCCTACCTGACGCTGTGGGAGCGCAAGCTGCTGGGCTGGATCCAGGTCCGCCATGGCCCCAACCGCGTGGGCCCGTTCGGCCTGCTGCAGCCGATTGCCGATGCGCTCAAGCTGCTGACCAAGGAGCTGATCAACCCGTCGGCGGCCAGCGGCGGCCTGTTCCGGCTCGGCCCGATCATGGCCATCATGCCCGCCCTCGCGGCCTGGGTGGCGATCCCGTTCGGCCCCGATGTGGTGCTGGCCAACATCAACGCCGGCCTGCTGCTGATCATGGCGATCACCTCGGTCGAGGTCTACGGCGTGATCATCGCCGGCTGGGCCTCCAATTCGAAGTACGCCTTCCTGGGCGCGCTGCGCGCCTCGGCGCAGATGGTGAGCTATGAAATCGCCATGGGCTTTTGCCTGGTGGTGGTGATCATGGTCACCGGCAGCCTCAACCTCGGCGACGTGGTTGCCAGCCAGGGGCAGGGCATGTTCGCGGACAAGGGCCTGGGCTTCCTGTCCTGGAACTGGCTGCCGCTGCTGCCGATCTTCGTGGTCTACATCATCTCGGGCGTGGCCGAGACCAACCGCCATCCGTTCGACGTGGTGGAAGGCGAGGCCGAGATCGTGGCCGGCCACATGGTCGAGTACTCGGGCATGGGCTTTGCCATCTTCTTCCTGGCCGAGTACGCCAGCATGTGGCTGGTGTCCATCCTGGCGGCGCTGATGTTCCTGGGCGGCTGGCTGTCGCCGGTGGCCTTCCTGGACTTCATCCCGGGCTGGATCTGGCTGGGCCTGAAGACCTTCTTCGTGGTGTCTCTCTTCATCTGGATCCGCGGAACCTTCCCGCGTTTCCGCTACGACCAGATCATGCGTCTGGGCTGGAAGATTTTCATTCCCGTGACCCTGGTCTGGCTGCTGATCATCGGTGGATGGATGCAGACGTCCTGGAACATCTGGAAGTAAACGGAGTGTGACGATGACAGCCGCTGCTGTATCCGCCTTTTCGATCAAGGATTTCTTCAAGAGCTTCATGCTCGTGGAGTTGTTCAAGGGCATGGCCCTGACCGGCCGCTACGCCTTCCGCCGCAAGGTCACGGTGCAGTTCCCCGAAGAGAAGACGCCCTTGTCGCCGCGCTTTCGCGGCCTGCATGCGCTGCGCCGCTACGAAAACGGCGAGGAGCGCTGCATCGCCTGCAAATTGTGCGAGGCCGTGTGCCCGGCGGTGGCGATCACCATCGAGTCGGACGTGCGCGAGGACGGCAGCCGCCGCACCACGCGCTACGACATCGACCTGACCAAGTGCATCTTCTGCGGCTTCTGCGAGGAGAGCTGCCCGGTGGACTCCATCGTCGAAACCCACATCCTCGAATACCACGGCGAGAAGCGCGGCGACCTGTATTTCACCAAGGACATGCTGCTGGCCGTGGGCGACCGCTACGAGCCGGAAATCGCGGCGGCCAAGGCGGCCGACGCCAAATACCGCTGAGCGCAGCCCGCCAGAGAACGCACATCCATGGACGTCAAGACCGGTTTCTTCTATCTGTTTTCGCTCGTGCTGCTGTTTGCGGCATTCCGGGTGATCACGGCCCGCAACCCCGTGCATGCGGTGCTCTACCTCATGCTGGCCTTCTCGCAGGCCTCGGCCGTCTGGCTGCTGCTGCAGGCGGAATTCCTCGCCATCACGCTCGTGCTCGTCTACCTTGGCGCGGTGATGGTGCTGTTCCTGTTCGTCGTGATGATGATCAACCTGAGCATGGACGGGCTGCGCCAGGGGTTCTGGAAGCACTTTCCGCTCGCGGCGCTGGTGGGTGTGGTGATCGCGCTCGAGATGGCCTACGTGCTCATGGGGGGCTTTCGCAACAGCGGTGGTCCCAAGGCCATGTCGGCCATCGAGCAGGTCTCCAACACCAAGGCGCTGGGCGTGCTGCTCTACACGCAATATCTCTATCCGCTGGAGATTGCCGCGGTGATCCTGCTCGTGGCCATCGTCGCGGCCATTGCGCTGACCCTGCGCCGGCGCAAGGACAGCAAGTTCATCGACGTGGCGACGCAGGTCCGGGTGCGCGCCCAGGACCGCGTCTCGCTGGTGAAGGTGGAGGCGACCCGCGCCCCGGTGGCCGCGGCCACTGAAACCGCGGCAGCCCCTGCCGCCGTGGAGAATAAGGCATGACGCTGACCCTTGGACACTACCTCTCGCTCGGCGCCATTCTGTTCGCGCTGTCGGTGATCGGCATCTTCCTCAATCGCAAGAACCTGATCGTGCTGCTGATGGCGATCGAGCTGATGCTGCTCGCGGTCAACATGAACTTCGTGGCGTTCTCCCACTATCTGGGCGACATGCACGGCCAGGTGTTCGTGTTCTTCATCCTGACGGTGGCGGCGGCCGAATCCGCGATCGGCCTGGCCATCCTGGTGCTGCTGTTCCGCAACAAGTCCAGCATCAGCGTCGACGACCTCGACACGCTCAAGGGCTGACGCGAAGAAGAGAAAGACTAGAGAACGATGAGCGCAACCCTTTCTGCCGCCACGCTGCTGGCGATTCCGCTGGCGCCCTTGGCGGGCGCATTGCTGGCCGGCATTCCCGGCACCATGTTCGGGGGCAACGTGCTGGGCCGCCGAGCCAGCCACTCCTTCACCATCCTCGGCGTGCTGGTGGCCTTCGTCCTGTCCGCCATGACGCTGTGGAGCGTGGTGACCGAAGGCGCGGGCTTCAACGAGACCATCTACACCTGGATGACGGTCGGCTCGCTGAAGATGGAGGTCGGTTTCATGATCGACAGCCTCACCGCCATGATGATGTGCGTGGTGACCTTCGTCTCGCTCATGGTCCACCTCTACACCGTGGGCTACATGGCGGAGGACGACGGCTACGACCGGTTCTTTGCCTACATCTCGCTCTTCACCTTCTCCATGCTGATGCTGGTGATGAGCAACAACCTGCTCCAGCTCTTCTTCGGCTGGGAGGCGGTGGGCCTGGTGTCGTATCTGCTGATCGGCTTCTGGTTCAACAAGCCGACGGCCATCTTCGCCAACATGAAGGCCTTCCTGGTCAACCGCGTGGGCGACTTCGGCTTCATCCTGGGCATCGGCCTGATCGCGGCCTACACCGGCACGCTCAACTACACCGAGATCTTCGCAAAGACCGGCGAACTGGCCGCGCTCGGCTTCCCGGGCACCGACTGGATGCTGATCACCGTCATCTGCATCTGCCTGTTCATCGGCGCCATGGGCAAGTCCGCGCAGTTTCCGCTGCACGTCTGGCTGCCGGACTCGATGGAGGGCCCGACGCCGATCTCCGCGCTGATCCACGCCGCCACCATGGTGACGGCCGGCATTTTCATGGTGGCGCGCATGTCTCCGCTGTTCGAACTGTCGGATACCGCGCTCAACTTCATCCTCGTGATCGGCTCGATCACGGCATTGTTCATGGGCTTTCTGGGCATCATCCAGAACGACATCAAGCGGGTGGTGGCCTATTCGACGCTGTCCCAGTTGGGCTACATGACGGTGGCCCTGGGTGTCTCGTCCTACTCCGTCGCGGTGTTCCACCTGATGACCCATGCCTTCTTCAAGGCGCTGCTGTTCCTCGCGGCCGGCTCGGTCATCATGGGCCTGCACCACAACCAGGACATCCGCTGGATGGGCGGCGTGCGCAAGTACATGCCGATTACCTGGATCACCTTCCTGCTGGGTTCGCTGGCGCTGATCGGCACTCCGCTGTTCTCCGGTTTCTATTCCAAGGACAGCATCATCGAAGCCGTGCATGAAAGCCATCTGCCGGCTGCGGGCTTCGCGTCGTTCGCGGTGCTGGCGGGGGTGTTCATCACGGCCTTCTATTCGTTCCGCCTGTACTTCCTGGTGTTCCACGGCAAGGAGCGCTACGACCAGAATCCGGATGCGCATCTCCATGCCCACGATGACCACCACGGCCATGGGCACGATGCCGAGCCGCACGAGTCGCCCTGGGTAGTGTGGGTGCCGCTGGTGCTGCTGGCGATCCCATCGGTGCTGATCGGCTACCTGACGATCGAGCCGATGCTGTTCGGCGACTTCTTCAAGAACGTCATCTTCGTCGATGGCAGCAGGCACCACGCGATGGCGGAGCTTGGAGAAGCCTTCCACGGGCCGCTGCAGATGGCGATCCACGGCCTGACGACCTGGCCGTTCTGGCTCGCGCTGGCCGGCGTCGCATCCTCGTTCTACCTGTACATGGTCAACCCGGCGCTGCCGGCGGCGATCAAGCGCGCCTTCCATCCGGTCTACACCCTGCTCGAGAACAAGTACTACCTCGACTGGATCAACGAAAACATCCTGGCGCGCGGCGCCCGGGCGCTCGGCACCGGCCTCTGGAAGGGCGGCGACCAGGCGGTGATCGACGGCACCCTGGTCAACGGCTCCTGGCGCCTGGTCGGGCGCATCGCGGCCGCCGTGCGCCAGATGCAGACCGGCTACATCTACCACTACGCGCTCGTGATGATCGTCGGCGTCTTCGTGCTGATGACCTACTTCGTCTGGCACGACCAGATCGTTGCGCTCTTCAAATAACAACAAGGAAAACGACACATGGGTTGGCTGAGTCTCGCCATCTGGACGCCGATCGCGTTCGGCGCCGTACTGCTGGCGCTGGGCAAGCAAGGCCAGGAGGGCCTGGTGCGCTGGCTGGCGCTCGCAGGCTCGCTCCTGGGCCTGCTGGTGACGCTGCCGCTGTACCAGGGCTTTCGCCTGGGCACGGCGGCCATGCAGTTCGTGGAGCGCCATACCTGGGTCGAGCGTTTCAACATCCACTACCACGTCGGGCTGGACGGCCTGTCGTTCTGGTTCGTGCCGCTGACGGCCTTCATCACGGTGATCGTGGTGATCGCGGCGTGGGAGGTGATCACCGAGCGCGTCAACCAGTACATGGGCGCGTTCCTGATCCTCTCGGGGCTCATGATCGGCGTGTTCAGCGCACTCGACGGCATCCTGTTCTACGTGTTCTTCGAGGCCACGCTGATCCCGATGTACCTGATCATCGGCATCTGGGGCGGCCCGAACAAGATCTATGCGGCCTTCAAGTTCTTCCTGTACACCCTGCTGGGCTCGCTGCTGACGCTGGTCGCGCTGATCTATCTCTACACCCAGTCGGGCGGCAGCTTCGACATCGCCACCTGGCACCGCCTGCCGCTGTCGGCGACGGCGCAGACGCTGATCTTCTTCGCGTTCTTCGCCGCCTTCGCCGTCAAGGTGCCGATGTGGCCGGTGCACACCTGGCTGCCCGACGTGCACGTCGAGGCGCCCACCGGCGGCTCGGCCGTGCTGGCGGCGATCATGCTCAAGCTCGGCGCCTACGGCTTCCTGCGCTTCTCGCTGCCGATCGCCCCTGATGCCTCCCACCGCTGGGCTTGGCTGATGATCGCGCTGTCCCTGGTGGCCGTGGTCTACGTGGGCCTGGTGGCCATGGTGCAGAAGGACATGAAGAAGCTGGTGGCCTATTCGTCCGTGGCGCACATGGGCTTCGTGACGCTCGGCTTCTTCGTCTTCAGCGACCTGGGCATGGCCGGGGGCATCGTGCAGATGATCGCCCACGGTTTCGTGTCCGCGGCGATGTTCCTCTCCATCGGCGTGCTGTACGACCGCATGCACTCGCGCGACATCGCGGCCTATGGCGGGGTCGTCAACGTGATGCCGCGCTTCGCCGCCTTCGCGCTGCTGTTCGCCATGGCCAACTGCGGCCTGCCGGGCACCGCGGGCTTCGTCGGGGAGTGGATGGTGATCCTGGCGGCGGTCAAGGCCAACTTCTGGATCGGCCTGCTGGCGGCCACGGCGCTGATCTTCGGCGCGGCCTACACCCTGTGGATGTTCAAGCGCGTCTACCTGGGCCCGGTCGCCAATGACCATGTACGCGAACTAAGCGACATCAACGGGCGCGAATTCCTCATCATGGCGCTGCTGGCCATCGCCGTGCTGTACATGGGTATCCATCCCAAGCCCTTCACCGATGTGATGGACGCCTCGGTCGCCGAGCTGCTGCGCCATGTGGCGGTGTCGAAACTGCCCTGACCCACGAACGAGACTAGAAGAGATATGGACACATTCGGCTGGGCCACCCTGACCCCGGAGATCGTGCTGCTGGTGATGGCCTGCGTGATTGCGCTGGTCGACCTGAGCGTCACCGGCACGCGCCGCACGCTCACCTACACCCTGACGCTGCTGACCCTGGCCGCCACCGCGCTGATCGCCGGCTGGCAGGCGGTGCAGGGCGGCACGGCCTACGGTTTCTCCAACATGGTCGTCAACGACCCGATGGGCAACTGGCTCAAGTGCTTTGCCGCGGTGGCGATGATCGCCACGCTGGTCTACAGCCACGCCTACGCCGGTGAGCGCGGCATGATGCGCGGCGGCGAGCTGTTCATCCTGGGCATGTTCTCGCTGCTGGGCATGTTCGTCATCATCGGCGGCAACAACTTCCTCGTGCTCTACCTGGGCCTGGAGCTGCTCACGCTCTCCAGCTACGCGCTGGTGGCGCTGCGCCGCGACGACACCACCGCGACCGAGGCCGCCATGAAGTACTTCGTGCTCGGCGCCATGGCCAGCGGTTTCCTGCTCTACGGCCTTTCCATGCTCTATGGCGCGACCGGCTCGCTGGACCTGGGGCAGGTGCTCAAGGCCATCAGCAGCGGCCAGATCCGCCACCAGGTGCTGGTGTTCGGCGTGGTCTTCATCGTCGCCGGCATTGCCTTCAAGCTCGGCGTCGCGCCGTTCCACATGTGGGTGCCCGACGTCTACCAGGGCGCGCCCACGGCGATCACGCTGATCATCGGCGGCGCGACCAAGTTCGCGGCCTTTGCCATGGCCATGCGCCTGCTGGTCGAAGGCCTGCTGCCGCTGGCCATCGACTGGCAGCAGATGCTGGCGGTGCTGGCCGTGTCCTCGCTGCTGGTGGGCAACCTGGCGGCCATCGCGCAGAGCAACCTCAAGCGCATGCTGGCCTACTCGACCATCTCGCAGATGGGCTTCGTGCTGCTGGGCATGATGTCGGGCGTGGTGCGCGGCGATGCCGCCTCCGCCTACAACGCCTACAGCTCGGCCATGTTCTACATCGTCAGCTATGTGCTCACCACGCTGGCGGCGTTCGGCGTGATCCTGCTGCTCTCGCGCGAGGGCTTCGAGAGCGACGAGATCTCCGACCTGGCCGGCCTGAACCAGCGCAGCCCCCTGTACGCCGCCGTCATGGCCGTGTGCATGTTCTCCATGGCCGGCGTGCCGCCCATGGTGGGCTTCTACGCCAAGCTCGCAGTGCTGCAGGCGCTGGTGACCTCCGGCCTGCCGCTTTACGTCGGCCTGGCCGCCTTCGCTGTGGTCATGTCGCTGATCGGCGCCTTCTACTACATCCGCGTGGTCAAGGTCATGTACTTCGATGCACCCGTGGATGCCACGCCGGTCGTTGCGGGTGCCGATGCCCGCCTGGTGCTGGCGCTGAACGGCGCGCTTGTGCTGGTGCTGGGCCTGCTGCCCGGCGGGCTGATGGCGCTGTGCGCCCAGGCCATCGTCAAGACCCTGGGGACCTGAGGGGCCCTGGTTCGGTAGTACCGTCGCGGCATGTCGCTGACCCTCTCCGTCTGGCTGGTCCTGCTGCTCGCGTTTCTCGGGGCCAACCTCCCGTTCGCCAGCCAGCGCGTGCTGGGCCTGGTGAACCTGCCGCGCGGCCGCAAGAGCCTGGCGCTTCGGCTGGCGGAACTGGTGCTGTGCTATTGCGTGGTGGGAGCCCTCGCCCTGTTGCTGGAGAGGCGTGCAGGGCAGATCGCCCCGCAGGGCTGGGAGTTCTATGCCGTCACCGGCGCACTGTTCGTGACGCTCGCCTTCCCCGGCTTTGTCTACCGCTACCTGCTGCGGACCCGTGATTGAGCGGCCGGCCTTGTCATCCATGCCCGACGAATCTCATCTGATCGAACGCCAGGTGGACAGCGAGGCCGTTTTCGACGGCCGTCTCCTGAAGGTGCGCCGCGACAGGGTGCGCCTGCCCGATGGCACATTGGCCACGCGCGAGTACGTGCAGCATCCGGGGGCCGTCGTGGTCGTGCCGCTGCTGGACGACGGCCGGGTGGTGTTAGAGCGCCAGTTCCGCTATCCCATAGGCCTGGCGATGGTCGAATTCCCGGCGGGCAAGCTCGATGCGGGGGAAGACCCGTTCGTCTGCGGCCGGCGCGAGCTGCTCGAAGAAACCGGCTACACCGCGCGCGAATGGGCACGGGCCGGGGCGATGCACCTGGCGATCGCCTATTCGACCGAGGTCATCCACATCTACTTTGCGCGGGGCCTGGTGGCCGGCGCTCAGGCCCTGGACGCAGGTGAGTTTCTCGACGTCTTTGCGGCAACCCCCGAGGAGTTGCTGCAGTGGTGCCGCGATGGCAGTGTGACCGATGCCAAGACGCTGGCCTGCGTGGTCCATCTGCAGAACCTGCTGTCGGGCGCCTGGCCACTGGACTGGCAGCCCGTGGCGGAGGGCCTCACGCCATGAAGGTCCTGAACCTGCAATGCCCGCAGGGCCACGGCTTTGAAGGCTGGTTCGGTTCCGAGCAGGACTACCAGGACCAGCACGGCCGTGGCCTCGTGACCTGCCCGGTGTGTGGCGCTGGCGAGGTGGCCAAGCTGCCCAGTGCGCCGCGCCTGAACCTGAGCACGTCCCGCAACGGCACCGTGCCGGCCGAGCTGCCGGCGGCGCCAGCCGCCGCAGGCGCTGCACAGAAACAGGCTGCGCCAGAGACCGTCGTCCCGGCGGGGCCTGACGCGGCAGCGCTGCACGCCGCGTGGTGGAAGCTGGCGCGGCAGGCCATGCGCAGCGCAGAGGATGTGGGCGACCGTTTCGCCGAGGAGGCCCGGCGCATCCATCACGGCGAGTCGGCCGAACGCGGCATCCGCGGCAAGGCCTCGCTCGAGGAGGCACGCGCCCTGCTGGAAGAGGGCATAGGCGTGCTGCCTCTTCCCGCAGCCTTGGGAGAAACCTTGCAATGAACGACCAGTGGGCAGGCATGGCGATGGGCGCCGTGGCCCTGGTGGTCACGGCCGTGGTGGTGCGCTTCATCCGTCGCCGGGTGGAGCGCCGCCGCCAGGCGCAATGGCAGGCCCGCCAGCCGGCGCCCAGCCGGCAGGTGCGGCGCGCCCAGGAACGCGCGCGCAAGGACGGCCGCTAGTTCGCTGGCAGCTTGGCGGGGTGCATGTGGCCCTCGGCCTCGCCGCAGGCAGAGGGCTGGCCTGCGCTTGCGGTCAACGGGCGGTTGCGGTGCTGCTGCCGGCAGGCAGCCACAGGACGCAGCGCGTGCCGCTTTCCCCGCGGTGCCATGCCAGCCGTGCGCCGATGGCCTCGGCGCGGCGCAACTGGTTCTTGAGCCCGCGTCCTCCCGACCGCAACGCCGATTCCACGTCGAAGCCCTGGCCGTTGTCGACGATGCGGACTTCCACGCCGTCTGCCACGGTTTCGCTTTCCACGTGGATGACGCTGGCCTGCGCGTGCTTGAGCACGTTGGCGAAGCACTCCTGGAGGATGCGCAGCAGGTGCAGCGCGCTGCGCGGATCGAGCCAGGGCAGGGGCGCTACGTCCTGCACCTCCCAGTGCAGCGCCACGCCCATCGCCTCGATGCGGGGGGCGAGGCGAAAGCGCAGCGTGGCCAGCAACAGCAGCAGGTCGGCATCGACCGGCTCCATGGAGTCGATTGCCAGCTTGAGGTCATCCATGCATTCCTCCAGCATCTGCGCCACCGCCTCGCTGCCGATCTGCCCATGGCGCACCACACGCAGCGTGCTCATCAGCGAAGAGCCCAACCCGTCGTGCATGTCCTGCATCAGCCGCTGGCGTTCCCGGACCAGCGTCTGCCGGTGCTCGCTTTCGCGTAGCCGCTCGTAGCTCAGGGCCAACTCCTGCTCGCGCTCCTGCAGGCGCTGCTCCAGGCGGGTGTTGAGCTGCTCCATGCCCCCGATGGCTGTCAGGTAGCGGCGCAGCATGATGTACGAGAAGATGAAGAAGGCGCCGATGTTGGCGTAGGCGCCCAGGAAGGCGCCTTCCACGCTCACCAGCAGGTTGTTCTGCAGCAGCCAGTCGTAGCCGCCGGCCGCCATGCTGGCGATGCTCCAGCCTGCCAGCAGCAAGGCTTCATGCGAGCCGGCCCGCCGCGCGCTGCGCCAGGCGCAGACGAACACCGTGAGGCCCAGCGCCAGCAGGACCACATAGATCAGCGGGGCCAGCGTCGTGGCTTCGGGCAAGGCGGAGACGCCGGGCAGGGTGATCAGACTGACCAGCAGCGTGACGCTCCAGGCCAGCACCGACAGCCAGAGGCGGCGCTGGCAGTGCAGCCGTTCCAGGAAAAGATGCGCGGTGAGGATCAGCCAGAACAAAGAGCTGACCGTGATCCAGCCGAACCAGGCATCCGACAGCAGCAGGCGCTCCCGGCCCACGAAGTAGTGCAGCGTACGGACATACGAGACCACCGACATGGCGAAGAACAGCAGGTACAGCGATTCGCGGCGCCGCCATGTCCACACCCCCAGCGCGAACAGGCCCGCGGCCAGGAACGCGGCACTGCTCATCGCCGGCAGGCCCGCCTGCAGCCATGAGCGCAACTTGTAGCGCCAGCCCAGTGCATGCTCGGTGCCGATCCAGGCCGAGGAAATGCCGCCCCCCGTGCCGCGCAGCCGCTGGATGCGGATCTGTACCGATCGCACCGGTGGAGTGCCGGAGGTTTCGTTGAGCGGTACCCAGAGCGGCTGGTTCGACCCGTTCCAGAGCCGGTTGGCATGCGACTGGTAGAGCAGGCGGTCGTCGCCATAGAGGGCGATCTGGCCATCCGTCTTCCAGCGCGGCAGATAGAGATACAGCGGGCCGGCATCGGCGGCGAGCGTGGGCACGGCCATGCGGTACCAGACCTCAAGCGTGGCGGGGAGCTCCTGTGGCGGCGCGGGCGGCACCTGCGGCGGCTCGGCGTCAGGCAGCGTCACGCTGTTCCAGGGGCCGGCGTCCGCCTGTGCTGCCAGGGCGTAGGGCGGCGGGGTGAAGCCCCGGCCGGGCGTGGCGCGGACATCGGCCCGGGTGATGCGCACGGCCTGCGGTGTGTCCGGCGGTGCCGATGCTGCGTGGGCTGTCACAAGGCCGGCGGCCAGTACCGGGCAGAACAGGCTACAGGAGACCCAACGTGCGTGCTTCATGGATCGCTTCGGCCCTGGAGCGCACCTTGAGCTTGGCATAGATGCGCCGCACGAAGGTCAGCACCGTATGGTGCGATACCTGCAGCAGCCGTGCGATCTCCTGGGTGGTGAAGCCCTTGGTGATCAGTTGCAGCACCTCGCGCTCCCGCACGGACAGCGCCACTTCCTTGTCCCCGGGGGCGGCCGGAGGCGGGATGGCCCCCTGCTTGAAGCGCATAAGCACCTGGCGCGCGATCAGCGGGCTGATGGGGCTTCCGCCGGCATGCAGGCTGCGGATCTCGTCGACGATGTGCTCTGGCTCGCTGTCCTTGAGCAGGTAGCCGCTGGCCCCTGCCTCGATGGACTGCAGCACGTGCGCCTCGTCGCCGAAGGCCGTGCTGACCATCACGTTGCAGTGCTGCCAGAGCGCTGCCGCCGCGCGTATCACCTCAAGGCCCGAGCCGTCCGGCAACCCCAGGTCCACCAGCAATACCTCGATACCCGCGCCCCGGCGCAGTGACTGCAGAGCCTCGGCCTGGGTGCCGGCGGTCCACTCCAGCTGCAGCCCTTGCGCATGGCCGACGGCCGCGGCCACTGCGGCCAGGAACAGGTGGTCATCCTCCACGATCGCCACGCGGATCGGCGCCATGGCGGGCGGTGGCGGGTGGGCGGCGGAAAGGGGGCGCAGGTCGGTCACGGATGGAGGCAGGTTACCGCCATTTTCCTGCAGCGCGGGGGCGGTCATGTCCCCTGTTTTGGGGACATACACGGCACGGCGGGGCGTCCAGAATCCGCCTCCGTTGTCGTTACCGGGAATCACCATGTGCCGCTTCTACGCTCCGAGGACGCCCGCGCGGTGCTGGAATCGTCCCCTGTGTTCGCCGCAGCCATGGCGGGCGGCGCTTCTCGTCCTGGCATTGGGAGCCTGGTCCGGGGCATGGGCGGCCACCGTTGCCATCACCCAGATTGCGCCGGGCGCCGGGATGGCGCGTCTGCAACTGCACTCCAGTGCGGCCGGCAGCGGCTACCTCACCGTGCTCTCCGGCGCCGGCACCGCCTGCGGCACCGCAGCGCAGGTGAAGGCCGGGCGGGATGCGGGCGGCAACAACGCCTATCGGCGCGGCGCAGGGCTTTTGGCCGCTGGCACGCCCGCGACCTATGTGGTGCCGACGCTGGTGCAGTCCACGGCCTACACCGTGTGCCTGACGGTGGACGATGGCACGGGCCTTTCCGCGCCGGCCACGCGCAGCTTCAGCACCCTGCCGGCCGCCTCGATGTCGGGCGCGGCCTGGCAGCAGGTCGGCTCCGCGCTGTTCTCGCAGGTCCAGGCGGCCGACCAGTCGCTCACGTTCTCACCCGAGGGGGCTCCCCAGCTTTCGTATCGGGACGCCGGCAGCGGCCACACCTCGATGCGCAGGTTCTCCGGCTCGCCCGCGGACTGGCAGCCGGTGGGGAGCCTTGGCTTCGCCCAAGGCGACTGGTCGGCCGGAGCGGTCGCGCCGGACGGCACGCCCTATGTCGCCTACGGCAACCAGAACGCCAATGTGTGG
Organism: Xylophilus sp. ASV27; assembly: GCF_016428875.1. Taxonomy (GTDB): domain Bacteria; phylum Pseudomonadota; class Gammaproteobacteria; order Burkholderiales; family Burkholderiaceae_C; genus Xylophilus. The sequence goes on from NZ_JAELTO010000013.1 coordinate 45,324, forward strand.
CGCTTCGACGGCACGGCCTGGCAGCAGGTGGGGCCGGCCGATTTCTCGGGTGCGCCGGCGGTCTACCTGACCATCGCCATTGCGCCTGATGGCGTGCCCTGGGTGGCCTATGCGGACTACGGCAACAGCCAGGGTGCCACGGTACGGCGCTTCGACAGCGCCAGCAACGCCTGGGTCGCCGTGGGGAGTGTCAACCTGTCGAACAGCCCCGGGCCTGATGGCGTGACGGACCTGTCGCTGGCCTTCGCACCCGATGGTGCCCCCTGGCTGGCCTATGTGGACATGGACAACAGCTATCGGCTCAGCGTGCGCAGCTTTGACGGTAGCGCCTGGATCCTGCGGGGCCCTGAAGGTTTTTCAGGCGATAACGCCTCGCAACCCTCCCTGGCCTTTTCACCGGACGGCGTGCCTGCCGTGGCCTTTGGAGATGGCACGCTGGCTGTCAGCACGCCATTGGGCAACCTGGGCAAGGCATCCTTAGTGTCGTTCGACGGCAGCAACTGGCAGTACGTGGGCGGCGGGGGGCTGTCCAACGGTGCGGTTACCCACCCCCACCTGGCCTTCGGCGCCGACGGTGCGCCCTACGTTCTCTACCGGGATTTCCCGATCGAATTCGGCGACTCGACGCTGCGCCGCTTCGACAGCGGCAGCGGCGCCTGGCAGACACTCGGCCCGCGCGGCTTCGCCAAGACCACGAACTCCGTCGACCGCAGCCATGCAATCGCTTTCAGCCCCGGCGGCACGCCCTACGTGTCCTATGCGGACTGGGAGAATGGCTACCAGAGCACCGTGGTGCGCTATGCCGGCGCGCCCGCCGCACCGGCGGCCCCCACGGACCTGCAGCCCGCGGCGGGCAATGCGCAGGTCACCATTGCCTTTACCCCGCCGCTGGTCGATGGGGGCAGTCCCATCACCGGCTACCGGCTCGTGGCCCATCCGCCCAGCGGGCCTGACGTGACGGTCACGGGCAGCGGCAGCCCCATCACCGTGACGGGCCTGGACAACGGCACGGCCTACAGCTTCACGGTCTATGCGATCAATGCGCAGGGCGAGACGGCCTCCGTGCCGGCCAGCGCCACGCCCGCTGCCGCACCGAGCGCGCCGGCCATCGTCTCGGCCGTGGGCGCGGATGCGCGCATCACGGTGAACTTCTCGGCGCCGGCGTCGGACGGCGGCAGCCCCGTCACCGGCTACCGCGTGACGGCACATCCCGCCAGCGGCCCGGACATCACCGTGACTGGCACCGTGAGTCCCATCACTGTCACCGGCCTGAGCAACGGCACGTCCTATACGGTGACTGTTACGGCGATCAACGTCCTGGGCGAGACCGCTTCCCCCAGCGTGATGGCCACCCCCGCCACACTGCCGGGGGCTCCCGGCAATGCCCACGCCAGCGCCGGCAACGCGCAGGCCAGCGTGACCTGGAGCGCCCCTGCCAGCAACGGCGGTGCCGCCATCACCGGCTATACCGTGACCGCCGTGCAGGATGCCACCAAGTCCTGCACCACCACCGGCCTGGGCTGCACCGTCACCGGCCTTGCCAACGGCACGGCCTACAACTTCGCGGTGGTGGCCCACAACAGCCAGGGCGATTCGATAGCAGCGCTGACCGACGTGGTCACCCCGTCGGCACCTGCCGTGCCCCCTGCCACGGCGGCGACCCCGATTCCCACCCTGGGCCATGCGGCGCTGGCGCTGCTGAGCGGGCTGCTGGCCGTGCTGGGTCTGGCACGCCAGCGTGGCATGGCCCAGCGGGCGAGACCGCGGCGCTGACCCCTGGCGCGCTGTTCCTACGTCGACAGGGAGCCCGCATCAGGCGTGAACTGCAGCGCCGCCAGTTGCGCATAGAGGCCGCCCGCGCGCAGCAGCGACTCGTGCGTGCCCTGCTCGACCAGCCGGCCGTGCTCCAGCACCAGGATGCGGTCGGAATTCTGCACCGTGGCCAGCCGGTGCGCGATGACCAGCGTGGTGCGGCGTCCGGTGCCCCGCCGCAGGGCGGCGTCGAGCGCGGCCTGCACCATGCGTTCGCTCTCGGCGTCCAGCGCGCTGGTGGCTTCGTCGAGCAGCAGCAGGGGCGGGTCTTTGAGCAGCGCGCGGGCGATGGCGATGCGCTGGCGCTGGCCGCCGGACAGGCGCACGCCGCGCTCGCCCAGGAAGGTGTCGTAGCCCTCGGGCAGGGCGCTCAGGAAGTCGTGCGCGAAGGCGGCGCGGGCGGCGGCTTCGACCTCGGCGTCGCTCGCCTCGGGCCGGCCGTAGCGGATGTTCTCGCGCGCGGTGGCCGAGAATACCGCCGCGTCCTGCGGCACCACGCCGATGCGGCTGCGCAGCGCGTGCAGGTCCATCTGCCGCAGGTCCATGCCGTCGAGCTCGACCCGGCCGGCGCCCGGGTCCGGGTCGTAGAAGCGCTGCAGCAGTTGGAACACCGTCGTCTTGCCCGCGCCGCTCGGGCCGACCAGGGCCACGGTCTCGCCCGGGGCCACGTGCAGGCTGAGCGCGCGCAGGGCGGGCTGCGTCGGGCGCGAGGGATAGTGGAAATCGACTGCTACGAAATCAATAGCTATACCCCCAGGTGTTTCCTGGGCTTCAGCCACTTTTTGCCATGATTCTGGCACTTGGGGCGCCGTTGGCGACTGGATCGGCGAGCGGCTCTCCAGCAGCTCCATCAGCCGCTCGGCGGCACCGGCGGCGCGCAGCAGGTCGCCGTAGACCTCGCCCAGCACGGCCGAGGCGCTGCCCAGGATCAGCGCGTAGACCACGGTCTGGCCCAGTTCGCCGGCGCTCATCTGGCCCAGCAGCACGGCCTGCGTGCCGGCGTACAGGCCCCACAGCAGGCCGGCGCTGCTGGCGATGATGACGAAGGCCACCAGGAAGGAGCGCGCCTTGCTGCGCCGCACGGCGGTGGCGAACGCGCGCTCGTTGGAGGCGGTGAAGCGCTGCGACTCGCGCTCCTCCGCGGTGTAGCCCTGCACCAGCGGCACGGCGTTGAGCACCTCGGCGGCGATGGCGCTGGCGTCGGCGATGCGGTCCTGGCTCGCGCGCGACAGCTGGCGCACGCGCCGGCCGAACCAGGCGCTGGGGAGAATCACCAGCGCCAGCATGCCGATCACCGCCAGCATCAGGATCGGATGGCTCCAGACCAGCATGGCCAGCGCGCCCGCGGCCATCACCGCGTTGCGCAGGCCCATGCTGAGCGAGGAGCCGACCACGGTCTGCACCAGCGTGGTGTCGGCGGTCAGGCGCGACAGCACCTCGCCGGTCTGCGTGGTCTCGAAGAACTGCGGGCTCTGGCGCAGCACGTGGCGGTAGACGGCGTTGCGCACGTCCATGGTCACGCGCTCGCCGAGCCAGCTCACCATGTAGAAGCGCCCGGCCGAGAACGCGCCCAGCGCCACCACCACGCCGAACAGCGCGAAGAAATGCTGGCGCAGCGCCTGCATGCGTCCGTCCCCCGGCTGGGTGGCGGCCAGGCCATCGTCCACCAGGCTGCGCAGCGCCACCGGAAACACCAGTGTGGTGCCCGCGGCCAGCGCCAGCAGCAGCAGCGCCAGTGCGATCTGCCACCGGTAGGGGCGCAGAAAGGCGAGCATGCGGCGCCGGCGGCCGGGGGTCGAGGGCGTAGCCGGCCTGCTGCCGGCGCGGGTCTTGGTGGCCATGGCGTGCGGGGCGCCTCAGCGCGCCCAACTGTCCTTCAGGCCGGTGATGCGGTTGAAGACCGGCGCTGCGCCGGCGGGCGTTGCAGTGTCCACCACGAAGTAGCCGTGGCGCTCGAACTGGAAGCGGCTGCCCGGCGCGGCCTGGGCCAGCGCCGGCTCGACCAGCGCCCGCACGGTGCGCAGGCTCTCGGGGTTGAGCGCTTCCAGGAAGTCGCGCCCGCCCGCATCCGGGTGCGGGTCGGCGAACAGCCGGTCGTACAGATGCACCTGCACCGGCACGCCGTCGCTGGCGCCGACCCAGGTGATTACGCCCTTGACCTTGATCGCGTCGGCGCCGGGCGTGCCGCTCTTGGTGTCGGGCACCAGCAGCGCCTGCACCTCGGCCACCTGGCCGTTGGCGTCCAGCGTGGCGCCGGTGCATTCGATGACGTGGCCGTACTTCAGGCGCACCTTGTTGCCGGGCCGGGCCGTGCCGTCCGCCGCGGTGTGCGGCGGGAACAGGCGGAAGAAGCCCTTGGGCGGCACGGCGGCGTAGTCGCTGCGCTCGATCCACAGTTCGCGGCCGAGCTGGAAGCTGCGCCGGCCCATGTCCGGGTGGTGCGGATGCACCGGGGCGCTGCAGGCGTCCAGCGCGCCGGCGCCCATGACCTCGTCCCAGTTGGTGATGACCAGCTTGACCGGGTCCAGCACGGCCATGGCGCGCGCGGCCTTTTCGTCGAGGTCGTCGCGCAGCGCGATCTCCAGCGAGCCGTAGTCGATCCAGCCGCCGGCCTTGCTCGCGCCGCTGCGCTCGCAGAACAGGCGGATCGCCTCGGGCGTGTAGCCGCGCCGGCGCAGGCCGGCGAGGGTGGGCATGCGCGGGTCGTCCCAGCCGCTGACATGGCCTTCGTCCACCAGTTGGCGCAGCTTGCGCTTGCTGGTGATGACGTAGGTCACGTTCAGCCGTGCGAACTCGTACTGCCGCGGCGGCGGGGCGCTGAGCAGTCCGGCCTCGATCAGGCGCTCCAGCAGCCAGTCGTAGAACGGGCGCTGGTCCTCGAACTCGAGCGTGCAGATGCTGTGGGTGATGTTCTCCAGCGCATCCTCGATCGGGTGCGCGAAGGTGTACATGGGGTAGATGCACCACCGGTCGCCCGTGTTGTGGTGGGTGGCGCGGCGGATGCGGTAGAGGGAAGGGTCGCGCAGATTGATGTTGGGCGAGGCCATGTCGATTCTGGCGCGCAGCACCGCCGCGCCGTCCGGCAACTGGCCGTCGCGCATGGCGCGGAAGCGCTCCAGGTTCTCGGCCGGGGTGCGGCTGCGGAACGGGCTGTCGGTGCCCGGCGTGTTGAAGTCGCCGCGCGTGGCGCGCATCTGCTCGGCCGTCTGCTCGTCGACATAGGCGTGGCCGGCTTCGATCAGCGCCTCGGCCGCACGGTACATGAAGTCGAAATAGTGGCTGGCGTAGTACAGGTGCTCGGTCCCGTGGGCGCGCCAGTCGAAGCCCAGCCAGCGCACCGCGTCGACGATGGCGTCGACGTACTCCTGCTCTTCCTTCTCGGGGTTGGTGTCGTCGAAGCGCAGGTGGCAGACGCCGCCGTACTCCTGCGCCAGGCCGAAGTTCAGGCAGATGCTCTTGGCGTGGCCAATGTGCAGATAGCCATTGGGCTCGGGCGGGAAGCGCAGGCGCACGCGCGCCGGGTCCGGCCCGCCGGCGGCCTGGTGCGCCGCATCGCCCGGGCTGCCGGCCCAGCGCCGCTGGGCGTAGCTGCCGCGTTCGAGGTCATGCTCGATGATCTGGCGGAGGAAGTTGCTGGGACGGCCGGCGGCATCGGTCGCCGTCTCTGCGGCGGGCGTGGCGGCAGCGGTCGCTGCCGGTGCGCCATGGGAGGGGGAAGTCATCCGGCGATTTTAGGTGGCCCGGCTGCCTGGTGCCGGCCTGCAAGGATGGTTACCGGACGTAGGCGCCTTCCATCGGCAGGGCGGCGCCAACGCCCGGGTGGCGCGGCCATGCCGAAGGGGCGTGTGCAGGCGGGGTTACCACTCGACACGAGTCTTCAGGCGGGCTTGCCATCGCCGGGCGGGTTTCGTGCGTTACTTGTTCCATGGCGCGGTACCCTCCGTGCGACTGAAAGGAGATTCCCATCATGATCAAGCACCTCTCGACGCGGCTGGCCCTTGGCGCCGCCGTGATCGCCGCCTCGCTCGGCACCGTGGGTGTGGCGCATGCCTCCAACGTGGCCTGGTCCATCGGCCTGTCGGTCCCCGGAGTCGTGGTCGGTGCGAGCGCTCCGTCCTACTACGCCCCGCCGCCGGTCTACTACAATCCGGCACCGGTCTACTACGCGCCGCCGCCGGTGTACTACACGCCGCGCCCGGTCTACTACGCGCCGCCGCCGGTGTACTACGCACCGCGCCCGATCTACTACGGTCCGCGCGGCCATTGGGGCGGTGGTCCGCATTGGCAGGGCGGCCCGCGCCGCGACTGGCGTTGAGCCGCCCGGCAGGCGCGGTGAGCCCGTAGTGCGGGGCATGTCCCCGGGGCCTGCTGGCATGCGCAGGGTTTGCAGTGCTCTTTCTTCAAAAGAGCGCCCCACGGGGCCAATGCCAGTCAGTTAAGAGCTGACTGGCATTTTCTTTGTGGGGAACTTGCTGCGAGAGCGCTTGACCTCGCGCGGGAATGACCGCCCGGCGCGGCGAGGCGGGAGCACGAAGTAGCGGGCCTGCTCCAACAGCCGCTGCAAGAGCGCAGGCAAGGTGCCGGCGCGCGCCAGGTGCACCGTGTTGATCGTCCCTACGACGGCATGGCGCGCTGTATGGAAGCTGATGCGGGTGGGCTCGACAACCGCGTGCCGGGCCATCAGGCGCATCCATCGGCGCAGCAGTGTGTGGGCAATCAAGATGCCCCAGACGGAGGTTGCCCCTGAAAACCGGAGTGCCCAGCCCGGTGATCAAGCGGCAGATTTGCGCTGCGCCGCCAACCAGCGTTGTTCGAACTGCATCGGGCTGAGATGGTCCAGCGCCGAATGTAGTCCAGAGTGGTCGTAGAAGGCGATCCAGTCCATCACGGCTTCCTGCCCTTGGCACGGATGCCGTGGAGCTGCATCAGTTGGCGCACCCGCTCCTTGCCTGCCCGCAGGCCGCGGGCGGGCAGTTCCTTGTGCATGCGCGGCCAGCCGTACTCGCCGCGAAACTGCTCGTGGATGGCGCGGATGTGCGCCAGCCGCCGTGCGTCGCAGGAGGCCCAGAGTCCTCGGGCCACCCCCAAGGTCCGCAAGCAAGCCGCTGCGCACCGGCGCGGTATCCTCGACCGCCCGGCCCCGGACGCCGCGCGCCCGGGTGCCGGGCGTTTGGCGTGGCGCCACGATGCTACTGAATTCATAGCTATAAGCCGAGGATGTACCTGGGCTTCAGGCCAATTTCTTTCAAAAAAGCACGCATGAGCATCTTCGAAGGCTTTCTTTCCACCCCTGAAGCGCTGGAGGCCTTTGGCGAGCGCAGCTTCGTCGACGCCATGCTGCGCTTCGAGGCCGCCCTGGCGCTGGCCCAGGCGCAGGCCGGCCTGATCCCCGAGGCGGCGGCCCGCTCGATCGCCGACACCTGCAAGGTCGATCTGTTCGACGTCTCCAGGATCGCGCGCGACAGCGCGCGCGCCGGCAGCCTGGCCATCCCGCTGGTCAAGGCGCTGAAGGACACGGTGCTGCTGTTCAACCCGGACGCGGTGGCCTACACCCACTTCGGCAGCACCAGCCAGGACGTGATCGACACCGCCACCGCGCTGGTCAGCCGCGACGTGCTGGCGCTGGTCACGGCCGACGGCCGCAAGGTGCTCGCGGCGCTGCTCGACCTGGCCGAGCGCCATGCCGCCACGCCCATGCTGGCGCGCACCCTGGGCCAGCCGGCCTCTGTCATCAGCTTCGGCTGGAAGTGCGCGCAGTGGGCCGCGCCGGTGGCGCGCAGCCTGCAGCGCCTGCAGGCTACCGCGCGCCATGCGCTGGCGGTGCAGCTCGGCGGCGCCGTCGGCAGCCAGTCGCAGTTGCGCGGCAAGGGGCCGGAGGTGGTCGCGCGCGTCGCCGCCGCGCTCGGCCTGGCCGCGCCCGACGCGCCCTGGCAGACGCAGCGCGACGTCTGGGTCGCGCTGGGCTGCGACGTCGGCCTGCTGGTCGGCAGCCTGGGCAAGATCGCCGGCGACCTGGCGCTGATGGGCCAGTTTGAGGTGGGCGAGGCCGCCGAGCCGCACGAGGCCGGCCGCGGCGGCTCCTCGGCCATGCCGCACAAGCGCAATCCGGTGGCGGCCATGGTCGCGCTGGCCGCCGCGCACCGCGCGCCGCAGCGCGTGGCCGCGCTGCTCGCGGCCATGCCGCAGGAGCACGAGCGCGCCCTGGGCGCCTGGCAGGCCGAGCTGGCCGAGTGGCCGCAACTGCTGCAGGCCGCGCACGGCGCGGTGCGCGCCCTGGCCACCGCGCTGCCCGGCCTGCAGGTGCATGCCGGGCGCATGCGCGCCAACCTCGACGCGCTGCGCGGCGAGCTGCCGCGCGAGGTGGCTGACGAATGGTTCGATCCCGCGCTGGCCGAGCCCTGCGCCGGCCTGGCCCGCGCCCAGGTGGCGCGGCTGCGCCCCCTGATGGAAAGCCTGCAAGGAGAGTGATGTGAGCGACCGCGAAACCGACTACCAGGACGGCATGAAGAACCGCCGCCGCGTGCTGGGCGACGCCTGGGTGGACAAGGCCAGCGCCAACCTCCACGCCTACAACGCCGAGTTCCAGAACCTGATCAGCCGCTACGCCTGGAACGAGATCTGGGGCCGCCCCGCGCTGGGCGACAGGACGCGCCGCTTCATGGTGCTGTCGATGATGCTCGGCACCCACGCCTACGAGGAATTCGCCATGCACGTGCGCGCCGCGCTCGACGGCGCGCCGGACTCGCGCCTCACGCCCGACGAGATCAAGGAGGTGATCCTGCAGTCCGCCATCTACTGCGGCGTGCCGGTGGCCAACCATGCCTTCGGCATCTTCACCGGCATCCTTCGGGAAAAGGGGCTGCTGGAATGAGCCCGCTGCATTTCGAGGAGCGCGGCAGCGGCCCGCTCGTGGTGCTGAGCCATGCGCTCGGCTGTGACCTGCACATGTGGGATGAGGTGACCGCCGCGCTCGCCGCGCGCTGCACCGTCCTGCGCTACGACCACCGCAACCACGGCCGCTCGCCGCTGCTGCCGGGCGACTTCTCCATCGAGGACCTGGCCGACGACGCCGCCGCGCTGATCCGCGACCAGGCCGGCGGCCCGGTGTTCTTCGTCGGCGTCTCCATGGGCGGCATGACGGCGCAGGCGCTGGCGGTGCGGCATCCGCAACTGCTCAAGGGCATCCTGATCGCCAACTCCGCCGCCCACTACGCCGACCAGACGCCCTGGCAGGCGCGCGTGGCGCGGGTGCAGGCCGAAGGCGTGGCGGCGATTGCCGACGGCGCGGTCGAGCGCTGGCTCACCCCGGCCTTCCGCGCCACGCCCGCAGGCGCCGCGCGGGCCGCCGCATTGCGCGCCATGCTGGTCGCCACCGACGCGGCCGGCTACATCGCCAGTTGCAGGGCCGTCGCCGCCATCGACTTGCGCCAGAGCAACCGCCGCATCGCCGTGCCCGCGCTGGTGCTGGCCGGCAGCCAGGATCTGGCCACGCCGCCCGCCCTGTCGCAGGAGATCGCCGGCGCCATCCCCGGCGCGCGCCTGCAGACCATCGACGCGGCCCACATCAGCCCGGCCGAGCGCCCGGCCGACTTCGCCCGCATCACCACCCAGTTCATGGAAGCCCACGCATGAAAACCGCGCTCGTCCTCAACGGCCCCAACCTCAACCTGCTGGGCACGCGCGAGCCGGCCGTCTACGGCTCGGCCACGCTCGCCGACGTCGAGCAGCTGTGCCTGCGGGCCTGCGCCGCGCACGGCCTGGCGCTGGACTTCCGCCAGAGCAACCACGAGGGCGAACTGATCGACTGGCTGCACCAGGCCGGCCGCGCCGAGGCCGCCGGCAGCCTCGCCGGCGTGGTGCTTAACGCCGGCGCCTACACCCACACCAGCGTGGCGCTGCACGACGCCATCAAGGGCGCGGGCGTGACGCTGATCGAGCTGCACATCTCCAACGTCCACGCGCGCGAGGCCTTCCGCCACCACTCCTACATCTCGCCCGCGGCCAAGGCGGTGATGGCCGGCTTCGGCGTGGCCGGCTACGGGCTGGCGATTGCGGGCCTGGCGCAGATCGACTCGGCGCGCTAGGCGCTATCAAATATGTAGCTGATAGCCCAGGTATTACCTGGGCTGGGGCCATTTTTCGCCAAGATAATGCGGATTTTCAGCCCCGGGGCGGGTGTCGCCATCGGGGCGCGTCGGCAGCCAGGCTGTCAAGCGGGGGGCAGGAGCGCGCATTGCCTGCTGGGCGAGGAGGGCGGACGCATTCCCTGTCTGCCGGCCGCGTCGCTGCTGGAGGACTCGCGCGAGGAGGATCGCAGCCATACGGAGATCGCCGACGCCATCCGCTCGCACAGCCAGGCGCCGACCGACGATGTGCGCCAGCTCTGGCGGCGGCTGCACTGCTGGGCCGGCAGCAACCGCCATAGCCCCTTTCAACCCGGGCTGCCGGGCCCGGCGGATCACCGCGATCCCCAACGCCGGCTGATCCTCGCGATCAAACGCCAACGCGCGAGGGGGCACGTCGGCCGCTGCCGGCAACTCCTTGCGCGTCATGGCCGCCGCACTGCTGCCCGGTGCCCGCGGCAGGCAATCCCCCAGCTTGACCGACCGCGCATGCCGCTTCCTCGTGGAGCCCCGTGTGCGGCACGGACGCAAAGTTCGCAATAAACGAAATTGTTTGACAAAAGCGAAATTCCGGGATTACATTCTTTAGTAACGAATAGGTTATTCATTGACGAATATTTGTAAGACCCGGGAACCCCCAAGCCGACATTCCAGGAGACCTCGCATGAAACTCAGCCGCATCCACCACGTCGCCTACCGCTGCAAGGACGCCAAGCAGACCGTCGAGTGGTACCAGAAGCACCTGAACATGGACTTCGTGCTCGCCATCGCCGAGGACCTGGTGCCCTCGACCAAGGAGCCCGACCCGTACATGCACGTGTTCCTCGACGCCGGCCAGGGCAACGTGCTGGCGTTCTTCGAGCTGCCGAATGCGCCGGCCATGGGGCGCGACAGCAATACGCCCGAGTGGGTCCAGCACATCGCCTTCAAGGTCGGGACGCTGGCCGAGCTGGAGGCGCTCAAGGCCGCGCTGCAGGCCGACGGCATCGCGGTGGTCGGCATCACCGACCACGCCATCTTCAAGTCGATCTATTTCTTCGACCCGAACGGACACCGCCTCGAAGTGGCCTGCGACGTCGGCACGCCGGAGATGTACCGCCGGCTCGACGCCGTGAAGTGGGAGATGCTGGAGGAATGGAGCAGGACCCGGCGCGCGCCCCGGCATGCGGCCTGGCTGCACGAACAGGAATACGCCGGGCATTGAGCCTCCACCGCCCGCCGCACCGACCCTCCCTGGGAGTTGACATGTTCCAAACCTATACCTATCCCCGCTTCGACTACCGGCAGAGCGCAGAGCAGCAGTCGGGCCGGATCGCGCGCCACCCGGTGGTGATCATCGGCGCCGGCCCGGTGGGCCTGGCGCAGGCGCTGGACCTCGCCCGGCGCGGCGTGCCCAGCCTGGTCCTCGACGACGACGACACGGTGAGCATCGGCTCGCGCGCCGTCTGCTATGCCAAGCGCCCGCTCGAAATCCTCGACCGGCTCGGCCTCGGCGAGGAGTTCGCGCGCAAGGGCGTGCAGTGGAAGGTCGGCAAGGTCTTCTTCCGCGATGCGCTGGCCTACGACTTCGACCTGCTGCCCGAGGACGATCACAAGATGCCGGCGATGATCAACTACCAGCAGTACCACCTCGAAGAGCGCATGGTGCAGGCCTGCACGGAGGCCGGGCTGGTCGAGCTGCGCTGGAAGCACCGGCTGCTGTCGCTGCGGCAGCACCCGGACCACGTGGCGCTCAACGTCGAGACGCCCGATGGCATCTACCGCATCGAGGCGCAATGGGTGATCGCCTGCGACGGCGCCAACAGCACGGTGCGCGGCATGGTCGGCGCCGATTTCAGCGGCCAGTACTTCCAGGACCGCTTCCTGATCGCCGACGTGGTGATGAAGGCCGACTTCCCGACCGAGCGCTGGTTCTGGTTCGACCCGCCGTTCCACCGCCACCAGAGCGTGCTGCTGCACAGGCAGGCCGACAACGTCTGGCGCATCGACTTCCAGCTCGGCTGGGACGCCGACCCGGTGGAGGAGAAGAAGCCCGAGAAGGTGATTCCGCGCATCCAGGCCATGCTCGGCAAGGAGGTCGGGTTCGAACTCGAATGGGTGTCGGTCTACCAGTTCGCCTGCCGGCGCATCGACAAATTCCGCCACCAGCGCGTGTTCTTCGCCGGCGACGCGGCGCACCAGGTCTCGCCCTTCGGCGCGCGCGGCGCCAACACCGGCCTGCAGGATTGCGACAACCTGGGCTGGAAGCTGCAGGCCGTGCTCAATGGCCAAGCGCCCGAGGCGCTGCTCGACAGCTACCACGAGGAACGCGCCCATGCCGCCGACGACAACCTCGGCCACTCCACGCGCGCCACCGACT
>NZ_JAELTO010000140.1 GCF_016428875.1 Xylophilus sp. ASV27
CCCCCCCCCCCCCCCCCCCCCCCCCCCCCCCCCCCCCCCCCCCCCCCCCCCCCCCCCCCCCCCCCCCCCCCCCCCCCCCCCCCCCCCCCCCCCCCCCCCCCCCCCCCCCCCCCCCCCCCCCCATCTTCAAGCCGAAGACGGCATACGCGATTTCCTGTACGGTCTCGTGGGCTCGGAGATGTGTATAAGAGACAGGCCGCGGCGCGCCGGGTGCGGGGGTCTCTGCGGCGGCGCGGGTGGTGGCCAGCGCCTGCAGCGCGATGGCGCTGGCGCGCGGCGCGGCCGCCAGATTGCGCGGGCGCGGGGCATGCAGTGCGGAGGCGCCGGCGTCCGTCTGCACGAAGGATTCGGCCCGGTCGATGGCGGTGCGCGGCGCGGCGGCCGACACGGCCGGGCCCTCCTGGGCGGACAGGCTCGCGGCCGAGCCCGCACTGTCGCCGCCGCCGCATGCGGCCAGCACAGCGGCCAGCACGCCTGTTGCCCACCATTGCCCGATCCTGCGCAGCATCCCGCTCTCCCTTGAAAAGAAGAGAGGAATGTACACAAGTTGAAACAAGCGCCGATGACGCCCCGGCGGCGGGAACCTACTTCGCGAGAGCCTTCAGCGCCAGCTTGATGCCCTCGCTCACGCCCAGGTCCGGCGGCAGGGCCTTGAGGGCGGCGCCGGCCTCGCGGTCGCTGTAGCCCAGGGCCACCAGCGCCTGCAGGATGTCGCCCTGGGCGTCGCTGGCGGCCCCGGCGCGCACGCCGATGTCGGCGCCGAGCTTGCCCTTCAGTTCCAGCAGCAGGCGCTCGGCGGTCTTCTTGCCGATGCCGGGCACCTTGACCAGGCGGCCGGCCTCCTGCAGCGAAACGACCTGCGCCAGCTCGGGCACGCTCATGCCCGAGAGCACCGACAACGCCATGCGCGGGCCGATGCCGGAGATCTTCACCAGTTGCCGGAAGGCGTCGCGCTCCTGCGCCGTGAGAAAGCCGTAGAGCAGCTGCGCGTCTTCGCGCACCACGAAATGGGTGAGCAGCGTGACCCGCTCGCCGGCGGCGGGCAGGTTGTAGAAGGTGCTCATGGGCACGTCCACCTCGTAGCCCACGCCCTGCACGTCCAGCAGCACCTGGGGCGGGTTCTTCTCGGCGAGCACGCCCTGCAGCCGGCCGATCACGGGCGGGCTCCGCGGGGGCGGCCCACGGGGGCGTACGAGAGGTGGAGGCGGGCGGCAACTGGCATGGGCGGGCATGTTAGCAGCGGGGCAAGGCGACAATACGCGCCCATGATCGTCCGCCACACCTTCACCCCGCTGAACAACCACCGCCTGTCGCACCTGTGCGGCCCGACCGATGCGCACCTGCGCAGCATCGAGGCGGCGCTGGACGTCTCCATCGCCCACCGGCACGAGCAGTTCAAGGTGGAAGGCCACAAGGCCAGGGCGAACCAGGCAATGGAGCTGCTGCAGGCGCTCTACGAACTGGCCGACCGCCCGATCGAGCCGCGCACGCTGCAACTGATGCTGGCCGGCGACGGCGGCATGGGCGAGGACGGCGGCTCCGCGCTCGCCACGCGCCGCGCCGACCTGCGCGCGCGCACGCCGACCCAGGCGCTGTACCTGGACAACATCGCCCAGCACGACATCACCTTCGGCATCGGCCCGGCCGGCACCGGCAAGACCTACCTGGCCGTGGCCTGCGCGGTCGACGCGCTGGAGCGCGCCGCCGTGCAGCGCATCGTGCTCACCCGCCCGGCGGTCGAGGCCGGCGAGCGGCTGGGCTTCCTGCCCGGCGACCTGAACCAGAAGGTGGACCCGTACCTGCGCCCGCTGTACGACGCGCTGTACGACCTGATGGGCTTCGAGCGCGTGGTCAAGGCCTTCGAGCGCAACGCGCTGGAGATCGCGCCGCTGGCCTTCATGCGCGGGCGCACGCTCAACAACGCCTTCGTCATCCTGGACGAGGCGCAGAACACCACGCCCGAGCAGATGAAGATGTTCCTGACCCGCATCGGCTTCGGCGCCCGGGCCGTGGTCACCGGCGACGTGAGCCAGATCGACCTGCCCAGGGGCGCGATGAGCGGCCTGGTCGAGGCCGAGCACGTGCTCAAGCGCGTCAAGGGCATTGCCGTCACCCGATTCACCACGGCCGACGTGGTGCGCCACCCGCTGGTGGCGCGCATCGTGGACGCCTACGACGCCGCCAGCCGGCCGGCCACGGCGCGCAAGCGCGGCGCAGCTTGATATCAAAACAATAGCTACAAACCCAGTAAACACCTGGGCTACAGCCATTTTTCATGCTCAATGAACTGAATCTGTCCCTGCAGTTCGCCCGCTTCCCCGAGGCCGCGCTGCACCGCGCCGCGCTGCCGCGGCACAAGGTGGCGCGCTGGATCCGCCACGCGCTGGAGCGCGACGGCGAGATCACGGTGCGCATCGTCGATACGGAAGAAGGCCAGGCGCTCAACCGCGACTACCGCGGCAAGGACTACGCCACCAACGTGCTCACCTTCGACTATGCGCAGCAGCCGCTGGTGGCGGCCGACCTGGTGCTGTGCGCGCCGGTGGTGGCGCGCGAGGCCCGGGAGCAGCACAAGACGCTGCAGGCGCACTACGCGCACCTGCTGGTGCACGGCACACTGCACGCGCAGGGCTGGGACCACGAGACCGGCGAGCAAGACGCCGAGGCCATGGAGGCGCGCGAGATCGAGATCCTTGCCGCGCTGGGCTTTGGCAACCCGTACCCATCGCCATGACCGCCGGCGCCCTCAACCGGGCGGCGCCGGCGCCACCGACAGCGGCACCGTCACCGGCCCGTCGTTGACCAACTGCACCTGCATGTCCGCGCCGAAGCGGCCGGCCTGCACCACCGGATGCAGCACGCGGGCCCGGGCGACGAACGCGTCATAGAGCCGGCGGCCGTCCTCCGGCGCCGCGGCGCGGGAAAAGCCGGGCCGCGTGCCGCTGGAGGTATCGGCCGCCAGCGTGAACTGGCTGACGATCAGCAGCCCGCCGCCCACGTCCTGCACGCTGCGGTTCATCTTCCGGGCCTGGTCCGGGAACACGCGCAGCTTCAGGATCTTGGCCAGCAGCCGTTCGCCCTCGGCCTCGGTATCGCCGCGCTCGGCGCACAGCAGGACCAGCAGCCCCGCGCCGATCTCCCCCACCGTCTCGCCGGCAATGCGCACGCGCGCCTCGGCCACCCGCTGCAGCAGCGCGATCATGGCGCGCGCACCGGTTGCGACGAAAATACTGGAACTCCAACTTGTCTTAGCATGCGCGCTTTCCCGCCCTGGAATGAAAAAATGAAGACTACAGGCATTCGCACGGTGGGCGTGCTGCTCATGGCCTGGGCCATGGCCCTGCCCGCAGGCGCGGCAGAGCCGGCGCCGCGCGCCGGCACCGTGAAGCTCGTCAAAGGCCAGGTCCGCGTGCAGAACGCCAGCGGCGAGCGCGCGCTGCAGTCCGGCGACGCGCTGAGCACTGCCGACCGCGTCGTGACCGGCGCCGACAGCTCCGTCAGCGTGGTGCTGCGCGACGGCACGGTGGTGGTGATCGGCCCTGCGAGCCGCCTGGAGCTCAAGGCCTTCGATTTCGACACCACCACCCACGAGGGCAACCTGGCGGTGGCGCTGCTGCGCGGCACCCTGCGCATGGTCACCGGGCTGATCGGCAAGACGCGGCATGACGCGGTCAAGGTGGAGACGCCGACCTCCACCGTCGGCATCCTTGGCACCGACTTCATCGTCGAGGCCCTGGACCCGGCGGCCGCCGGAGCGCAGCCGTGACGCGAGCGCTCGGGCGCACGCTGGCGGCCGTGGCATTGCTGCTGGCCCTGGCCGGCTGCGCCGGCAAGCCGCCACCCGGCCCGAGCACGCGGCTGATCCTGCTACCGCAGGCCGATGGCTCGGCGTCTGCCGTGGTGCTGCGCTCGGGCGGCGCGCAGCAGAAGCTCGCCACCCCGTTCGAGCGCGCCAGCGCCGCTGCCGGCGAGGTGCCGCGCGTCGAGCAACTGCCGCCCGAGACGGTGCGGCGCGACTACGCGCCGCTGTTCGCCACCGCGCCGCCGGCCGGCCAGCGCTTCGTGCTGTACTTCCAGCTCGGCACCAGCCTGCTCACGCTGGAGTCGGCGCGCATGCTCGGCGCCATTCTGGACGCGGCCACCCGGCATCCGGGCGGCGAGATCCTGGTCATCGGCCACACCGACACGCTGGGCTCCACGGAACTGAACGACCGGCTGTCGCTGCAGCGCGCCCGCGAGGTGCGCGACCTGTTCATCGCCCGCCGCTTCCCGGCCGAGCGCCTGGAAGCCTCGGGCCGCGGCAAGCGCGATCCGGCCGTGCCCACGCGCGACGCCGTGGCCGAGCAGCGCAACCGGCGCGTCGAGATCATCGTGCGCTAGATTTGCTACGAATTAAATAGCGTATAGCCCAGGCGGCCAGCCGGCCAGGCCGGCATTTCTTCAAGAACCCCGGGGGCGGCGGGCTCAGGCGACCTTCACCGCGCGGCCGATGAACTGGATCGGGCCGGTCGGCCGGTCCAGCGGCGAGCCGCCGGCAGGCTCCAGCGTCAGCTCGAACAGTTGGTTGGGCTGCAGCGGCGGCAGTTGGTCCAGCGGCACCTGAATGACCTGGCCGGGCTGCACCAGGCCCAGCGACTTCGGCCCGGACCAGCCGTCGGCCTTGGTCCAGAACTGCAGCGTCTTCTCGGGCGGCACTGCGGTGGGCGCGAGCGGGATCAGGTCCAGCGACTGCGGCGAGCGCGCCTGCACCACCCAGCCCGGCGCCTTGTCCTGCGGCGCCACCAGCACCACCAGGTACTGCGGCGCGGCGGGCGGCAGGGCCATCTGCCGCGCCAGCACGGTGGCCAGAATGGCCGCTGCGGCGAAACCCGCGCCGGCCAGGCCGCGCCAGAGGGACAGGCTGCCCCACCAGTCGCGCCGCGGCCGGGCCGGCGCCCGGGCCGCCTCGGCGGCGTCCACGCTGCGCGCGATGCGCTCCCACAGCGGTGCCGAAGGTTCCACCGGCGGCGCCAGCACGGTCAAGGGCAGCAGGCGCGCCTCCCAGGCCTCTACCGCCACGCGCAGCGCGGGCTCCAGGGCCATGCGGGACTCGACCTCGCGCCGGCGCGCGGCCGGCAGCGTGCCCAGCACGTAGTCGCCGGCCAGCGCATGCAGCGCGTCGTGGCGGTCCTCAGGGGTAGAAGTCGTGCTCATGCCATGCATTCCCGCAGCGCGCCCATGCCGCGCTGGATCCAGGCCTTGACCGTGCCCAGCGGCGTCTTCAGGCGGGCCGCGATCTCGCCGTGCGAGCAGCCCTCGACATAGGCATAGAGGATGCAGTCGCGCCGCGCCGGCTCCAGCCGGGTCAGGCAGTCGTGCAGGCGGCCCAGGTCGGCCGTCAGCTCGAAGGCGTCGCCGGCGCGGTGCGCCTGCAGCGCGGCCTCGTCATCGACCGCGGCGGCGGCCTCCTCGTCCAGCGCCACCTCGCGCGCGCCGTCGCGCACGTGGTTCAGTGCCGCGTTGCGCACCACGCTGTAGATCCAGCCCCGGCCCGCCCCGCGCCGCGGGTCGAAGCTCGCGGCGCGGCTCCAGATGGCGACGAAGGCGTCGTGCAGCACGTCCTCGGCCTGCTGCCGCTCGCGCACGATGCGCAGCGCCACGCCCAGCAGGAAGCGCGCCTCGCGCTGGTAGATGCGCTGCAGCGCCAGGCGGTCGCCGCGGGCACAGGCCTGCAGCTCGGCATCGTGGTCGAAGGCGTCGTCGGTGGTCGGCACGGTCGGCGGCGTCAGGGATAAACGGCCCTGCGCCGCGAAGGGACGGCAGGGGGCGAACCTGCGCATGGTAGTCGAGCCCATGGCGCGGCGGCGTCCCATTGCCGTGAATGAACGGGGACTAGCTACCCCGCCGGCCTCAGGCGGCCTTCCAGAAGATGTAGTCGGCCTGGTACTTGACGACGGTCTTGCGGCCCTTGTTGGAGGCATCGCAGGGCAGCGCCGACGGGGCCACGCCGCCTTGCAGCGCCACGCGCTGGATGTAGGTGACGCCGGTCATGGCGCCGCTGCCCACCGCCGGGTTGGCCTTGACCAACTGGTACGGCAGGTGGCCCGGGCCGGACGGCGCCACGGCCAGCTGGGTAGCCGTGACCTTGGAGCCATCCAGCGACTCCCAGGTGGCGGGCGGGCCGTAGTAGCGGCCGACCTGCTTGCCGCTTCGGTCCTTCAGCACCGCGTCCGGACCGATGAAGGTCCATTCCATCTGGCCCGGGGCGTTGGCCTTGTCACGGCATTCGTAGGTGATGTCGCCGCTGCCGACGGTTTCCAGGGCGACCTTGTGGCCGGCCGGCACCTGGATGGTGGGCGGCAGGCTGGCCTGCGAGTAGCTGCCGCCGCCCATCGGGCCCATAGAGCCGCAGGCGGCAAGCAGCGCGGCGGCGGACAGGGCGCCCAGGACGGCGGCGGAACGGAGCGAAGGCGAACGTTGCATGGTCTTCTCCAAAGGGTTGAATAGGCAGCGGACTGGTGTGCCGCTGCTGGTACTACCCATGGCGAAGCCGTCCGGATGCAGTGCCCCGCAAAAAAATTTGCCGAGGCCGGTGCCTACAGCAGCCGCACCTTGACGCTCTTGCCCTTGATGCGTCCGGCCGACAGGCGCTGCAGCGCCTCGCGCGCGATGCCGCGCTGCACCGCCACGTAGGTGGAGAAGTCGTTGACGCTGATCTTGCCGACCTGCTCGCGGGAGAAGCCGGCCTCGCCGGTGAGCGCGCCCAGCACGTCGCCGGCGCGGATCTTCTCCTTGCGGCCGCCGGCGATCTGCAGCGTGGCCATGGGCGGCACCAGCGGCGCGCCGCTGGCGGGCGTCAGTTCGGCGAGCGTGTGCCAATCCGATTCGCGCCCCTGCAACTGCTCGATCCTGCCGACGCTGCCCATCTCGTCCAGGCTGGCCAGGTTCAGGGCCAGGCCCTCGGCGTCGCCGCGGCCGGTGCGGCCGATGCGGTGGATGTGCACCTCGGCATCGGGCGCGGTGTCGACGTTGATGACCGCCTCGAGCTGGGCGATGTCCAGCCCGCGCGCGGCCACGTCGGTGGCCACCAGCACCGAGCAGCTGCCGTTGGCGAACTGCACCAGCACCTGGTCGCGGTCGCGCTGCTCCAGCTCGCCGTGCAGCGCCAGCGCCACGATGCCCTGCGCCTGCAGCACGTCGCACAGGTCGCGGCACTGCTGCTTGGTGTTGCAGAAGGCCAGCGTGCTGGCTGGGCGGAAGTGCGCCAGCAGCAGCGACACGGCGTGCAGCCGCTCGCTCTCGCGCACCTCGTACCAGTACTGGCGGATCTTGGCCGCGCTGTGCTGCGCCTTGACCGTCACCTGCTGCGTATCGCGCATGAACCTCTGCGCCAGCTGGGCGATGCCTTCCGGGTAGGTGGCCGAGAAAAGCAGGGTCTGGCGGTTCACCGGGCATTGCCTGGCCACCTTGGCGATGTCGTCGACAAAGCCCATGTCGAGCATGCGGTCGGCCTCGTCCAGCACCAGGGTGCTCAGCGCGGCCAGGTCCAGGTGGCCGCGGTCCAGGTGGTCCATGACGCGCCCGGGCGTGCCGACCACGATGTGGGCGCCATGCTCCAGGCTGGCGGTCTGCGCGCGCAGCGGCACGCCGCCGCACAGCGTGACCAGCTTCACGTTGTCCTGGGCGCGCGCCAGACGGCGGATCTCGGTGCTGACCTGGTCGGCCAGCTCGCGCGTGGGGCACAGCACCAGCGCCTGCACGGCAAAGCGCCGCGGGTTGAGCCGCGCCAGCAGGGCCAGGCCGAAGGCGGCCGTCTTGCCACTGCCGGTGGCGGCCTGGGCAATGATGTCCTTGCCCAACAGCGCCGGTGGCAGGCTGGCGGCCTGGATCGGCGTCATGCTGCGGTAGCCCAGCGCCTCCAGGTTGGCCAGCACGTGCGGCGCCAGCGCCAGGCGCGAGAAGTCGGAAGCCCCCGCCGCAGCGGCCGGGGAGGAATCGCGGGTATCGTTCATCGTCCGATTATCCGCACCGGTGCTGCCAGAGGAATTCCATGCAAAGCTATGACTTCGACCTTTTCGTGATCGGCGCCGGCAGCGGCGGCGTGCGCGCCGCGCGCATGGCGGCGCAGCGCGGCGCCCGCGTGGCGGTGGCCGAAGCCGGGGCGCTGGGCGGCACCTGCGTGAATGTGGGCTGCATCCCGAAGAAGCTCTACAGCTATGCCGCGGGCTATGCCGAGTCCTTCGAGGAAGCCGCCGGCTTTGGCTGGAAGCTGCACCAGCCCACCTTCGACTGGCCGGCGCTCAAGGCCGCGCGGGCCCAGGAGATCGCGCGGCTCAACGGCATCTACGGCCGCCTGCTGCAGGAGGCCGGCACCCGGCTGATCGAGGGCCGGGCGCAGGTCTGCGGGCCGCACGAGGTGCAGGTGGGCGAGCAGCGCTGGAGCGCCAGAACGATCCTGATCGCCACCGGCGGCCAGCCGCAGGTGCCCGATCTGCCGGGCCGCGAATGGATCAAGACCTCGGACGCCATGTTCGACCTGGACCCGTTCCCGCGCCGGCTGGTGGTGGTGGGCGGCGGCTACATCGCCTGCGAGTTCGCCTCCATCTTCAACGGGCTGGGCGCCCAGGTCACGCAGCTGCAGCGCGGCGCCGCGCTGCTGCGCGGCTTCGACCGGGACGTGCAGTCCTTCATCGCCGCCGAGATGGGCAAGGCCGGGGTCGCGCTGCACCTGCGCAGCCAGGTGAGCGCCATCGCGCGCCGGCACGACGGCAGCCTGGAGCTGACGCTTGCGGACG
This sequence comes from Xylophilus sp. ASV27, assembly GCF_016428875.1. GTDB lineage: Bacteria > Pseudomonadota > Gammaproteobacteria > Burkholderiales > Burkholderiaceae_C > Xylophilus. Next base: position 8,775 of record NZ_JAELTO010000140.1, read on the forward strand.
GAAGCGCGATCGCGGCCGACGCCGTGCTCTACGCCACCGGCCGCGTCCCGAACACCACCGGCCTGGGCCTGGAGAACGTCGGCGTGCGCCAGGCCGCCAACGGGGCGATCGAGGTCGACACCCACTACCGCAGCAGCGTGCCGTCGATCTATGCCATCGGCGATGTGTCCTCGCGCCTGCAGCTCACGCCCGTGGCCCTGGGCGAAGCCATGGCGCTGGTGGACCACCTGTTCGGCGACGGCCATCGCCGCATGGACTACGACTACGTGCCGACGGCCGTCTTCACCCACCCCAACATCGGTACCGTGGGACTGACCGAGGACGCCGCGCGGGAGCGCTATGGCCAGGTCACGGTCTTCCGCAGCGACTTCCGCGCGCTGCGCCACACGCTGTCGGGCCGCGACGAGCGCACCCTGGTCAAGCTGGTGGTGGACACGGCCAGCGACCGCGTCGTGGGACTGCACGTGGTCGGCGCGGACGCAGGCGAGATCGTGCAGGGCTTCGCCGTGGCCCTGCGCGCCGGCGCCACCAAGGCGCTGTTCGACAGCACGGTCGGCATCCACCCGACGCTGGCCGAGGAACTGGTCACGCTGCGCACGCCGATCGCCGCGGCTGCCTAATCTTACTGTGTCATAAATGTCACAATTCGATCTTCCGGACTTCGATTTGGAGGATCGATGAATGCAGCCGAGCGCTTCGATAGCTATCTGGAGCACCTGAGCGAAGGCCTGGGTCACGTGGACC
>NZ_JAELTO010000141.1 GCF_016428875.1 Xylophilus sp. ASV27
TCTCCCCCTACACTAGGTTCTCTTCGTCGGCAGCGTCAGATGTGTATAAGAGACAGGCCGCCGCGGCCGTTGCGCTGGCCGGGCTGCGCACGTAGCGGGTCGTGACCATGCCCTGCTGGGTGCTGGTCTGTGCCACATAGCCCATGGGCGGCACCATCTTGTAGCCCACGGCGCCGGCAGCGGAGTCGAGCGCTGAGTCCCCGTCAGCGGCCACGGCGCCCGGCGCGCCGGGCTGCTGCTGGCCGCCGAGGGCGCCCAGGGTGCCCACCGCGTTGCCCCAGGCGTTGTTGAGCACGTCGATCGGCGTGGTGGAGCCTGTCCTGCCCGGCCGCACGGGCGCGGCCTGGTCCACTGCGGGCGCGGCGGTGGGATCGGCAGGTGTCAGGCTGGTGCCGGCGCCGGAGCCCGGGTTGCCCGACTTGAGTTGCCTGCGCAGCTCGTCGTTCTCGCGGATCACCCGCTGCACGTCCTGGCGCAGCTCGCGGTTGGAGGCCACCACGGTGGCCAGGGTCTCGGCGGGCGTGTCCTCATCCGCGCCCGCAGTCTTGGGCAGCGGCACGCTCTTCATCGGCTCGGACACGGCGGTTGCGCCGCGGTTCATGTAGAAGATGGTGGCAATGATGGCCACCGCCACGATGACCAGCACCGGGACGAATCTGTTGCTCTTGACGGCCATGCTTGCTCCTACAGGCAGGATTCGAAGGAGCGCTCGCAGACCAGATACAGCGCGGTGGTATCGGTATCGCTTCCTGCGGCGCCGATGCGTCCGTGCTGGGCGGTCGCGGCGATCCAGCGCCCGCGCAAGGACTCCAGGGGCAGTTCGAGCGGGTAGCGGGACTGGTTGGTCACGCGCACGGCGGTGACGTAGAGCGCGCCGGCCTTCCATTGGCCCACCGGCACGGCTTGCACGTTTGCGCCACGCAGCAGCGCAGTGACCGGATCGTGGGCCACCGGCACCTGGTTGACGCCTGGCAGCGGACTGGCCAGCCGCCTGGGCGCGTACAGCTGGCGCGCCGCATGCCGGGTGAGCTGGACCATGTCGATTTCCGGCGCCGGGGCCTGCGCCGCGGCGGCCGCCTGGGCCTCGGGCGAGGAGGGCTGCGCCACCGTCCCCGGCTCGACCACCGACACCTGCAGCTCGCCTGCGCCCAGGGCAGACTTGCTGGCGACGAGATCCAGCGGGATCTGCTGGCCGCTGTCCACGAGTTCGGCGACGATGCGGATGGGCGTGAAGGGCACCAGCGCGGTGACGTAGAGGGTGCCGCCGATCGACTCGACGCGTGCAACGGACTCGATGTCGTTCGGGACGTGCAGCAAGGCTTCTGCCGGCAAGGTGACCAGGCGCTCCTGGCCCACCGTGAGGTTCACCCGGACGGGTTCGCGCGCGAAGACGGTGCGTTCGGCCGTGGATGCCGACACTGCCGCCAGCGGCGCCGGACCCACGCTGCGCAGCGTGGCGCGGGCTGCGGCGGCCCGGGCGATCGAGGAGCGCCCGGCGCCGGCCAGTGGCGCCGGCATGCTCATGCCGGCGACCACCCGCGGCGCAGTCACAGGCGGCCTGCTGGCCGCGGTGGGCGCCTGGCCCAGGTCGATCGCCTCCGTCTGGGCAGCGGGCGGATCGGCCGGCCTGCCGCTGACCAGATCGGACGGCGGCGCGCCTGCGTTCAGCGGCTCGACTTGCTGGGCCAGGCTCGGCTGAGCAGCGCTGGCGGCCACCAGCAGGCCGACCAGGCGCATGCGGTGCGAGGGTAGGAGCTTTCGGTATTGCATGGTCAATCGACGGCGGTATCGCGCGGCAGGCTTGCAGGAGAAATCGTTCCTGGCAGGCGAGGTGCTGTCAGGTCGGCGCGGACCTCCGCGCCAGTCTTCAGGTCGGCCGGGTTCAGGCGCGCCGGGCGGTTGGCGCCGAAGCAGTCGACCGCCAGGTGCCACGGATTGCGCTCGCGGTCGACGTCAAAGCGCACCACGCGCAGCGGATAGCGGATGAACACGTCCTTGACGGACACCCCGCCGAAGGTCTCGGTGACCTGCATGTCCAGCAGCACCGTCCAGGCGTCTGCGCCCTCGCTCAGGACGCGGTTCTCGCTGTAGGGGAAGCCGGGGATCTCGGTGATCTGGCGCGTGCGCCGGCGCAGCTCGCCCTTGCCCTGGCGCAGCTCCATGTCCGCCTGCAGCTGCGCCTGACAGCGTGGCGTGAGGTAGTACTGCATGCTGAAGATCTGCTGGCCATAGTCCTTCGATCCGTCGGTCTGCCAGCGGTTGACCTGCTGCCAGATGTAGTACGCAAAGCCATACACGTTCGGTGGCGGCACCGGCGCGCGCCCATTGCTCACGCGCACGGTGTCGCCGGCGCGCACATCGGGCGCCAGATGCACGTCGATGGACTTCGGCTGCCTCCAGGCCAGCCAGGTACTGACCACGCCGAGCGCGACCACGGCGAAGACGATCCTGATGAGCCGCTCGTTGTGCCTGCGCTCGGATGCCAGGGCATCCAGAAATTGACCGCTGCTCATGGTCTTGCGGACGAAGGGGTGATGCGACCCGTGGCCTGTGCGCCGCCGCCGGTCACGGTGAAGCCGAGCCGGCGGCCGATCTCGTAGTAGCCGTCGTGCTGGAGGAAGTGCTTGCGGGCCAGGCCGACGTCGCCACACCAGATGCGCACGACCTGCACGTACCAGCCCTCGGGCTTGCCGCGCTTGACCTGCTGCAGGTACAGCGAGCCGTACCACAGGGTCAGCATCGGCCCGACGACGCAGACCGCGAAGATGAAGTGCCAGTAGCCGGTGAGCGCGTACAGCAGGCCGCCTGCGGCCGCGCTGACCGTGAGCGAGGCCAGGCCCAGGTAGCCCGCCTCCGTCGCGGACATGCCGTTGATGATCGGCGGCTCCGAATTCACGCGATCGGTCAACGGAGCGCGCATGGCGCCGAAGCCGGGATCAGAGTGTTCCTGTGCCATGGGAGCGTCAGGCCAGTGTCTGAATCGCGTAGTTGACCATCATGATGACGAAGATCACCACCACGACGCCCACGATCAGAAATTCCTTGAGCTCACCCAGTTGGACCTGGCCGCTGCTGTATTCCTTCCAGCGGCGCATCGCGCCGGTGATGACCGAAATGAACGCCAGGGCGGCGAGCACCAACCCGAGCAGCGTGAGGCCGACCTTGAAGTACGCCCCCATCATCGAGAGCCAGTCGCCATCCTGAACCGGTGCTCCCCCGATGCCGCCGCCCGAGGGCGCCGGGATGTTGGGCAGCGCCGCCATGGCGGCGCCCTGGGCCGCGGCCGCGCACGCCAGCGCGTAGCGGGCGCACTTCACTGCATATTGACGAATGAGCTTCATGGGAATCCCCTTGCGTTGAAAGAAAATTGGACCTGGATCAAAGCCAGGCCAGGAAGGAAAAAAGGACCAGGACCAGCACGAGGAGCAGGACCAGCGCGCGCACCACTTCGGCTTTCTCCAACTCCCCGCTGCCGTAGCCTTCGGCGAGCTGCGCGCTGATCCAGGCCGCGATCACCAGGACGACAGCGAACACGAGGGCCAGCAGCACCACCTTCATCCGCGCCGGATCGACCCCCGCGCCCTGCAGGAAGCCCGCCTTCATGTCGCCGTACATGCTGTGTGTCCTTGTGCTGTCTGTCCTCGTGCGGGCCTACTGGCGGTAGTCGCCGCGCAGCGGCGCCACCGGGCGCGGCTGGCGCGGCGCGTCCACGTGCGAGATGACGCCCTGGCGCAGCATCTCCAGGTCGCGCTGCAGCCAGTCGTAGCGGAACTTCACGCGCTGGCCCGTGGGCGCGGAGCGCTCGGCCTCGGCCACCATGGCTTGCACCTGCTCGATCTCGGCGGCGATGCGCGAGAGGCGCTCGCGCTCGAGCTCGTCGTCAGTGCCTGCGGCCCAGGCCGCGGCCGTGGTCGCCAGCAGGCCGGTCACGATCCACGCGAAGATGCGGCGTGGCATGCGGGTGGGTTTCATCGAATCCTCCTTGTCAGAATCAGAACTCATGCGTATTTCTTGAAGGCGCCCACGGTGGTCGACAGGGTCGCGGCCACCAGGACCGTGAAGACCATGACCATGTAGGCCGGGTTGAAGCCGCCGAAGGGCCAGGACAGGTACAGACCGAAGCCGCCGGTGAGCGCCCATCCGGTGTAGCGTTTGGCGTGGTGGTAGACGAAGGAGGACTCGCGGCCCCCCATCCAGCGCCGCCGGTCGCGCCGGACCAGGCCATCGACGATGCCGATCAGGCAGGCCAGCACGAAGGCCGGCATGGCGAAGGCCGCAATGCACAGCCGCAGGAACACGTCCTGGGCGACGAACATGCTGATCAACGCCCATTCGCTCAGGACCAGGCCCAGGCCTGAGCCGGCCTCGGCCAGGCCCTTCAACTGCCCAAGCCTCGGCAGTGAGGAGGAGGGCTGCGTGGCGGGAGCACCCTTGTCGGCGCGCGGGGCGCGCAGGTGCTGGTACCAGCGCAGCACGCCGAGCTTTTCGTAGGGAAGGCGGACCCAGCGGGCGACCTTCAGAGAAAACCCCACGGTGTCGGCCACCAGCAGGCTGCGCGGCGCCGCCGCGATGTAGGCCAGGTCCTGCTGCACCATGCTCTGCGCGTGGCGCACGCCTTCGCCCTTCCACAGCAGATAGCCGCCTCCGATCTCGATCAGCAGGCCGACCACCCAGGCGCTCATCGTCACGCTGATCAGGCCGAAAGTCACGCTGAACGCGAGCTCCACCGGCCCGGTGGCGCGCGGCTTGGGCGGCGGCCGCACGGCGCTCACGACGAGTGCCCCATGAGGTTGCCCATGACGGCGCTGTGCGCCAGCGCGGAGCCCTGCGTGCCTTGCACGGCGGCGACATGGGCATCGTCGTCTGCATCCTCGGCCAGGTGCGTATCGATCAGGCCAGAGGCGCCCGCGCCCAGCGGCTGCGCGCCCAGCCAGTCCGTCTCCGCGGCCCAGCGCTCGCTGGTGCGATAGCGCCGCTTCATGTCCTCGGCGACTACCTTCAAGGACTTCGGGATGAACGGATCTCCCGTGGTGTCGGCCAGCGGAATGCGGATCTTGAAGCGCCTGTTGCCTTCGAGCAGCGCGAACGCCTGCCCCTGGGGCAGTTCGAGAATGTCCGAGGCCTCGAAGAGCGGCGCCTTGACCGAGGTGACGATGTCGTCGTTGCGGCTGGTGAAATCCACCCCGTTGCCCTGCGCTGCCGTGTCGGTCACCCCGGACATCGGCGTCAGATGCACCACATTCACCTGGGGCAGTTGATCCGCAATCAGGTTGGCCGTGGCCACCGAGCGCACGCGCAGCATGACCAAGTGGTTGAAGTTGTCCATGATCTGGCCGGCCTTGGCCTTGTCGCCGACCTTGGCCTCGATGTCGAACATCGACTGCGTGTAGGCGGTGATCTGGAAGCCCGAGCCGCCGAGCTTGTTGACCATCGGCACGAATTCCGGCCCGGCGATCTCGTTGACCTCATCGAAATGGCAGCAGACCTTGGGCAGCTTGAGCTTGCCGCCCGGCGTGTGCGGATCGAGGCCCGTCTTGTAGAGCTTGCCGCCGACGGACACCAGGTCCGAGAGCATGGAGTTGCCGACGGCGGACGACACGACCGAGTCCGAGAGGGCGTCCAGGCCCGCGTACACGATGCCGCCCTGGCGGAAGACCGTCATCCAGTCGAAGATCGGGCGCTTGTCGTTCGGGTCGAAGTAGTCGGGGGAGATGAGCTTTCCGACCGCGCCGGAGGTGAGCTTCTCGAGGAAAGGGCCAAGGCTTGCGACGATCTTCTCGTAGAAGCTGCGCTCGTAGCTGAACGCGGCGGCCAGACCCAGCAGCACCTTGTCGTCCAGGCGCGATTCCTTGATGAAGAGGAACATCGCCAGCAGATCGGGCGCGCGGTCGGCCAGGCTGCGCGGCACTGGCGCCTTCTTGGCCTGGATGAGGGCCTGGAGCTCCTGCAGGCGGCGCTCGTAGTCCTTGAACCGTCCCTCGGCCGCCAGCTTGCGGAACATCATGTTGGCGTAGTCCATGAACAGCGGGTCGATGCCGGTCACGTCCTTGAGCAGCGTCTCGTAGGTCGGGATGCGGCCGAGCGCGACCTGGGCCTGGGCCACGATGTTGGTGAAGCGCCAGGAGAATTCCTTGAATGCGGCCGAGTTGCCGGCCGAGGGCAGGGCATTGGTGGAGCGGCCCGCCACTTCGGTGATGCGCGCGAAGTTGCCGATGCCGTTGTAGCGCGCGGAGATGTCGGGATAGCCGAGATGGAACAGATAGAAGCTCTGCTCCCGGCCCGCGCGCCGCGCCTCGGCGTGCATGCGCAGCATCAGTTCGGCGTCGCCCTTGGGGTCGATCACGATGACGACGTGCCCAGCGTGGATGTCCTGGGTGACCAGCAGTTCGAGCAGCCGCGTCTTGCCCACCCGCGTGGTGCCCATGACCAGCATGTGCCCATTGCGCGAGGCCTGCCTCAGCTTGACGGGCCCTTCCTGCAGCACGCCGACGCCGTGCAGCACCGGCGTGCCGCCCAGGTCCACGCCGCTGGCGAATGGGTTGGCAGTGCCGCCGACGTCGACGGCCGCGCGCACCACCTTGCGCAGCGGTGCGGCCGGCTTCTGGTCGGTCCACTGGCGGATCTTCTCGCCGGCGCGCGCCAGGCGGACCTCCAGCGCGCTCGGGCGGACGTACTCCTGCACGTTCTTCTGCTGGGTGTCGAGCTTGCGCTGCGTGTGCTTCTGGGTCCACTCGAAGCCTTCGCCCAGGTACAGGTGCTCCTTGGTCACCGGCAGCCTGTGCGGCGCCACGCGGGTGATCTTGGTGAACTTCAGACCGCGCTGGTAGCGGTACACGCCCAGCGCCTCGCGGGTGCGGATCCAGCCGAAACCCGCGGCAATGGCGCCGGTCAGCAGGCCCAGCGGCTGCGGCATCATCAGCGCCCACGGCGCGGCGACGGCCACCCCGGCGATGCCGAACGCCGTCACCGCGCTCCAGCCCTCGATCGGAGGCCTGAGCAGCCCTTCCATGACTGCTTCACTCATCGTGGTCCCCGGTGCGGTGTTGCCCAACGCCTGCGCCTTCACCCTCGAAGGCCTGGAACAGAATCTGGTATGCCCGGCCATCGGTGTGCACCAGCAGCGGATACACGCCCGCACCCGCGGCGGCCAGCTGCTCCGAGAGCCAGCCGCCCGTGTCGGGCGCGAGCCGCATCGGCGCGGCCAGGCGCTGCAGCGCCCGGTATGCGGTGACCGATCCCGCCCGGACCACGATGCCCACGGCTTGGGCCTGCACCAGGCGGGCATGGTTGAACGCCAGCCAGCGCATCGAGAGCTCGTCGGCCGCGACCACGAAGGTGGGCTGCGTCATCCAGGCCGCGTTGAACACCGGCATGCCGTCCTTCGCCAGCACAGCGCTGCGAAGTTGCTTCGTGCCGAAGGGAAACTGCACGCCCGCGAGCGCGCCGGAATCCTCCGCATCGCCCGCGAGCTGGGCCAGGTAGGGCGCCAGGGGCACACTGCGCCCGCTGTCGTAGAGGACCGCCGGCGGCGTGTCCATCGGCTGCAGGCCCTGGGCGAACCCGGGCGCAGCCATGAGCTGGGACACCAGGATCGCCAGCACGCATGAAACAGACATGACCCGGCAGCGCATGCTCACCTGCCCAGGGGATGCCGAGGCGCGGGAGCGGCCTGCTCGACAATCTGCCCGCGCGGCACGTTGGCCATGTCGGCCGCCCCGACCGAGCTGCGGACCCTGGGCAGGCCCTCGTAGCTGACCATGGGCTCATTCGGGTAGAGCCGGGCCATGGCCGCCTGCATCTCCCGGTCCCACGCGATGCTGCGCTCCACGTCCTCGCGGAAAAGCCGCGCCAGACGTTCGGCGTACTGGCGCCGCTCCGCGTCGGTGCGAGCGTGGATGCCGAGCACCTCCAGTGGACTGAGCTTGTCCACGGAGAAGCTGGCGCGCGGCCCGAGGGCCAGCACCTTGGCCCGCTGCATCTCCTCGGCACTCAGGCCCCACATCTCGCGCAGCGCGCGGTCGGTGGCATCGGCCTGAGTCCGCGCAGCCTCGGTGATCGCCGCCGTGGAACTGCCCTCGGCCGTGCGGGAGGTCCGAACCTGCCCCATCGAGGGCGCTGCATGCAGTGCGGCCAGGGCCGCGAGGAGGTATGCCACGCGCATGCTCAGCCTCCCTGGTTCACAAAAAGGGTCAGGCCCGCGCTGCCGGGCGCGGCGAAGGTGGCCGAGCGCGCCACCGGATCGGCCGACTTGAGCGCCAGGCCGTTGACCACATCGCCCGGGCGCAGCACGCGCAGGCGGCGATCCCCCGGCACGCCGGAGGCCACCACGACGGACGGCTCGCCGTTCCACATGTCGACCGCGACCAACTGCCCGGCGAGCGGCGCGGCCGGCTTCTCCGCCACTGCGGCAGGCGTCTCCTGCGGCCGAATCCTCGGTGGACGCTGGGTCGCCGGACGAACGGCCGCCACCTTGGCCGGCGCGCCGGCGGGCTTGTGCTGTGCAGGCTTGCGTTCTGCCGTGGAAGCCGGCGCTGGCGACGGGACAGGGGAGGGCGCCGGCGGCGGCCCACGCCGAGCGCTCGCGCTTGCGAACGATTCGTGGGCCTGCTGCAGTTGGCCGAGTTGCTGGGTCAAAGCAGCCAGGGCCGACTGCATTTGTCGGAGCTGCTCCAGCAGCTCTGCGTTCGTCGGCCCGCTGCGGGCCGGCGCGGCAGGCGCCTGGACGGCTTCTACGGCCGGGACGGCCTGAACGACCGGGAGGTTCCGCGGGACGGTGGCGGCTGCTGGTGCAGCCGCTTCCTCTCGCACCGGCTCCGGCGCAGCCGCTGCTTCGGCGGTCACGGTTTCAGCCTGGGTCACGGCGCCTGCCGCTGCCGGCACGGCCCACTCCTGGGGCCGGGATTCGGGACCACCCAGGCGGGGGTCGATGGTGTCCCTGGCCGGTTCCTCGGCAGCCGGCTCAGGCAGTCCCGTTGCGGGCAGGCGGGTGCCGAGCAGATCCGGCAAGGGCGACGACCTGGGGCCGAACTGGAGGTAGCCGAGGACTGCGATTCCCAGGCCACAGGCGACCAGGAGGCTGCGCATGCCCGGCTTGCCCGCACCGCTGCCGCTCCGGCCGCGCCCGGGGCGGCCGGAGCGGCGCGGCGGCTCCTCGGGCGCCTGTCTCTTATACACATCT
>NZ_JAELTO010000142.1 GCF_016428875.1 Xylophilus sp. ASV27
CCCCCCCCCCCCCCCCCCCCCCCCCCCCCCCCCCCCCCCCCCCCCCCCCCCCCCCCCCCCCCCCCCCCCCCCCCCCCCCCCCCCCCCCCCCCCCCCCCCCCCCCCCCCCCCCCCCATTTTCAAGCAGCAGACGGCATACGAGATTTCCTGTACGGTCTCGTGGGCTCGGAGATGTGTATAAGAGACAGGCCGTGCGACAAAGCAGACGCCGCATGCCGGGGCCAGCCCAAAGGGGAAGCCTGTAGCGCGGGCGTACGTGATACGCGGCGCTCGGAGCGCCTTGCACTGCACCGCGCTACAGGCTTTCGCGGAGTGAAATGAAGGATGACACGCCCTAGGGCAACGCTGAACAAGTTCCTCGCGTGTCGCGCATCCCTGCTGTGGGCGGTCTGCGGCGTTGCAAATCCTCGCCATGGCGGCGGCCATGGCTGCGGTTTGCGCCTTGCATCCCATCCCACACCAGGGCGCGCGCCATCGCGGGGACTTGTTCAGCGCCGCCCTAGCGTCGCACCTCGTCCACCAGCGTCTTGAACTCGTCGATATCCTCGAAGCTGCGGTACACGCTGGCAAAGCGGATGTAGGCGACCTTGTCCAGGCGCTTGAGCTCGCGCATCACCAGTTCGCCGATGCGGCTGGAAGGCAGCTCGCGCAGGCCCAGGGACAGCAGCGTTTCCTCGATGCGCTCGAGCGCTGCGTCGACCTGTTCCACGCCCACGGGCCGCTTGCGCAGCGCGAGGTTCATGGAAGCGCGCAGCTTCTCGCGCCGGTAGTCCACGCGCCGGCCGTCCTTCTTGACCAGCGCGGGCATGCTGACGTCGGGCCGCTCATAGGTGGTGAAGCGCTTGTCGCAGGCGCCGCACTGGCGCCGCCTGCGCACCGAAGTGCCGTCCTCGGCCACCCGGGTCTCGACGACCTGGGTATCCGGGTGGCCGCAGAACGGGCACTTCATGGCGCGGGATCAGCCGTAGACGGGGAAGCGCGAGGTCAGCGCATGCACCTTGGCGCGGACGGCCTCGATGTTGGCCGGGTCGCGCGGGTTGTCCAGCACGTCGGCGATCAGGTGGGCCGTGGCGCGTGCTTCCTCGTCCTTGAAGCCGCGGGTGGTCATGGCCGGGGTGCCGATGCGCACGCCGCTGGTGACCATCGGCTTTTCCGGGTCGTTCGGGATGGCGTTCTTGTTGATGGTCATGTGGGCGCTGCCCAGCACCGCTTCGGCTTCCTTGCCGGTGATGCCCTTGGCACGCAGGTCGACCAGCATGAGATGGCTTTCGGTGCGCCCGCTGACGATGCGCAGGCCGCGCTGCACCAGCGTCTCGGCGACGATCTGCGCGTTCCTGGCCACCTGCTGCTGGTAGACCTTGAATTCGGGCTGCAGCGCCTCCTTGAAGGCCACGGCCTTGGCCGCGATCACGTGCATCAGCGGGCCGCCCTGCAGGCCCGGGAAGATGGCGCTGTTGATGGCCTTCTCGTGCTCGGCCTTCATCAGGATGATGCCGCCGCGCGGGCCGCGCAGGCTCTTGTGCGTGGTCGAGGTCACCACGTCGGCATGCGGCACCGGGTTGGGGTAGGCGCCCGCGGCGATCAGGCCGGCGTAGTGCGCCATGTCGACCATGAAGATCGCGCCCACGTCCCTGGCGACCTTGGCGAAACGCTCGAAGTCGATGCGCAGGCTGTAGGCCGATGCGCCCGCCACGATCAGCTTCGGGCGCGACTCGTGCGCCTTGCGCTCCATGGCGTCGTAGTCGATTTCTTCCCTGTCGTTCAGGCCGTAGGACACGACGTTGAACCACTTGCCGCTCATGTTCAGCGGCATGCCGTGGGTGAGGTGGCCGCCCTCGGCCAGGCTCATGCCCATGATGGTGTCGCCGGGCTTGAGGAAGGCCAGGAACACCGCCTCGTTGGCGGAGGCGCCGCAGTGCGCCTGCACGTTGGCCGCGTCGGCGCCGAAGAGCTGCTTCACGCGCTCGATGGCGAGCTGCTCGGCCACGTCCACGTGCTCGCAGCCGCCGTAGTAGCGGCGGCCGGGGTAGCCCTCGGCATACTTGTTGGTGAGTTGCGTGCCCTGGGCCCACATCACGGCGGGCGAGGCGTAGTTCTCGCTCGCGATCAGCTCGATGTGGTGCTCCTGGCGGGCGTTCTCGGCCTGGATGGCGGCAAAGAGTTCGGGGTCGGCTTGCTCGACGAGCAGATGGCGTTGGTACATGGCGGCAGTCCTGGAAAGACGATGGTCCCTGCTTGAAAACAAGGGCTGCCCAGGCGAACGGCTGAAACGCTCCGGTGCCTGCGGGCAGGAACCGGGCGGTACGCTTCCCAGTGGTTGTCGAGGGCGGGGCCCTGCGGTCGGTCCACGTCAGCGGCAGCGAAGCCCCTTGGAGGGGCCGTCGCAGCGCCTATCGCCAGTCGCGTACCTGGCGAGTTTAGCGCACGCCGAGCGCATCGGCCTCGTCCGTGGCCAGCGCCACGATCTTGCTGGCTGCAGAGCCGGCAGGCGGAGCCGTCACTTCCAGCGGCCGGGGCGGCGTGTTCGCCGCCGGCGGCGGCACCACCGCAGGCGGCGTGATCGGCACCGACTTGCCGCTGGCCACGGCGAGCAGGCGGTTGTGCTCGGCCAGCACCTTGGCCGCGTAGCCGCCGTCGTCATTCATGTTGGCGGCCCCCACGTAGTGGCGCAGACCGCCTTCGAGCGAGCCGGCGCGGGCGATGCAGTCCTGCAGCACCTTGACGCCCACGCGCAGGTTGGTGACCGGGTCGAAGGCCGCCAGCCGGCCGCCGAAGTTCTGGTACTTGTCGGTGTGCACCTGCGTCATGACCTGCATCAGGCCCTGCGCGCCCACGGGGCTCTGCGCAAACGGGTTGAAGCCGGATTCGACCGCCATCACCGCCAGGATCAGCGTGGGATCGAGCTTGGTGCGCGCACCCGTCTCGAAGGCCTCGACCACCAGCGCGCTGACGGGTTCGGGGGCCACGCGGTACTTCCTGCTCAGCCAGTAGGCGACGGCCGCCTGGGCCTTGGGCAGCTCCTTCGGGTTGGCGGCCGTCGCGCGCTCGACGGCATCGCGTTGTATCGGCAGCCCGATCATTTCGACCTTGCGCGCTTCGAGCCAGCCCATGAGATGGGCTTCGCCGGATTCGCGCAGATCGGCACGCACGCTCAGCGTAACGACTGCAAACACCAGTACCAGGCCCAGCAGGGCGAAACTGTTGTGTGTGATTTCGAAGAAGCCTTCGGCGACGTCTGCGGCAAAGGTCCGCAGGGCGCTGGCCACTCTTCCTGATGCTGACATAGCTGTTCCTTTCGACACAAGGGCCTCATCGTGGAAGCTGCGCATCGCAAGCGCGCTTCGCGGAAAAGGCGTCCTCGTTTGGATTGGGTCGCCATCGGATTCGCGCCAGGCCTGCATCAGCGGCAGGGGTTGGTTGAGGGGCGGCGAATCGACTTAGCCGTGGGTCGGCAGCGGGTTAAAAGGTCCCTGAGACGGGAGCGGGGCGGATTCTAGGAGGCTTACAAATATCAAGTCAAGCATAAGGATTCAATTCTTTATGCTTAATAAGATTTGAAACAAGCCGGAAACAGGCTTGCATCGCAGTGCGCGACAATGGCCGCTGTGTCTGAATGAAAGAGGCAATGGTGAGCAGGCATGCCATTGAAAAATCCGCTTTGATGCCCCTTCATCGCTTTGCTATCGTGAATCCGTCCGAGTCATCGGGCGCCGTGCCGGGAGGATGCTGCGGCCAGTCTCACCCGAGGCTTTCCACGGCGGATCGCCGGTCTCTCCTGGAGGCAATCCCTTGCCTCCCGCGCATGAAGGACTCGTACCTCCCTTATGCGCAAACAGACGGCCTCGGGTCTTATGCCCGCCGTCGAGCCCGGCGGGTCAGGCTGCAGGCCTCCCGGCCGGGCTTTTTGCTGGCGTCGTCGCTACGTCGCCCCTCCTTTTCCCTCCACCGGATTTCACGCCCATGCGCATGCCCGCCGCGATGAGATGGCGCCCCTCCCACCCCCTGGCCCTGCGCCTGCTGCGTGCGCTGGGCTACGGGCTCGCAACGCTGTGCGTGCTGCTGGCCCTGGCCTGGTGGGGCGTGCCGCACCTGGTGCGCCACGAACTGCAGGCGCAGGGCGCCGAGCGCCTCGGGCGTGCCGTGACCGCGGGACGCATCATCTTCCGGCCCTGGCGGCTCGAACTGTCGGTGCAAGACCTCGCGGTGGCCGGCGCGCAGCCCGATGCCGCACCACAGCTCACGGTCAGCCACCTGCGGGTGCGCATTGCGCCGTCCTCGCTGCTGCGCCTGGCGCCGGTGATCAACACCCTGCACATCGACTCGCCCTACTTGCGCGTGGCGCACACCGGCGAAGGCCACTACGACGTCGACGACATCCTGGCCCGCGTGGCCGCCACGCCGCGCGATCCGCAGGACGAGCCGGTGCGCTTCGCGCTGCACGACCTGCAGCTCGGCGCCGGCGCGGCGGACGTCGATGACCGCGGGCAGATGCACCAGGTGCGCGACCTGACCCTGAGCCTGCCCCTGCTCAGCAGCCTGGAGAGCCAGCGCGAGCAGGCCGCGCAGCCGCGGCTGGCCTTCACGCTCGATGGCAGCCGCTTCGACAGCGCGGCGCAGGCCACGCCCTTTGCCGAGGTGCGCAAGGGCGAGGCCACGCTGCGCTTCCAGGGCCTGGACCTGGCGCCCTACCTGGGCTACTGGCCCGCCGGCCTGCCGGCGCGGCTGACCGCCGGCGTGCTGGATGCGGATCTGCAGTTCGCCTTCGCCCAGGCCACCGGTCCGGAGGCGGCCACGCTCGACATCCGGGGCCGGCTCACGGCGCACCGGCTGGCGGCGGTGGACGCGCAGGGCGCGCCGCTGCTGCAGGCCGAGCAACTGGACCTGCAACTGGCCCATGTCCGCCCGCTGGCGCAGGACGTGGCGATCGAGCAGATCACGCTGCGGGGCCCGCGCTTGCAGCTGCGCCGGCTGGCCGACGGGCGTCTGGCCGTCATGCCGAAGCCCGCTGCCCCCGCGCCGGCGCCCGCCGCGGGCGCGGCGCAGGCGGCATCCGCGCCCTGGACCGTATCGCTGGCCCAGGCCCAGATACACGACGGTGCGCTGGACTGGAGCGATGCGGCCGCGGCCGGCGCCGGCCCGCTGCGCCTGCACGAGATCGAGTTCACGCTCAAGGACCTGGCCTGGCCGCTGCGCAAGCCGGTGCCGGTCGAGCTGCGGGCGCAGGCCGATGGCGCCGCCGCGCCCAAGGCCCGCGCCGCGGCCAGTGCGCAACTGGCGGCACAGGGCGCGGTGGCGCTGGACGGCGGCCGCATCGCCGCCCAGCTCAAGGGCCTGCCGCTGGCCTGGGCCGGGCCCTACCTCAAGCCCTATCTGAAGCCCTCGCTCGGCGGCACGCTGGCGACCGAGCTGGACCTGGCCTGGACGCCCGCCGGCGCCACGCTGGAGGCCAGGACCCTGGGCCTGGACAAGCTGGCGCTGGAGGAGGGCGGCACGCTGCTGGCCGGCCTGGAGCGGCTGCAGCTCGACGGCGCCCGGGTGGACACCGCGCGGCGCAGCGTGGTGCTGCCGCGCGTGATCGTGACCGCGCCGCAGGCAGACGTGGCGCGCACTGCGCAGGGCCGCTGGATGTTCGAGGACTGGCTGCCGCCGTCCACGGCCGAGCCCGCTCCGCTGGCCGCCCGGGGCGCGGCGGCGCCGGCCTGGTCGGTCGATCTGGCGGCGCTCGAAGTCGCGCAGGGCAGCGTGCGTTTCCGCGACGCCGGCCGGCCGCAGCCGGTCGCGGTGGACCTGTCGGAGCTCAAGCTCTCGCTCGCCCGGCTGGCCTGGCCGCTGGCCAAGGGCACGGCGCCCTCGGCGCTGGAGATGTCGGCGCGCGTGGCCGAAGCCGCCGCCGAGGGCGCGCAGCAGCGCGGCCGCCGCGCGGCCGGGCGCGGCGGCACCCTGCAATTGAAAGGCACGGCGGCGCTGCTGCCGCTGGCGCTGGAGGCGCGGGTCGAGGCGCGGCAACTGCCGCTGCAGGCCTTCGACGCTTACTTCGGCGATCTGCTCAACGTCCAGGTGGCGCGCGCCGACGTGGGCTTCACCGGCCAGGTGCGCTACGCCGAGGAGGCGCGCGGCCCGGCCTGGCAGGTGCAGGGCGATGCGCTGCTGGAAGACACCCGCATCCTGAGCGCCGCGCCGCTCGCGCCGGCCTCGGCGCCGGCGTCCGAGGTGCGGCCCGCCGCCCTCGCGCGGCGCGGCATGCTGTCGGCCGGCGCGTTCTCGGGCAACGCCTCGTCGCTGCTGGGCTGGAAGACGCTGGACCTGCGCGGCGTTGCCGCCGCGGCGAGCCCGGGCGCGCCGCTGCGCGTGGAGGTGCGCGAGAGCACCTGGAGCGACTTCTTCGCCCGCATCGCGATCGACCCGAGCGGGCGCATCAACCTGCAGGATCTGGTGAAGCAATCGGCATCTGCTCCTGATTCTGTAGCGGCAAGCCCAGGTGGTACCAGGGCTTCAGGCCAAAATGATGCTCAAAATGCGGCGGCCGCGCCGATCGTGCGCATCGGCCCGACCCGTTTCGTCAACGGCCAGGTGCTGTTCTCCGACCAGTTCGTGAAGCCCTCCTACAGCGCCAACCTGAGCGAACTGCAGGGCCGGCTCGGCGGTTTTTCTTCCGAGCGTCCCGCGGCCGGCGCGGCGCCCGCCATGGCCGACCTGGAACTGCGCGGTAAGGCCGAGGGCACCGCCTCGCTGGAGATCAGCGGCCAGCTCAATCCGCTGGTCAAGCCGCTGGCGCTGGATGTCAAGGGCAAGGTGCGCGACCTTGAACTGCCGCCGCTGTCGCCCTATTCGGTGAAGTACGCCGGCCACGGCATCGAGCGCGGCAAGATGGACGTGGACGTGGCCTACCGCATCCAGCCCGACGGCCAGCTCACGGCGCAGAACTCGCTGGTGCTGCGGCAACTGGTGTTCGGCGAGCAGGTCGACGGCGCCCCCACCAGCCTGCCGGTGCGCCTAGCCGCGGCGCTGCTGGCCGACCGCAACGGCGTGATCGACCTGAACCTGCCGATCAGCGGCTCGCTCAACGACCCGCAGTTCAGCCTGGGGCCGGTGATCGCCAAGGCGGTGGTCAACCTGATCGTGCGCGCGGTGACCTCGCCGTTCTCGCTGATTTCCAGCGCCTTCAGCGGCAGCGGCAGCGGCGGCGAGCAGGCGTCCCAGGTGCCGTTCGCGCCCGGCAGCGCCGAGCTGTCCGACACGGCGCGCGAAGACCTGGGCAAGATCGCCAAGGCGCTGGCCGATCGCCCGGGCCTGAACATGACCGTCATCGGCACCGTCAACCGCGAGGCCGAGGAAGACGGCCTGCGCCGCGCGCGCCTGCAGCAGTTGCTGCGCCAGGAAAAGCGCCGCGGCCAGCGCCAGGCGCCCGGCCAGCCGGCTGCGGCGGCGCCGGCCGACGCCGGCGTCACGCCCGAGGAAGCCCCCGAGCTGCTGCGACGCCTCTACGATCGCACCGACCTGCCGGGCAAGCCGCGCAACCTGATCGGCATGGCCAAGTCGCTGCCGCCGCAGGAGATGGAGAACCTGCTGCTGGCCCAGATCGACGTCAGCGACGCCGCCTTGCAGAACCTGGCGGTACAGCGCGGCACGGCGGTGCGCGACTACCTGGTGCAGCAGGGCGTGCCGAGCGACCGGCTGTTCGTCGGCGCCGCGCGCCGCGTGGCGCAGGCGCAGGGCTTTTCCCCGCATGCGGAACTGACGCTGTCCACCCGCTGACGCCACCCGCTGAGGGGCTGGCGGGCGCCTGCGCGCACGGGTTTCGCGTGGCGGGGCAAAAGGCGGTGAAAATAGCGCCTTCGCCCCGCCACACCGGCGGCGCCGGCCGCGTGCCCGTGGCCGCGTTGTCCCCCGCGCCTTGCGGCGCAGCGGCGCCAGGTGCGCCCATCCTCATTCCCATGTTTCCTTTTTCCTCCCGCAACAAAATGTCCGACGCACCCGAAGTGAATCCGACCCCGGCCAAGGCTGCCCCCGAAGCGCATCCGCTCGACGCGCTGACCGGCGGCGCCTTCTCGGCCGCCACCTCGGGCGAGCGCGCCTCGCGCGTGCGCGAGTGGCTCGCGCGCCAGCCCTCGGCCGAGCAGATCCAGGAGGTCTTCAAGGAACTGAGCGTGCGCGACAAGGGCGCCGCCAAGCCCCTGCGCGAGAAGCTCGACGAGATCAAGCGCGCCAAGGGCCAGGAAGTCATCGCCGCCGAATGGGCCGAGAAGGCCCGCGCGCTGCTCGGCGCGCCCAAGCTCAACATCGCCGACGCCCTGGCCTGGCAGCGCGACGCCGCCAAGGCCGGCGCGCCGCTCAGCCGCGAGCCGCTGGCCGCGCTCAAGGTGCAGCTGGCCGAGCGGGTCAAGGTCATCGAGGACCTGCAGAACCGCGTGCAGGTGCAGCGCGAGGCCGCCGTGCTGCTGGCCCAGCGCATCGAGGTGCTGTCCACCAAGCCCTGGCGCGACGCCGAGGCGGCGCTGGGCACGCTGCGCGCCGACATCGGCCACTGGCAGGAACAGGCCGCCTCCATCGCCGGCGACGCCGCCTGGCCCAGCGTGGAAGCCAAGTTCCCGCCGCAGCTCGACGCCTCCAGGGCCCAGTTGCTGGTGGTATGGGACGCCTTCCAGGCCGCCATCGCGCAGGCCGCGGCGGCCGCCGCCGACCCCGCCGCGCCGCTGCCGCCGGTGCCGGTCTGGGCCGAGGAACTCTCGCTCGCGCGTGGCGGCCCGGCCCGTGAAGCCGCCGCCGAGGGCGCCGCGCCGGGCGACGCCCCCGCCGCCCGCGCGCCGCGCGCCAAGATGATCGACCCGGCCGCTGTCTCTTATACACATCTCCGAGCCCACGAGACCGTACAGGAAATCGCGTATGCCGTCTTCTGCTTGAAAAGGGGGGGGGGGGGGGGGGGGGGGGGGGGGGGGGGGGGGGGGGGGGGGGGGGGG
>NZ_JAELTO010000143.1 GCF_016428875.1 Xylophilus sp. ASV27
GGTCATGGAGCCGGCGATCACGCCGGCCATGTAGGCGCCTTCGTAGGTGCGGCTGTCGTAGGTGCGCAGGTTGGCGGCGGTCTTGTAGCCGGTGGCGTGCTCGAACTTCACGTCGGGGAAGTCGGGCGCGAGCTTGAGCAGGGGCTCCATGTAGCCGAAGGTGGTGCCGAAGATCAGCTTGTTGCCCTGCGTGGCCATGTCGCGCAGCACGCGCTCGGCGTCGGCGCCCTCTGGCACGCTCTCGACGTAGCTGGTGACGATCTTGTCGCCGAATTCTTCCTGCACCGCCTTGCGCGCCTTGTCGTGCGCGAAGCTCCAGCCGCCGTCGCCGACCGGGCCGACGTAGGCGAAAGCCACCTTCAGCGGCTCGGGCTTGGCCGGCGCGGGCGCCGCCGCGGGGGCGGGGGCGGGGGCCGGTGCGGGCTCTTCCTTCTTGCCGCAGCCGACCAGGGCGGCGGCGACCGCGGACATGGCGGCGACTTGCAGCAGCGAGCGTTTGGACAGTTCAGTCATGTGCATCTCTTTCAGGAGGTTGGAGGTATTGCAAGAGGTAAGCGGATGATTATGAGCCGGGGTGGAACGGTTTTCCAAGGGACGCAGGCATGTTGACCCGGATCCACGCGGGATTGCGCGAAATCAACGCCAGCACGATGATGGTCGCCAGGTAGGGCAGCATGCTCAGCAACTGGCTCGGCACGTTCACGCCCACGCCCTGCATGTGGAACTGCAGCATGGTCACGCCGCCGAACAGGTAGGCTCCCAGCAACACCCGCGCCGGTCGCCACGTGGCGAAGGTGGTGAGCGCCAGCGCGATCCAGCCACGGCCGGCCACCATGCCCTCGACCCAGAGCGGCGTGTAGACGGTGGAGATGTAGGCGCCCGCCAGCCCGCACAGTGCGCCGCCGGCCATCACCGCGGCCAGCCGGATGCGGCGCACCGGATAGCCCAGCGCGTGTGCCGACTCGGGCGATTCACCGACCGAGCGCAGCACCAGGCCGGTGCGCGTGCGGTAGAGGAACCAGATCAGGGCCAGCGTGAGCGCCATCGCCAGGTACACCAGCGGATGCTGGCGGAACAGGGCCGGCCCGATCAGCGGCAGGTCCCCCAGCACCGGCACCGAGAAGCGGGTGCTCTCCGGCAGCTTGGCCTGCACGTAGCCAATGCCGACGAAGGCCGAGAAGCCGGTGCCGAACAGCGACAGCGCCAGCCCGGTGGCGTACTGGTTGGTGTTGAGCCAGATCACCAGCACGCCGAAGATCGCGGCCAGCAGCGCGCCGGTGGCCATGCCGACGACGAAGCCGAGCGCGAAGCTGCCGGTGTGGACGACGGTGGCGAAGCCCGCGATGGCCGAGCAGAGCATCATGCCCTCGGCCCCGAGGTTGACGACGCCGGCCTTCTCGTTGATCAGCAGGCCGAGCGAGGCCAGTGCCAGCACGGTACCGGCCGACAGCGTGGCGCCCAAAAGCAATGCGTAGGATTCCATCAACGCGCTCCGGCCAGGGTTGGTGCGCGACGCTGCCAGCGCACGCGGTAAGCGATCAAGGTGTCACAGGCCAGCAGCGTGAACAGCAGCAGGCCCTGGAACACGCCGGTCAGCGACTTGGGCAGGCCCAGGCGCGACTGCGCCAGTTCCCCGCCGATGTAGAACATGCTCATCAGCATGGCCGACAGCACCATGCCCACCGGGTGCAGGCGCCCGACGAAGGCCACGATGATGGCGGCGAAGCCGTATCCCATCGGCACGTAGGGCGTGAGCTGGCCGAGGGGGCCGGCCACCTCCAGCGCGCCGGCCAGGCCGGCGGCGCCGCCGGAGGTCAGCAGCGCCAGCCAGAGCGCGCGGCGTGAGGAGAAGCCCGCGTAGCGCGCCGCCGCCGGCGCCAGCCCGCCCACCTGCTGGGCAAAGCCGGCCTTGGTGCGGAACAGGAAGATCCACAGCACCGCCGCGCCCAGCAGCGCGATGATCAGGCCGATGCCCACGCGCGAGCCCTTCATGAGCCGCGGGATCTGCGTCACCGCGTCGAAGCTGCGGGTCTGCGGGAAGTTGTAGCCCATCGGGTCCTTCCAGGGGCCATAGACCAGGTAGCCCAGCACCAGCACGCCGACGTAGACCAGCATCAGGCTCACCAGGATCTCGCTGGCGTTGAAGCGGTCGCGCAGCAGCGCCACCAGCCCGGCCCAGACCATGCCGCCGGCAATGCCGGCGAGCAGGATGGCCGGCACGATCCAGGGCCCGGTGGTCTTGTCCGCCAGCAGCGCCACGCCGCCGGCGGCGACGGCGCCGATCACGTACTGGCCCTCGGCGCCGATGTTCCAGACGTTGGAGCGGAAGCACACCGCCAGCCCCAGCGCGATGATCAGCAGCGGCGTGGCCTTGACCATCAGCTCGCCGAGCGCATACGGGGTCTTGATCGGGTCCCAGAAGAACACCTGCAGGCCGCGCACCGGGTCCTTGCCCAGGGCGGCGAACAGCAGCACGCCGATGACGACGGTGATCGCCAGCGCCAGCAGCGGCGAGCCGTAGCTCCAGTGCCGCGACAGTTGCGGCCGGGGTTCCAGCTTAAACATGGCTTGCCTCCTCTGCCGCGACCTCGGGCTGCGCATCCCACAGGCCGCTCATCCATTGGCCGATCTTCTCCACCGTGGCGTCGGCCCGCGCGATGGAGGGCGACAGGTGGCCCTTGGCCATCACGTGCAGCCGGTCGCTGATCTCGAACAGTTCATCCAGCTCCTCGCTGACCACCAGCACCGCACAGCCGGCGTCGCGCAGCGCCAGGATCTCGCCCCGGATCTGCGCCGCCGCGCCCACGTCCACGC
This sequence comes from Xylophilus sp. ASV27, assembly GCF_016428875.1. Lineage (GTDB taxonomy): Bacteria > Pseudomonadota > Gammaproteobacteria > Burkholderiales > Burkholderiaceae_C > Xylophilus. The sequence continues at coordinate 2,815 of NZ_JAELTO010000143.1, forward strand.
CCCAGGTGGGCTGCGAGACGATCAGCAGCCTGGGGTTGGCGTCGATCTCGCGGCCGACGATGAATTTCTGCAGGTTGCCGCCCGACAGCGAGCGCGCCGTCGCATTCGGGCCGCCGGCCTTGACGTGGAAGCGCCCGATGATGTCGCGCGCCTGCCGCTCCAGCGCGCCGACCTTGATCCAGCCGCCGCGGCCCACCGCATTGCCGCGCGTGAGCAGCAGGTTGTGCGCCAGCCCGAGCGTGGGCACGGCGCCGCGGCCCAGCCGCTCTTCCGGCACGAAGTGCAGGCCGAGCGCGCGGCGCGCGTCCGGCCCCAGGCGGCCGGCGGGCCGGCCCGCCACCTCGACCATGGCCGGCGCGGCGCGCGTGTCCTCGCCCGACAGCGCATAGAGCAGTTCCTTCTGCCCGTTGCCCGAGACGCCGGCGATGCCGACCACCTCGCCCGCGCGCACCTCCAGCCGCACGTCGCCCAGGTCCACGCCGAAGGGCGACTCGCGCGTGAGCGAGAGGCCCTGCACCCGCAGCACCGGCGCGCCGAGCCTGGAGGGACGGTGCTGCAGCGCAGGCGGCTCCGCGCCGATCATCAGGCGCGAGAGCGAGGCGTTGGATTCCTCGGACGGGTTGCATACGCCGGTGACCTTGCCGCCGCGCAGCACGGTGCAGGCGCTGCACAGCTCGCGGATCTCATGCAGCTTGTGGCTGATGTAGAGGATGCTGCAGCCCTCGCTGGCGAGCTTCTTGAGCACGACGAACAGCTTCTCGACCGCCTGCGGCGTCAGCACCGAGGTGGGCTCGTCCAGGATCAGTAGCTGCGGGTCGGTCAGCAGCGCGCGGATGATCTCCACGCGCTGCATCTCGCCCACGGAAAGCGTGTGCACCGGGCGCGCCGGATCGATGTCCAGGCCGTACTCGGCGGCCTTGGCGGTGATGCGGCGCGTGACCTCGGCCAGCGCGTGCGACTTGTCCAGGCCGAGCCAGACGTTCTCTGCCACGGTGAGGGTGTCGAACAGGCTGAAGTGCTGGAACACCATGCTGATGCCCAGCGCCCGCGCCTCCTGCGGGTTCTTCACCTGCACGGCGCGGCCGTTGAAATGGACGCTGCCTTCGTCGGGCTTGACCGAGCCGTAGATGATCTTCATCAGCGTGGACTTGCCCGCGCCGTTTTCGCCGAGCACGGCATGCGTCTCGCCCGGCTGCACCGTGAGCGAGACGCCGCTGTTGGCGACGACCGCCGGATAGCGCTTGGTGATGCCCGCCAGCGCCAGGCGTGGCGGCAAGGGAGGTGGATTCATGCGGGGAATTGTCTCAGTTATGAAACGGGCGGTCCGCCCTGAATATCAGGTAGAAAATAGGCCGAAGCCCAATCTGCACCTGGGCCATCAGCTATTCTTTCCGTAGCATTGCCGCCACCGACCTGACGCGCTCGCGCAGCCAGGCGCCCGAGGCAGAACTATGGGTGCGTGCATGCCAGAGCTGGTAGTACATGAGGCGTGGGAATTCGATCGGGGGCTTGAGGATGACCAGCGGGCCGCTCGCCAGGAAGCGTTCGCAGTACTGGCGGCCGGTGGTGAGCACCAGCAAGCTCTGGGCCACCATCGCCGGGATCAGCCCGAAATGCGCGCAGCGCGCGGTGATGTTGCGCTGCAGGCCGAGCGCGTCGAGGTGCTCGTCGATCACGCCGCGCGCGCCCGGATGGGTGGGCGTGGGCGCCACGTGCTCGGCGTCGAGCCATGCGCTCTTGTCCCAGCCGCGCCGCGCCGCGGGGTGGTTGGCATTGACCAGGCAGACCACCTCGTCGCCGAACAGGCGGCCCATGTGCAGGTCCTCGGGCGGCTCGGGCCAGTTGCCGATCACCAGATCGATCTCGCCGTGCGACAGGTGGGCGTGGTAGTGCGCGTCGGCCGACAGCGGGTGGATCTCCACCGGGCACAGCGGCGCCTGCGCCTTGATCTGGGCCATCAGCTGCGGCAGGAACAGCGGGTCGAGGTAGTCGCTGGCGGCGATGCGGAAGGTGGTGCTCGCGCTGTGCGGATCGAAGCCGCGCGCATCGGTGAACAGCACCTCCGCCGCACGCAGGATGCGCGCGGCCGGCTCCACCATGCGCAGGCCGGCATCGGTCGGGATCATGCCGGCGCCGGACCGCACCAGCAGCGGGTCGCCCGCGAGATCGCGCAGCCGCTTCAAGGCGGCGGAGACCGCCGGCTGGTGCATGCCCAGCCGGACGGCGGCCCTCGATACGCTGCGCTCCATCAACACGGTATGCAACACCCTTATGAGATGGAGGTCGATCTTGTCGAAAAGGGCTTGGTCTCTCATAGCGGCGCCTGCATTCTCGTCATATGCCATCACGTATGGCAGGCCGCAGGCATGCGGCGCCGGGGATGGCGTGGGGGGGCTCGCGGCACTGTACATCCAGATGCCGGGAGAAACGCGGCTTCCCCCAACGCAAGCGGCATGCCCGCTGCGCGCACGCGCGCGGGGCGCGGCGGCCGCGCGCCCTCAGCGCGCCAGGCGCTGGTCCGGGCGGACCTTGCCGCGGCTGCCGGAAGGCTGCGGGCCGTCCGCGGCCATCGGAGCACCGTCCTCGCCAGAGCCGCCGCAGCCAGGGCGCGGCAGCACCGCGATCGGGGACGACCAGTCGCCATGGTCCCGGCAGCGGGCGTATGCCAGGGCCTGGTGCACGCCGGCACAGCGCCAGGCGACGTACAGGTGCCCGTCCTCACCGGCCATGAGCGCGGGCGTGCCGGGCGCGATGCCCTCGCCGCAGATGCGCCGCGCTTCGGTCCAGCTCGACCCGTAGTGGCTGGAGCCGTCGTGCACCGCATAGCACGGGCGTTGGCCATGGGCCGAGCACCACACCATGTACAGCCGCTCGCGCCACACCGCCACCGCCGGGCCGGACTGCGATGCGTTGACGCCGGCGCCGGCGGTGAACGCGCCCTGCCAGTGGATGCCGTCGCAGCTCACGGCATACACCAGTTGGTCCTGGTAGGGCGAGCGCCAGAAGACGTAGAGCCGCCCCTGGAAGCTGGCGATCGACGGACCACTGCGCGTGGCCATGCGCACGCCGTCGCACTGCAGTTGCCAGCGGCCTTCGGCGCCGTCGATCGGGGCGACGCAGACGCTGCCTTCGCCATCGCTGGCCTTCCAGGCGATCCAGGTGCGGCCCTGGAACTCGCACACGGCAGGCGTCTCCTGCGCCGCCTCGACGTCTTCCAGCACCGGTCCGGCCGCACCGAAAGCGGTCTTGCGGTACCCCCGTTGGCCGCTGCCGGCCGGGCGCCGGACCGTGGAGTGCGGCCGAGCCGCCGCGGCAGGCCCAGCGCCGGCCGCCTCCGCCGTCGGGCGGGCCTGCGCGCCGGGCGGAATGTTGCGGCTGACGACGCCGCGCACCCTGTCGGCCTCCAGTTGGTCCAGCAGGACGACGCCGCCCGCGCCGGCACCGGGCGACGGCAGGCATTCGCGCGGCCAGAGGATGTCCGGGTGCTGGGCGAGAACGCCCCGCTCGCGTTCCTGGCCATACACCACGATGGCGCGGCCGACACCGGAGAATTCGCGCTCCAGATATTCCAGGCTCAGCTGCGGTCCGTGCGCGGAATGCACCATCATTCTGCCGAGCCTTTTGCGCAGCATATTCACCACTTCCCTGTGCTGCTGCCCGCTCATGCCATGGAAACTGCTGAAATCGATAATGACCAGTTCGCGCGGATTCGTGCGCAGAAAATCCGCCACCTGCTCCAGCGCATCGGAAACCCGGATGCTCCTGAACCAATGGCACAGCGCCGGTGCGATGCGCTCGGGCGTCAGCGCGGGGCCCAGCAGCACCTCGCCGGCCACGCGCAGGTGCAGGTAGCGGGCGCCCGCGTTCATCTGCTCGAGCAGTGAGGCGGACTGCGCCGCCATCCAGTCGCGCACGGTGGCCTGCAGCCCCCGGGAAACCAGTGCGCGCACCCTGGGGGATGCGTCCGGAGTGAGCTGCAGTTTGGCATTGGCCAGCGGGATGCCGCAGGTGCCGGCGGCGTGCGCTCCGGGCAGCGCCATGCGGCAGAGGGGCATGCGGAGAAAATCCTTGATCGCCAGGCCATAGGCCAGATCGTGCATCCAGGTTTTTCCGTGGAAATCCACCGCGCCTCCAGTCAATGGCCATCAATAAAGGCGGCTGTGTGATATTCCGGAAAATCACGGCAGCCAGCCTGTAAAATTCTCTGGAATCTAGAGGCTCGCCGCCCCTGCCTCAATTACATGCAATTACCGGGGTTATTCCATGGCCCGGGGCGGAGCGCAGGAAATTCGCCGTGCCCGCACGCGCTGCGGCGCCGCCCGCCGCGGCAAGGCTCATAGCCTCTGCGGCATCGTCGCTATACCTGCAAGCTTATGCCGCAGGAGCGGGCCGGACCTAACCTTGCCCAAAGCTGCTGACCGTTGCCACCGCAACCCATCATCCCCTTCTGCGCATGACCACCACCCGCCCCCTCCAATTCATCCGCCGCGGCCGGCGCGTGACGCTGCACGGCGTGCCGCCCGACCGCACCCTGCTCGACCTGCTGCGCGAAGACCTGCACTGCACCGGTACCAAGGAGGGCTGCGGCGAGGGCGACTGCGGCGCCTGTACCGTGGTGCTGGGCGAACGCACCCTGCGCGAGGACGGCAGCGCCGCGCTGGAGTACCGCGCGATCAACAGTTGCATCCGCCTGGCGCACTCCATCGACGGCATGGCGCTGTGGACGGTGGAGGACATCGCCGCGGCCGACGGCACGCTGCACCCGGCGCAGGAAGCCATGGTGCAGTGCCACGGCAGCCAGTGCGGCTTCTGCACGCCGGGCTTCGTCATGAGCCTGTTCGGCATGTACCAGCAGCGCGTCTGCCGCGGCGAGACCATCACCCGCGCCGTGGCGCAGGAAGACCTCTCGGGCAACCTGTGCCGCTGCACCGGCTACCGCCCGATACTGGACGCGGCGCAGCAGATGGCGGCCCTGCCGCCGGTGCCGGTGGACGAAGCCGATCTGCTATCAAAACTAGAGCTAATAGCCCAGGCAGCACCTGGGCTTGAGCCTGATTCTTCTCAAAACCTGGTTTACCACGCCCCCACCACGCTGGCAGAACTGCTGGCGCTGCGCGCCGCCCGGCCGCAGGCCCAGGTGGTGGCAGGCTGCACCGACGTGGGCCTGTGGGTGACCAAGCAGCACCGCCATTTCGCCGAGGTGCTGGACGTGACCCGCGCGGCCGAGCTGCGCCGCATCGTGCGCACGCCCGGCAGCCTGCGCATAGGCGCGGCCGTGACGCTGCAGGACGCCTACGCCGCGCTGGCCGCCGACCGCCCGCAGTTGCACGGCTTTGCCGCGCGCTTTGCCGGCCTGCCGGTGCGCAACTCGGGCACGCTGGGCGGCAACGTGGCCAATGGCTCGCCCATCGGCGACTCGATGCCGCTGCTGATCGCGCTCGGCGCCCGCGTGGTGCTGGCCAGCGTGCGCGGCGAGCGCAGCCTGCCGCTCGAAGACCTCTACACCGGCTACCGGCAGAACGTGATGGCGCCGGACGAGCTGCTGGCCCGCATCGACGTGCCGGCGCCGGCAGCGGGCGAATTCCTGCGCGCCTACAAGATCAGCAAGCGGCAGGACGACGACATCTCCGCCGTCTGCCTGGTGCTCAACCTGACGCTGCAGGGCGGCATGGTGCAGCGCGCCGCCATCGGCGCCGGCGGCGTCGCCGCCACGCCGGCGCGCGCGCGCCAGGCCGAGGCGGCGCTGGCCGGCCAGCCGTGGACCTGTCTCTTATACACATCTCCGAGCCCACGAGACCGTACAGGAAATCGCGTATGCCGTCTTCTGCTTGAAAAAGGGGGGGGGGGGGGGGGGGGGGGGGGGGGGGGGGGGGGGGGGGGGGGGGGG
>NZ_JAELTO010000144.1 GCF_016428875.1 Xylophilus sp. ASV27
GACTGGCAGCAACGGCTTGATCTTTTTGTACAACACCGCGCTAACTTCCTTGTTTCTTTTCTTTCCCATGCACCGTCAACGCGCATCCCGCGCTTGGCGATGACAGGCTTTTGTTAGCCGCTCTAAATAGATAGCGTGACGCCGATGATTATTCTAGGTTTCAGGCATGAAAGTACCTGAAGCCAAGGATTCACCATGGCATGGCGCTATGGATCTTGAAGTCCCTCACACCGCCAGCGGGTCCACATCCACCGCCCAGCGGATCACGCCCTTGTGCGCCGGGTCGGCGCGGGTGCGGTGCAGCAGTGGCTGCCAGGCCGCGAGGAAGCGCTGCAGCGCCTGGCGGGAGGAACTCTCCAGCAGCATCTGGGCGCGCTCGACGTTGGCCACGCGCTGCACCGTCATGGGCACGGCGCTGAAGGCGACGACCTCGCCGCTGGCGTCCAGGCCGGCGGCGCTGGCGGCTTCGCGCGCGGCGGTGAGAAAGCCCTGCGCCACCTCCTGGCTGCGCGCCTCGGCCCGCACCAGCGCCTGGGCGGCGAAGGGCGGCATGCCGGCGGCCTGGCGCTCCTTGAGCTGCTGGGCGGCGAAGGCCGGGTAGTCGTGCGCCTGGAGCGCGGCGAACAGCGGGTGCGCGGGCTGGAAGGTCTGCACCCACATCTCGCTGGCGGCGCTGTGCGCGGCGTCGCGCCCGGCGCGGCCGCCGGCCTGCATCAGCAGGGCGAACAGGCGCTCGGGCGCACGGAAGTCGCTGGAGAACAGCGAGCCATCCGGGTTGACGGCCGCCACCAGCGTGATGCGGCGGAAGTCGTGGCCCTTTGCGATCATCTGGGTGCCGACCAGCACGTCGACGTCGCCCGCATGCACCTGGGCCAGTTGCGCCTCCAGCGCGCCCTTGGCCCGGGTGGTGTCGGCGTCGATGCGGGCGATGCGCACCTTGCCGCCGTCGGGGCGGCGCAGGCCGGCCAGCAGCTCGGCCAGGTGTTCTTCCAGGCGCTCGGTGCCGCGTCCCAGCGGCGCGATGTCGAGGTTGCCGCAGGCCGGGCAGGCGCGCGGCACGCGCTCGGCGTAGCCGCAATGGTGGCAGCGCAGGCTGCGGTCGATCTTGTGGAACACGCGAAACGCGCTGCAGTGCGGGCATTCGCTCTTCCAGCCGCAGTCGTGGCAGGTCAGCACCGGCGCATAGCCGCGCCGGTTGAGGAAGACCATGGCCTGCTCGCCGCGCGCGATGCGCTCGCCGATGGCGGCCAGCAACTGCGGCGAGAACACGGTCTTCTGCGGCAGCAGGTTCATGTCCACCAGCCGCACGCGGGGCAGCGCGCCGGCGCCCACGCGCTGCGGCATCTCCAGCCGCAGGTAGCGCCCGCCCGGGTCGTCGGCGCTGGCCGGGCGGCTGGCGTGCCAGCTCTCCAGCGACGGCGTGGCCGAGCCGAGCAGCACCTTGGCGCCCTCGGCGTGCCCGCGCCACAGCGCCAGGTCGCGTGCCGAGTAGCGCGCGCCCTCCTGCTGCTTGTAGCTCGGGTCGTGCTCCTCGTCCACCACGATCAGCCGCAGCCGCGGCAGCGAGGCGAACACCGCCATGCGCGTGCCGAGCACGACGCGCGCGCGCCCGGTGTGCGCGGCCAGCCAACTGCGCAGGCGCTGCGGCGGCGTCATGCCGCTGTGCATGGAAACCACCGCCGGCGCGTCGCCGGTGGCCGCAAAGCGGGCGTGGAAACGCTCTTCCAGCTGCGGCGTGAGGTTGATCTCCGGCACCATCACCAGCACCTGGGCGGCCGGGTCGGCCTGCAGCACGGCCTGCACGCAGCGCAGGTAGACCTCGGTCTTGCCGCTGCCTGTGGCGCCAAACAGCAGGAACGGGCCGGTTCCTGCATCAAATCGTGCCAAAGCCCAGGATTGCTCTGGGGTTGGTGCTATTGATTCAGTAGCGAAGGCGATGCCCGCGGGCCCTTCGGCGCCGGCGCTGCGCTTGAGGCGCCGGGCCAGTTGCGCCGCGTCCAGGGCGCGCAGCGGCGGCGGCAGCGCGGCCAGCGCCACCTCGCCGGCCGAGCGCTGGTAGTAGCGCGCGGCAAAGTCCACCAGCCGACGCCAGCCCGCGGCCAGCGGCGGCAGGGCGTCCAGCACGCCGGCCACGGCGCGCAGCTCGGCCCCGGCGGGGGCGCTGGCCTCGGTGCCGGTGTCCCAGACGATACCCAGCGTCTCGCGCCTGCCCAGCGGCACCCGCACCAGGGTGCCGGGCGCCAGCGCGCTGGCGGCGGCGTAGGTCAGCGGCCCGGCCACCGCGCTGTGCGCCGGCGTCTGCACCAGCACCGCCACGCGATGGGGCGCCGCAAGCTGAAGTGGATTTGTCGAATCGGCGTGCAAGGGCTTGATCGCAAAGAGGTTTTCGGGTGTTGTCGCCGGCCTGTGGACAAGTTTGTTGACAGACCCGGACTTCCAGTGGCGAGACGGGGGCCCGCAAGACCCTGCCCAGCCGGTTCAAGGATTGGAGTTGGTGAAAAATATTTTTAAATCAAAGACTTGCGAAAGTGTTCACAGGTGCTGGTCGAACTGAAATTGTGCCCCACCCGCTACCCCGCAGCTGTGCACAACCCCGGGGGGCGCCGCCTTGAAACGGGGTTTGGCGTGAAATTTGGCATGCCCGCGCGCCGGCGTCCTAGGGTTTGTCCCAATCCGATGGGGATAACTTTGTTGATATGCCCTGTCGAACCGTGCCGGAGCCGCGCCCCGTGCGGCTCTGCACGCTTTGCCCAGAAAAAAGGCAAGGAACGGATTCCTTATGAATCAAGGATTTACGACGTACCCACGGTGCGTGCCACGCACCTGGCACATTCTTGCGGTGCAAGAACCTGGATCACTTTTTTTGTGCATAAGCAAGATCCCGCAAGCAAATTTTTCTCTTGACACCTGGGGTACCGCAGGCCGGTGCCGCCGCAAACCCAGTGCCGGCGCGGCCTGGCGCGTAATGCCGCGCTTGCGGGGGCACGCTGCGGCTTGTACCCCGGGGTAATTCCCGATCGCGGCAGAAAAAAGGCTTGACCGCGTCCGAAATGCTCGCCACCGCTGGCGAAAGAAAGGCTAAGTGCTTGATTCAAAAGCGCTTTGGGGTGCATGCCCGGTTTCTGTGGATAACTTTGTTGATAGTCCTGTGGCTACGCCTTCCGGGCCGCATGGATCAAGGCTTCCGCCGCTTTGCCCGCAAAAAAAGCAATTTGTAAGATCCTTATGAATCAAGGACTTAGCGCCACTATGCCTTCGATAGCGCGGCCAGCCGCCAGAGGCTCATGCTGCGCCGCCGCACCATAGGCAGTGTGCATAACCAGAATCGTATATGCGCGGAAAGTCAAGCGCGAAGGCGGCGCGAGTGCCGGTGCACCGCCTCCACCAGCGTCGCCACGTGCTCGGGCGGGGTGTGCTGGCTGATGCCGTGGCCCAGGTTGAAGATATGCGTGGGCCCGCAGGCGCCGCGGTCCAGGTGCGGCCGGCCGAAGCTCTCGAGCACCCGGGCCACCTCGGCGTCGATGCGCTCGGGCGGGGCGAACAGCACGTTCGGGTCGATGTTGCCCTGCAGCGCCTTGCCCGGGCCGCCCGCGGCGCCGCCCACGGCCGAGCGCGCGGCGGCCAGGTTCACCGTCCAGTCCAGGCCCAGCACCTCGCAGTCGAGCCCGCCCATCTCCTGCAGCCACAGGCCGCCGCCCTTGGTGAACACGATGCGCGGCACGTCCTGCCCGTCCGGCCCGGTGCGCTGCAACTGCGCCAGCACGCGCGCCGTGTAGGCCAGGCTGAACTCCTGGAAGGCGCCGTCGGCCAGCACGCCGCCCCAGCTGTCGAACACCATCACCGCCTGGGCGCCGGCGTCGATCTGGGCGTTGAGGTAGGCCGCCACCGCGTCGGCGTTGACCGCCAGCATGCGGTGCATCAGGTCGGGCCGCGCGTAGAGCATGGTCTTGACCAGCCGGTAGTCGTCCGAGCCCGCGCCCTCGACCATGTAGCAGGCCAGCGTCCAGGGGCTGCCCGAGAAGCCGATCAGCGGCACCCGGCCGCCCAGCGCCTTGCGGATCGAGGCCACGGCGTCGAACACGTACTGCAGCCTGGCCATGTCCGGCACCTGCAGCGCGGCCACGGCGGCCTCGTCGCGCACCGGGTGCGCGAAGCGCGGGCCCTCGCCCATCTGGAAGGACAGGCCCAGGCCCATGGCGTCGGGCACCGTCAGGATGTCGCTGAACAGGATCGCCGCGTCCAGCGAGTAGCGCTCCAGCGGCTGCAGCGTGACCTCGGTGGCGTAGTCGGTGTTGGTCGCCAGCCCCATGAAGCTGCCGGCCCGCGCGCGCGTGGCGCGGTATTCCGGCAGGTAGCGCCCGGCCTGGCGCATCAGCCAGACGGGTGTGTGATCGGTCGCCTGGCGCCGGCAGGCACGCAGGAAGGTGTCGTTCTGGAGGGGGGCAAACATGGCGGGGATTGTGGCAGGCGGGAGGTGGGAGCATGCCATTACACACTTTTTGCGCCCACGGGGAAGGTGCGGACGAGATCGACCCAACCCGAGCGCGATCTGCTCCAGCGACGCGCGCGGCGGCGGCGCTCAAGCGTAGTCCAGCGGCAGTGCCGTGGTGTACTTGATCTGCTCCATCGCGAAGCTCGACGAGATGTCGGCGAAATCCAGGCTGCTCACCAGGCGCTTGTAGACCGCGTCGTAGCCGCGCACGTCGGGCACTACCACGCGCAGCAGATAGTCTGTGTTGCCGCTCATGCGGTAGAACTCGACGATCTCCGCAATGCCGGCGACCACGTCGCACAGCGCGCGCGTCCATTGGTCGCTGTGCTGGCTGGTGCGGATTGAGACGAACACCGTCACCCCCACGTTCAGCTTGGCCGCCGACAGCAGGGCCACGCGCCGCTCGATGTAACCCGCCTGCTCCAGCCGCTGAACGCGACGCCAGCACGGCGTGGGTGACAGATGGGTGAGCTCGCTGATTTGCTGCAGCGATAGCGAGGCGTCGCGCTGCAGATGTTCCAACAGCAGCTTATCGATGCGATCCATGAAAAATATTTCCTTTTAATGATATATATATGATAATTTTCACCAATAAATAAAGATAAATGTCCAAAATTTGCCAATATTTTCGCTGGCAAGTTCCTAGACTTGGCGGCATGACACGCTCCGCCGTTCCTTACCCTCCTGCGCCCGCTCTGCGGGCCTCCACCATGCTGCTGCACCGCGGGCGCCACCCGGCGGCGCATTTCGGCATGGTCAACACACCGGTCTGTCGCGGCTCGACCATCGTCGCCGGCACGCTGGACGAATGGGAAAGCCGCAAACTGCCGGAGAACCCGTATGCCTCTTATGGCCGCTTCGGCACGCCCACGACGCATGCGCTGGAAGAATTGATCGCGCAGGCCGAAGGGGGCTACAAATCGGTCGTATTTCCCTCCGGCCTGGCCGCCTGCACCCACACCATGCTGGCGCTGCTGAAGACCGGCGACCACGTGCTGATGCCCGACAGTGTCTACGGCCCAACCCGCGCCTTCGCCGAGAACCTGCTGCCGCGCCTGGGCATCAGCGCGAGCTTCTACCCGCCCTGCGTCGGCGCGGGTATTGCGCAGCATCTGCGGCCCCAGACGCGCGTTGTGTACACCGAGTCGCCGGGCTCGGGCACCTTCGAGGTGCAGGACATCCCGGCCATAGCGGCCCAGGCCCGCGCCGTCGGCGCCTGGGTTGTGCTGGACAACACCTGGGCCACGCCGTTGTACTTCAAGCCCTTCGAGCATGGGGTAGACATCTCGGTGCAAGCCGCTACCAAGTACCTAGTTGGCCACTCCGATGCCATCCTGGGGCTGGCGACCGCCAACGAACGCTCCTGGCCCCTGCTGCAACGGGGCGCGCACGACTTCGGCCAGACCGTCGGCCCGGACGACGTCTTCCTGGCGCTGCGCGGCTTTCGCACGTTGGCGGTGCGTCTGCGCCAGCACTGGAGCACCGGCGAGCGGCTGGCCCGCATGCTGGCCGAGCATCCACTTGTGGACGCGGTCTTGCACCCGGCGCTGCCCGACGACCCGGGCCATGCGCTGTGGACGCGCGACTTCCATGGCGCCAGCGGACTGTTCTCGATCACCCTCAAGCCGCTGCAGCGCGCGGCGCTGGCTGCCTTCTTCGATGCGTTGCGCCTGTTTGGAATCGGCCTGTCCTGGGGCGGCTTCGAAAGTCTGGTGGTGCCTATGGACATGCCGCGACGGCTGGTACAGGCGCGGCCGCAGGCCGGCCATCTGGTGCGCATCCATGCCGGCCTGGAAGACTGCGAGGACCTGGCGGCCGACTTGCGGCAGGCCCTGGCCGCCGCGCAGGCCAGGGACGCCTGCGCTGCACCCCAATCGTTCCACTCTTCGAAGGAGTCTCCATGCGCAAGCTTGCCCTGTCCCTGATCGCAGCCAGCACCCTGGCTGCCATGCCGCTCACCGCCTCCGCGCAGAGCTATCCCGAGGACGGCCAGCCGATACGCATCATCGTGCCCTACGCGCCCGGCGGCTCATCGGACTTCATGGCGCGGCTGTTCGCCCGCAAGCTGTCGGAGAACATGAACCACAGTTTCGTGGTGGAGAACAAGCCGGGCGGCAACACCATCATCGGCGCCGACTACGTGGCCAAGTCCAAGTCGGACGGCTACACGCTGTATCTGATCGGCGAGCTGACGCACGGCTCGCTGCGCACGCTCAATGCCAAACTGCCCTTCGATCCGGCCAAGGACTTCGCCGGCGTCTCCAACCTGATCGAATCGCCGCTCGTGATCTCGGTGCCGCCGCAGTTCCCAGCCGCCAACCTGAAGGAGTTCGTGGCCTATGCGCAGGCGCATCCGGGCCAGGTCAACTACGGCTCGGCCGGCACCGGTAACACCCTGCACCTGGCTGGCGAGCAGTTCTCCCAGGTCGCCAAGGTGCAGATGAACCACGTGCAGTACAAGGGCGCTTCCCAGGCAGTGCTCGACCTTCTAGCAGGCCGCATCCAGGTGATGTTCGACCTTCCGCAGACGCCGCTGCCGCACATCCAGAGCGGCGCGCTCAAGGCGCTGGCGGTGACGTCCAGGACCCGCCTGCCCATGCTGGCGCAGGTGCCCACCACGCAGGAGGCCGGCTATCCCGACTATGCGTTCACCACGCGCGTCGGCATTGCCGCGCCCGCCGGCACGCCCGGGACGATCCTGAACCGGCTCAACGCCGAAATCCGCAAGGCCGCGCAGGACCCGGCAGTCCAGCAGGCACTGGAGAAGCAGGCCATGCTGGTCGCCACCAGCGCCACGCCGCAGGAGCATCAGCAGCGCCTGGCAGCGGGCATGAAGATGGTCAGTGAACTGCTGGCCGGAACCCGACCGGCGCAATAGTCCGGTCGCAGCACCGATAGAAGTCCATGAACAAACGCCAACGCTTCTTCTCCGCCGTCCAGGGCCAGCCGGTGGACCGGCCACCGGTGACGGCCTGGGTCCACTTCCAGTCCGACCACCTGCCGGGCCCGCAGGTGGCCGAGCTGCACCTGCAGTTCCTGCGTGCCTACGACTGGGACGTCCTGAAGGTCATGAATGACTTTCGCTACGCCGTGCCGGAAGGCGTCACCACACTCGCCGATGCCGCCAGCCTGAAAGCCTACCGACCGCAAGGACTGAAGACGCCCGCGGTGCAGGCCCAGCTCGACTGCCTGTCGCGACTGCAGGACGCGCTGCGCGGCGAGGTCCCGCTGCTGGAAACCAGCTTCGAGCCGTTCCAGCAGATCGTGCGCAACATCGGCTTCTCGCAGGCGGCCGACCTGTACCGCCACCGCGACGCCGCGCTGGCCGCGCTAGAGGTCGTGACCGAAGACCTGTGCGCCTACATGGGCGCGCTGAAGGCTCGCGGCATCGAGGGCATGTTCATGTCCATCAACGGTGCCATTCCCGCGCATCTGCCGCGCGGCGCCAGCGAGGAGAACCACGAACTGTTCCAGAAGCCGTTCGCCGCCGCCGTGCTGCGCGCTGCCGAAGGCCTGGTGCGGGTGCTGCATGTGCACGGCGCCCAGGTGCTGATGGAGCGCGTCGCCGGCTATCCGTGCGAGGTGCTGAGCGTGTCGGACCGGCTGCCGGGCAATCCCGACCTGGCCGCGCTGCGCAAGATTTCGGACAAATGCCTGATGGGCGGCATCGACGAGACCCGTATCACGGAGCGTGCCCTGCCGGAGATCGCCTGCGAGATCGACGCCGCCATCGCCGCCGCCGGCAAGGACAGGCTCATCCTGGCGCCGGGCTGCACCATCCCGTCGTTCACCTCGGAGCGCAACCTGCGCTACCTGCGTGAGTACTCGCGATTTCCGGAGGGTTTGCCGTAACACGTGCCCCAGTGCGCAAAAGCCTGATAGGCTGAGACGGCACCGGTCAACGCTGAACCATTGGCGCGCCTTGCATCGCAGGGCGCGCCCCATATCGGCGACTTGTCCAGCGTCGCCTGAAAGCTGTCGAGAACTGCTTGCGCTTTGCCATGCGGCGAATCTACCCCAGGCGTTATCAAGTTCATAACACGCTCTAATCTTACTGTGTCATAAATTTCACAATTCGATCTTCCGGACTTCGATTTGGAGGATCGATGAATGCAGCCGAGCGTTTCGATAGCTACCTGGAGCACCTGAGCGAAGGCCTGGGTCACGTGGACCGGCATGCGGGCCTTCGCGGTTA
>NZ_JAELTO010000145.1 GCF_016428875.1 Xylophilus sp. ASV27
CGACGCGTGCGGTGGCTTCGGGGGTCGGAGATGCTCTGCAGGTGGTGCAGTAGGTTCATCGGGGCTGCGCTAGGAGGGTTGTTTCAGCGCTTTAGTTTCGCTTGGATTTAGATGCGATTGCCCTGGCGGCCGCCCACCGCCACGGCGACTGCTTCGTCTTCGATAGAGGCGAGGCGCTGGCCCCCGATTTGCGCGCGCTCCGCGCATGTCAGCGCGCGTGCCTCCGAAGACCCGGACTGGCGATCAGGCAGCGTTGAGTGCAAGCCACGCCGGGTCATGTGCTGACGTGGCCGCGCGCACTGGCCCAGCGTCCCCGGAAGTCGGCCTGCGCGAATCCAACAGAGTATATTCAATTGAATCCGCAGCGCCGATCCTATCTCATGCCCAAGCCACCAGCGAAGCCCCTTCGCCCGTCCAAACGCCTTGCGGCCGCCACTGCCACGCCTGGCGGCACCGCCCGGGGCGCCCGAAGTTCCCTGTCCAAGACCCGCGCCATAGCCAACACCGTGACTGTGGACGAGGACTTCTCGGGCGTCGCGCAAGGAGACCTGCAAGGCGCCCCCGGCGACACCCTGACCGACCGCACCTATCAGAAGTTGCGCCATGCGCTCATGACCGGCGCGCTGCTCCCCGAACAGGTGCTGACGGTGCGCGGCGTGGCCGAGGCGTTCGGTGTGAGCCTGACACCAGTGCGCGAGGCCGTGCAGCGGCTGGTGGTCGAACAGGGGCTCGAAGTGGTCAACGGGCGCACCATTCGCGTTCCCCGGCTGGGCGTGGAGACCTATCGCGAAATCCTGAAGATCCGTATGGAGCTCGAATGTCTGGCAGCCAAGGAAGCCGCGCCACGAATCTCCCATGAAGAGATCGAGCGTCTCGATGCGGTGGTGCAGGCGCACCTGGCCGCGATCCAGGCGGGCGACGCTCACCAGACCCTCATGAGCAACTCCGATTTTCACCTTTCAATATATCGTTCATCAGGTCAACTTATTCTGATACGCGTCATCGAGAGCCTGTGGCTACGCGTCGGGCCCACGCTCAATCTGCTGTTTCCCCAGTATTGCGGAAGCCTGACCGGCCACGAAACGCACTTGGTCGCGATGGACGCGCTACGGCGGCGCGACGGCGACGCCCTCGGGCAGGCCATGCGCGACGACCTGGCGCACGGCTCCCGCTTTCTTATCCGGCTGCTGAAACCCTGAAGTCAGTCCGCCGAGGGTGGGTTTTGGAGCATTTGAATATATTCAATGATGTCTAGACTGCGGTCAGACCAGCCGGACGGCGGGTTTCGTTCTTCCCTCGTCTCAGGAAAGTCTGCCCATGAAGCTCCATCTCTCCCGCCGCGAGTTCAGTCTGACAGCCGCCCACATGCTGCTGGCGTCATCCGCCGGTGGGGCCTTGCTGGGCCATGCCGTTCCGGCGTTCGGGCAGTCGCCGCGCGCTGTAAGGCTGGGCACCTTCGGCGCCATCGATGCGCAGAACTACATCCGCGCGAAGGCTCTGGCGCCCAGGATTTTCGGGCAGAGGGTCAGCAGCGACTTCGTGACGGTGCGCGCAGGCTCCGAGGTGATCTCGGCCATGGCCGGCGGCAGCCTGGATATGTGCAACATCGGCTCCAGCCCGATGATGGTGGGCTACGCCAATGGCCTGAAAGCGTCGATGGTCTATGTCTACAAGAACATCGTGGACAGCGAATGCTTGGTGGTGCAGGGCAACTCCGGCATCAATACACTGGCTGGTTTGAAGGGCAAGAAGATCGGCCTGCCATTCAACACCTCGGTGCATTTCGCGGCGGTGGCGGCGCTCAGGTTCGCAGGCCTCGGGCTGTCCGATGTGCAACTCATCAACATGCGTGCCGACCAGATCGCCTCGGCCTGGCAGCGCCGCGAGATCGACGCGAGCTACATCTGGGTGCCGGTGCTCCCGCGCCTGACCGACGACGGCGGCCAGATCATCTTCAAGACAGGTGACCTGAATCGCCAGAACCTGCTGATCTTCGACGGCCTGCTGGTGCGCGACGAGTTCAAACAGAAGTCGCCGGATCTGGTACTGGCTTTCCTGAAGGACTATGAGCAGATCGCGCGCGGCTTCAAGCAAGACCCAAAGGAGGCTGTCGCCACCATGACCAGGTTTCTCAATGTCGACGAAGCGACGGTGATGCGCTCGCTCAATACCTTCTATCCGGTGCCCGCCAGCGAGCAGCTCAGCAGCCGCTGGATGGGCAAGCCGGGGGAAAAGGACACGGGCGTTCTCAAGACGCTGCAGACACAGGCGCGGTTCCTGTTCGACTCCGGGCAGATCACGGTGATGCCCACGGAGGTGGGCGGGTTGGTCGATTCGAGCTTTCTCGCCAAGATGGTGGCCTGAAGCCATGCCACCGGCAGAACGTGTCGACCATGCGCCCAAGGTCCGCTTCGAGGAGGTGAGCAAGTGCTTCGGACAGGGCGCCGATGCCGTGCGGGCCCTGGAGCCGATTACGCTCGACATCACCGAAGGCGAGTTCACCTGCCTGCTCGGCCCCTCGGGCTGCGGCAAGAGCACGCTGCTCAACATTCTTGCGGGCTTCGAGCAGCCGACCAGTGGCCAGGTGCTGATGGACGGCCTGTCGGTGCGCGGCCCGGACCCTCGGCGTGGCGTGGTGTTCCAGCAGGGCGCGCTGTTCACCTGGATGAATGTGCACGACAACGTTGCGTTCGGCCCGCTGGCGACAGGCAAGCCTGCGGCGCAGGCCGACCGCCTCGCGGCGCACTACCTCGAGATGGTGGGGCTCGCCGCATTCGCCAAGCGCTACCCCTACGAACTCTCGGGCGGTATGCAGCAGCGCGTGGGCATCGCGCGCGCCCTGGCCAACGATCCCGAGATTCTGCTGATGGATGAGCCCTTTGCCGCACTCGACGCGCAGACGCGCGAACTGCTGCAGGAAGAGATCAAGCGTATCTGGCAGCGCACGCACAAGACGGTGCTGTGGATCACGCACAGCATCGACGAAGCGCTTTTCCTGGCCACCGAGGTCGTCGTGATGTCGGCGCGTCCCGGGCGCATCAAGGCGAGCCTGCGGCCGCAGTTCTCGCAGAGCGCCGACCCGGCCGTGGTCACGAGCGCCGAGTTCGCGCGTATGAAGGCCGAGATATTCGGCCTGCTGCGCGAGGAGGCACTGACGGCGCAACGCCAGGAAGGCGCGCAATGAGCGCGTCGCCCCATGCGCCAGACGTCAAGGGCCGATCACGCTGGATCAACCTGGGCTCCTTCGCCGTGCTGCTGACGCTGTGGTTCCTGATCACCACGCCGCTGGTGGGTGACAAACCTCTCGTCGCACCCCTGTTTCTGCCGTCGCCGGCGTCGGTCTGGCAGACCTTCCTGCAGCTCATGCAGAACGGCTACCAGGGCAAGACGCTGGCGCATCACCTGGGCATCAGCCTGTTTCGTTTCGGGCTGGCCTTCTTGCTCACGGTGGCGATTGCCGTTCCGATGGGTCTCTGGATGGGCATGAACGAAACGGTCAAGGCGGTGCTCGACCCGCCGATCGAAATCTCGCGTCCGATGCCCAAACTCGCGCTGCTGCCATTGCTGATCATCTGGTTCGGCATCGGCGAGGTTGCCAAGATCGTGATCATCGTGCTCGCACTGTTCCCGATCCTGTCGATCAGTGCCATGCAGGCGGTGCGCAGTGTAGGCCGGCGCAAGGTGCAGGCCGCAATGGCGCTCGGTGCCTCGCGCAGCATGATCTTCCGGCGCGTGATCTTTCCGGCCAGCCTGCCCGGCATCTTCACCAGCATCCGCGTGAGCATCGGCATCGGCATCACCATGCTGGTGGGAGCCGAGATGATCGCCACCAACGCGGGCATCGCCTACATGGCAATGTCAGCCTCGGACTTCCTGCTCACCAACGTCGTGATCGTCGGCGCGCTGATCATGGCAGTGCTGGGCTATGCGCTCGACCTGCTCGCGCGAGCGCTCGAGAACAATGTCGTCCACTGGGGCGGCAAGGAAGGATAGGGCCCACCATGACCACACAACTCCCCGCCCACGGCATTGCCTGGGAAGAACTGCAGCGCCAGATGAAGGACGCCCGCAGCAACGATGCCGACTGGCGCGGTGGCCGCCTGCCGATGTTCATCCACTATGCCGGCGAAGACGTGCTCGAGGTGGCGAAGCAGGCCTATCTGATGTACTTCTCTGAGAACGGTCTGGGGCCGCGCGCCTTCTGCAGCCTGGCCAAATTCGAGGCTGAGGTCGTAGCCATGGCGCTCGGCCTGCTGCATGGCGGGGCAGACGCATGCGGCGCGATGACCACCGGAGGCACCGAGAGCATCTTCCTCGCGGTCAAGTGCGCCCGCGACCGGGCACTGGCTCGCCGTCCCGGCATGGGCAAGCCACGCATCGTGATGCCGCGTAGCGCGCATCCGGCCTTCGACAAGGCCGCATGCTTCCTGGGGCTGGAGCCCGTGCGCACGCCGCTGGGCGCGGATTTCCGCGCCGACATGGCCGCGATGCGCGCAGCCTTGACGCCGGACACGGCGATGCTGGTGGGTTCGGCACCGTCGTTCCCGCATGGTGTGGTCGACCCGATCCCGGAACTCGCCGCGCTGGCGCATGAGCACGGTACCTGGATGCACGTCGACGCCTGCGTCGGCGGCTACTTCGCGCCCTTCGCGCGCGAACTGGGTGCGGACATTCCCGACTTCGATTTCGCGGTAAAGGGCGTGACCTCGATCTCGGCCGACCTTCATAAGTACGGCTATGCCGCCAAGGGCGCTTCTACGCTGTTCTTTGCCGATGCCGCGTCGTTCGCGCTGATGGGCTACCACTTCGACGACTGGCCACGCGGCCAATACTTCACGCACACGCTCGTGGGCACGCGCGCTGGCGGCGCGATCGCCTCCGCATGGGCCGTCATGAACCATCTGGGCCAGGACGGCTACCTGCGTGTGACCGAGCGCGTGCTGTCCACACGGCGTTCCATGCAGGCCGGGCTGGAGACGCTCGGCCTGCCCACATTGGGAAACCCGCAGCTGTCCATCTTCGCCTTCGGTTCACCGTTGCACGACATGGCGGCCATTGGACAGGGGATGGCTGCCCGTGGCTGGACGGTGGGCTACGTGACCGATCCGCCGGGCATCCATCACATGCTCAATCTCACGCATGAACCGGTCGTAGGGCGATACCTGGGTGACATGGGAGCCGTGCTCAGGGCGCCGCAAACCCCTTCAATGGCAGGGCAGGTCTCGATGGACGCGCGGTATTAGAAGGGTGCCAGGCTTGTGGCGCCGACGGCGAAAAACGGCCACACCGAGACAGTTCCTGCGGCTCGGCGGACTGGTACAGCGCGACCAACTGCTTGCGCCCGACGCCAGGCCTGGCATGGGCGGCCAACTGGTTCCAGCCGATGGCGGCTACGCCGCGTTCCCGAAAGGCGTCGTACAGGCTGCCGCCTTCGCCGCGCACCATCCACATCCGTTCCATCGTGTTCCCTCCTGTGTTCAGGCCCATCATCACTTCCCAATGCAAAAGCGCGAAAAGATCACCCCCAGCAGGTCGTCCGAGCTGAATTCGCCGGTGATGCTGTTGAGCGCGTTCTGCGCCAGGCGCAGTTCCTCGGCCAGCAGGTCGAGGGCGCCGGCCTGGGCGGCGAGGTGGGCCTCGGCTTGCCTCAGATGGGCCTGGACCTGGCGCAGCGCCTGCACGTGGCGTTCGCGCGCGATGTAGATGCCCTCGGGCGCGGACTGCCAGCCGGCGATCTGGAGCAGGCGCTGGCGCAGCGCCTCCAGGCCGGCGCCGGTGCGGGCCGACAAGGCCATGCCACCGGCTGGCAGGGCGGCGGCGCCGGCGGCGTCGATTTTGTTCCACAGGTCCAGTACCGGCACCTTTTTTGATAGTTTTTGGGCCATGGCCCTAGTCACATCTAGGTCTCCTGCTATGTATTCAGGAGCGCTGGCGCGCGTCAGGTCGTGCAGGAACAGCACGGCGTCGGCGGCGGCGATCTCGTCCCAGGCGCGGGCGATGCCGATTTTCTCGACCTCGTCCTCGCTCTCGCGCAGGCCGGCGGTGTCGATGACGTGCACCGGCACGCCCTCGATCTGGATGGTGTGCGCCACCTTGTCGCGGGTGGTGCCGGGGATGGGCGTGACGATGGCCAGTTCGGCCCCGGCCAGCGCATTGAGCAGCGAGGACTTGCCGGCATTGGGCTGGCCGGCGATGACCACGGTGATGCCTTCGCGCAGCAGCGCGCCCTGGCGCGCGCGCTGCAGCACCTGGGTCAGCATTTGCTGCAGTTTCGATAGCTGGCCGTCGGCGTCGGCCTTGCGCAGGAAGTCGATTTCCTCTTCGGGAAAGTCGAGCGTGGCCTCGACCAGCATGCGCAGGTGGATCAGTGCCTCGCGCAGCGTGGCGATTTCGTCCGAGAAGGTGCCGGCGAGCGAGCGGCCGGCGCTGCGCGCGGCGGCTTCGGTGCTGGCGTCGATCAGGTCGGCCACGGCCTCGGCCTGGGCCAGGTCGAGCTTGTCGTTGAGGAAGGCGCGCCCGGGTCGGGCTCGGCCGCGGCCTCCAGGCAGCGCGCGAGCAGCAGTTGCAGCACCACCGGGCCGCCATGGGCCTGCAGTTCCAGCACGTGCTCGCCGGTGTAGGAATGCGGCGCGGCAAAGCGCAGCGCGATGCCCTGGTCGATGGGCTGGCCGGCGGCATCGCGAAAGGGCACGTAGCAGGCCTGGCGCGCGGGCAGGTCGCGGCCGCACAGCGCGCGGGCGAGCGCCGACAGGTCGGTGCCGCCGCTGATGCGCACGATGCCCACGCCGCCGCGGCCCGGGGCGGTGGCGATGGCGGCGATCGGGTCCTGGTGGTGCGTGGGCATGGGGCGATTCTCCTCAAGAAAAAAGCCGCCAGACCTGTCGGTCGTGGCGGCCTGGCCGGGGCGCGGCGGCTTATTTGAACTTCGGCAGGTTGAACTGCGGCGGCACGCCCATGCGGGTGTTGATGATCCACTGCTGCGCGATGGACAGGATGTTGTTGGTGATCCAGTACAGCACCAGGCCGGACGGGAAGAAGAAGAACATCACGCTGAAGGCCAGCGGCATGATCCACATCAGCTTGGCCTGCATCGGATCCGGCGGCGCGGGGTTGAGCGCGGTCTGCAGCAGGCTGGTCAGGGTCATGAGCAGCGGCAGGATGAAGTACGGGTCCGGCGCCGACAGGTCATGGATCCACAGGATCCAGGGCGCGCCGCGCATTTCCACGCTGGAGAGCAGCACCCAGTAGAGCGAGATGAAGAACGGGATCTGGATCACGATGGGGAAGCAGCCGCCCATCGGGTTGACCTTCTCCTCGCGGTAGATGCGCATCATCTCCTTCTGCATCTCCTGCGGCTTGTCCTTGAGCCGGTCGCGCATGGCCATGATCTTGGGGTTGATGGCCTTCATCTTGGCCATGCTGGAGTAGGCCTTGGCGTTGAGCCAGTAGAAGGCCGCCTTCAGCAGCAGCACCAGCGCGACGATGGACCAGCCCCAGTTGCCGAGGAAGCCGTGCAGCTTGTCCAGCAGCCAGTACAGCGGCTTGGCCAGGATGGTGAGCCAGCCGTAGTCCTTCACCAGCTCCAGGCCGGGGGAGAGGGCTTCGAGCTTCTTCTCTTCCTGCGGGCCGGCGTAGAAGGTGGCGTCGATGGTCTTGCTCGCGCCCGGGGCGAGCGTACCGAGCGGCGTGATCATGCCGACGGCGTACAGGTTGCTGTCGACCTTGCGCATGAACAGCTCGCGCTGGACGCCGTCGGGCAGCACCCAGGCGGTGGCGAAGTAGTGCTGCACCATGGCCACGTAGCCGTTGGTGGCCTGCTTCTCGATGTCGACCTTGTTCTCTTCGATCTTCTTGAAGTCGACCTTCTGGTACTTCTTGGCCTCGGTGTAGACCGCCGGGCCGGTGAAGGTCGAGTAGAAGGAGGACTCGCCCGGCGGCTTGTTGCCGTCGCGCACCAGTTGCAGGTAGAGCTGCGGCGACACCGGGCTGCCGCCCTCGTTGATGACCTCCTGTTTGACGTCGATGGCGTAGCTGCCGCGGGTCAGCGTGTAGGTCTTGCGCAGCTTCACGCCGCCGACGTCGGCGGACTCGAAGCGCACCGCCAGCGTGCTGTCGCCGTCGCTCAGGCTCAGCGGGCCGGGCAGCAGGGTCATGGGCGTCTTGTGGTTGGGGAAGTCGCCGCCGATCAGGCCGCTCTGCGCCACGTAGACGCGGTTCGGGCTGTCGTCGAGCAGCGTGAACTTCTCGTCGTGGTGCTCGAAGTCGGTGTGCAGCACCAGTTCGCCCTGCACCAGCGTGCCGCCGGCGCTGTCGAAGACGAGGCGGAACACGTCGGTGCGCACTTCGATGCGCTGGCTCGGCGCGCTGGTGGCCGTGGGCGGCAGCGTGCCGCCGGGCGTGGCGGCGGCACCGCTGGCGGAGGCGCTCGGCACGGACGAGGCGCCGGCCTGGCCCTGTCTCTTATACACATCTCCGAGCCCACGAGACCGTACAGGAAATCGCGTTTGCCGTCTTCTGCTTGAAAAGGGGGGGGGGGGGGGGGGGGGGGGGGGGGGGGGGGGGGGGGGGGGGGGGGGGGGGGGGGGGGGGGGGGGGGGGGGGGGGGGGGGGGGGGGGGGGGGGGGGGGGGGGG
>NZ_JAELTO010000146.1 GCF_016428875.1 Xylophilus sp. ASV27
CCCCCCCCCCCCCCCCCCCCCCCCCCCCCCCCCCCCCCCCCCCCCCCCCCCCCCCCCCCCCCCCCCCCCCCCCTTTTATATGTGTATAAGAGACAGCCCAGGGCCCGAGCGGCCTGGCGGCCCTGGCCCGCCTGCGCCTGGCGGCCGAAGGCACGCCGGTGCCGCCCGATGCCCCGCTGGACGCGCTGCCGATCCGCACGCTGGAGGCCGCCGCCGCCCATGCCGCCACCCTGGTGCCCATGGGCTGCCGCACCTGGGGCCAGTTGCGGGCGCTGCCGCGGGCCGGGCTGGCGCGGCGCTTCGGCGCCGGCCTGCTCGAGGCGCTGGACATCGCCTACGGCGAGCGCCCCGAGCACTATCCCTGGTGCGCCCTGCCCGAGACCTTCGACGCGGCGCTGGAACTGCCCGCCCTGGCCACCGATGCGCCCGGGCTGATGTGGAGCGCCAGCCGCCTGCTGGCCCAGTTGCAGGTCTGGCTGCAGGCGCGCCAGCGCGGGGTGCGCGCCTTCGAGCTGGAGTGGACGCTGGACCTGCGCCGTGTGGACGGCGTGGAGCTGCCGCGCCACGGCCGGCTGCTGCTGCGCACCGCCCAGCCCACGCGCGACATGGCCCACCTGCGCCGCCTGAGCGCCGAGCACCTGGCGCGCACCGTGCTGCAGGCGCCGGCCAGCCGGCTGCGGCTGCGCTCGGTCGACACCGACGCCTGGGCCGGCGCGGCGGCCAGCCTGCTGCCGGACGAGGTCCCGCGCGGCGAGCCCCTGCACCAACTGGTCGAGCGCCTGCAGGCGCGGCTGGGAGTCGACAGCGTCCTGGTGCCGCACCTGCACGCCGACCACCGGCCCGAATGCCGCCAGCAGTGGGTGCCGGCCGGCGCCAAGGCTGTGGCGGGGGGAGGCTTGCCGGAGGGCGGCGCGGCCGACGCACTGGCGCCCCCCTGGCTGCTGCCTGCACCCTTGCAGCTGGAGGGGCATGACCTGCCGCATTACCACGGCCCGCTGCGCCTGCTGTGCGGCCCGCAGCGCATCGAGAGCGGCTGGTGGTGCCCGCCCGCAGAGCGCGCGCGGCGCGACTACTTCATCGCCGAAAGCGAGGGCGCGGGCCTGGTCTGGATCTTCCAGGAGCACCCCTGCGCCGCCGCGGCAGGCGAGGGCGCCGCCCGCTGGTTCCTGCACGGGTTCTATGGCTGAGCTGCACCGCCGGCCGCCACGGCTGCGTCCCCCACCGCCGGCGGGCGCCGTGCCGCCGGCCTATGCCGAGTTGCACTGCCTGACCAATTTCAGCTTCCAGCGCGGTGCCTCGCATCCGCATGAGCTGGTGGAGCGCGCGCAGGCGCTGGGCTACAGCGCGCTGGCGATCACCGACGAGTGCTCGGTGGCGGGCGTGGTGCGGGCGCATCTGGGCCTGCGCGACCACCTGGCGGAGCGCGCGCCCGGCGGCGCGCCGCTGCGCCTGCTATTTGGCAGCGAGTTCGCCTTTCCCGAGGCCGGCTTTCGCCTGGTGGCGCTGGCGCGCGACCTCGACGGCTGGGGCAACCTGTGCGAATTCATCACCGCCGCGCGCCGTGGCGGCGCGGCCAAGGGCGACTACCGCGTGGGCCTGGACTGCAGCGATTTCCGCCTGCTGCGCGGCTGCGAAATCCTCTGCGTGCCCGACCGTCTGCCTGCGGATGCTATTGATTCAATAGCTATACGCCAGCGTATTTCAAAGGCTTCAGCCCTTTTTGATGAAAAAATCTGGATCGCCGCCGAATTGCACCGCCAGATGGACGACGCGCTCTGGCTGGCCGTGCTGCAGGATGCCGGCGCCGCCTGCGGCCTGCCGCTGCTGGCCGCGGGCGACGTGCACATGCA
Source organism: Xylophilus sp. ASV27 (assembly GCF_016428875.1). Lineage (GTDB taxonomy): Bacteria > Pseudomonadota > Gammaproteobacteria > Burkholderiales > Burkholderiaceae_C > Xylophilus. The sequence continues at coordinate 1,851 of NZ_JAELTO010000146.1, forward strand.
CCGGCGCTCGCGCAAGCGGCTGCAGGACGTACTGACGGCAGTGCGCCAGGGCCGCAGCGTGGCCGACTGCGGCTTCGCGCTGCAGCCCAGCGCCGAGCGGCACCTGCGCCCGCGCGAGCAACTGGCCGAGCTCTATCCGCCCGAACTGCTGGCCAATACGCTGGAGGCGGCCCGGCGCTGCCGCTTCGACCTGGACGAGATCAAGCCGCGCTACCAGTACCCGCACGAAAACGTGCCCGGTGGCGAGGCGCCGATGCAGACCCTCACGCGCCTGACCTGGGCCGGCGCGGCCCGCCGCTATCCGGATGAGGTGCCGGCCCAGGTGCAGGCCAGTATCGCCAAGGAACTGGCCCTGATCGGCGAGCTGGACTACGCCATGTTCTTCCTCACGGTGGAGGACATCGTGCGCTTTGCACGCAGCCAGAACATCCTGTGCCAGGGCCGCGGCTCGGCGGCCAATTCCACCGTCTGCTACTGCCTGGGCATCACCGCGGTCAACCCGGTGAACGGCCACCTGCTGTTCGAGCGCTTCGTCAGCCGCGAGCGGCGCGAGCCGCCCGACATCGACGTCGATTTCGAGCACCAGCGGCGCGAGGAGGTGATCCAGTACATCTACGCCAAGTACGGCCGCGAGCGCGCCGCCATTGCCGCCGTCGTCATCTGCTGGCGCACCCGCAGCGCGCTGCGCGACGTCGGCAAGGCGCTGGGCGTGCCGGCCGCGCTGGTGGACGAATTCGCCAAGGACCACTACTGGTTCGATGACGGCCTGCAGACCGAGCGCCTGCCGGAGGCGTTGGAACGCACGGGCCTGTCGGTGGCGCCCGGCCTGCTCGCGCTGTGGCTCGGGTTGACGGCGCAGCTCAAGGGCTTCCCGCGCCACCTGAGCCAGCATGTGGGCGGCTTCGTGCTGACCCAGAGCAAGCTCACCCGCCTGGTGCCGGTGGAAAACGCCAGCATGAAGGAGCGCTCCGTCGTGCAGTGGGAGAAGGACGACCTGGAGGCCATGCACATGATCAAGGTCGACGTGCTGGCGCTTGGCATGCTCAGCGCGCTGCGCCGCGGCCTGGACCTGGTCAACCGCTGGCGCGGCACGCACTGGGCGCTGCACAACCTCCCAGCGGAAGACCCGGCCACCTACGACATGATCTGCGCCGCCGACACCGTGGGCGTGTTCCAGATCGAGAGCCGGGCCCAGATGTCCATGCTGCCGCGCCTGCAGCCGCGCACCTACTACGACCTGGTGGTGGAGGTGGCCATCGTGCGGCCCGGGCCGATCCAGGGTGGCATGGTGCATCCCTACCTGCGGCAGCGGGTGCGGGAGCGCAAGAAGGAGAAGATCGAGTACGAATACCCGGATCTCAATGAAGCCCTGAAGCGCACCCTGGGCGTGCCCATCTTCCAGGAGCAGGTGATGCAGATTGCCATGCTCGCCGCCAAATTCACGGCCGACGAGGCCGACCGCCTGCGCCGCTCCATGGCGGCCTGGAAGCGCACCGCCGGCATCTCCGCCTTCCGCGATAAGCTGATCGACGGCATGGAAGCCAACGGTTATGCCCGCAGTTTTGCCGAGCGCCTCTTCAAGCAGATCGAGGGGTTTGGCGAGTACGGCTTCCCCGAGAGCCATGCCGCGAGCTTTGCCCAACTGGTGTACGTCAGCAGCTGGCTCAAATGCCACGAACCGGCCGCCTTCCTGGCCGCGCTGCTGGACTCGCAGCCCATGGGCTTCTATTCGCCTTCGCAGCTGGTGCAGGACGCCCGGCGCCACGGCGTGGAGGTGCGGCCGGTGGATGTCTGCGCCAGTGGCTGGGACTGCACGCTGGAGCCGGCTGCGCAGGACTCCGCCCAGCCCGCCGTGCGCCTGGGCCTGCGCCTGGTCGGCCAGTTGGACAAGGCCGCCGCGCAGCGCCTGCTGGACGCGCGCGCCACGGCGCCCTTCATCAGCACCGAGGACCTCGCCCTGCGCGCCCGGCTGGACCCGGCTGACCTGCGCGCACTGGCCGCGGCCGATGCCCTGCTGCCGCTGTCGGGCCACCGCCGCCAGCAGGTCTGGGACGCCAGCGCCCAGCGGCGCGCGCCGGCGCTGTGGCAGGGCGTGCCGGTCGACGAGGCGCCGCTGGCCCTGCCGCAGGCCCGCGAGGGCGAGGAAATCTCCGGCGACTATGCAGCGCTCGGCCTCACGCTGCGCCGCCACCCGCTGGCGCTGCTGCGCCCGCGCATGGCGCGCATGCAACTGCTCACCGCCCGGCAACTGCACACCGTGCCGCACGGCCGCAGCGTGCGCGCCTGCGGCATCGTCACCATGCGCCAGCGCCCCCCCACGGCCAAAGGCACGCTGTTCGTCACGCTAGAGGACGAAACCGGGGTGGTCAACATCATCGTCTGGCAGCACGTGCTGGAGGCGCAGCGCGAGCCTCTGCTCAAGTCCCGCCTGCTGGCCGTCGAAGGCCAATGGCAATGCAGCGAGGCGGAGGAGGGCGCAGGCGTGGTGCGCCACCTGCTGGCGCGCCGCTGCAAGGACTTGTCGGCGCTGCTGGGCGCGCTGGACGGCGAGAGCCTGCGCAGCCGGGACTTTCATTGAGCAACGCCATCTTTTCTATGATGGCTGGCTACGCTTTCCACGCCCACCCGCGAGCCGCTCTTGTCCATCGTCCGCCTGTCCCAGCCCTCCGTCGCCACCGCCGTCGCCTGCCTGATCGGCAGCCTGGTTTCGCTCTGTGTCGGCACCTCGTTTGCCAAGAGCCTGTTCCCGCTGGTCGGCGCCCAGGGCACGGTGGCGCTGCGCACCGCCTTCGCCGCCATGATCCTGCTGGCCCTGTGGCGGCCCTGGCGACGGCCGCTGGCGCGCCGCGACGCGGCCTGGATCTGCCTCTACGGCGCCACGCTGGGTTTCACCAACCTGCTGTTCTACCTGTCCCTGCGCACCGTGCCGCTGGGCATTGCGCTGGCGCTGGAATTCACCGGCCCGCTGCTGCTGGCCGTGCTGTCGTCGCGGCGCGGGACGGACTTCGTCTGGGTCGGGCTGGCGGCGGTCGGGCTGTCCTTCCTGCTGCTGTTCGGCGGCGCCGTCGCGCGGCCGGACGCGGCCGGCGCCGCGTTCGCGCTCGGGGCCGGCGTGCTGTGGGCGCTGTACATCGTCTTCGGGCAGAAGGCGGGCAACGCCCACGGCGGGCAGGCCACCTCCCTCGGCCTGCTGTGCGCGGCGCTGGTCACGCTGCCCTTCGGCGCGGCGCATGCCGGCAGCGCGCTGCTCGACCCCTCTTTGCTGGTGGCCGGGCTGCTGGTGGGCATCTTCTCCAGCGCGCTGCCGTATTCGCTGGAGATGGTGGCCTTGAAGCGCCTGCCGCGCCGCACCTTCGGCATCCTGCTGAGCCTGGAGCCGGCGGTGGGAGCCCTGGCGGGCGTGCTGATACTGTCCGAGCGGCCCACGCCGCTGCAATGGCTGGGCATCGCCTGCATCATGGCCGCGGCCATCGGCTGCACCGCCACGGCGCGCGGCACGGCGGCGGTGCCGGTGGATTGACAAGCCAGGCAAATTGACGGGCCGTGCACTCGGATTCATCTACCCAGGGAGGAATTGCCAATGCAGTGGAATACCGTGGAGATCACCTCGGCGCGCCTGTCGATGCGGCCGTTTTCGGCGCCCGATGCGAATGAGGCATTCGCCTGCATCACGCCCACGCTGACGCGCTACATGTCGTTCGATCCGCTGCCGTCGAAGCGGGATTTCGAATCGGTCTGGCGGGAATGGCTGACGGATATCGACGCGGGGGTCGATTTCACCTTCACCATCCGCCGCCGTGGCACGCAGGCCTTTCTCGGGCTGGCGGGACTGCACCGCGCCCGTGAACCCGAACCTGAGCTGGGCATCTGGGTGCGGGAGAGCGAACACGGCCACGCCTATGGGCGTGAGGCGGTGCAGGCGGTCGCGGCCTGGGGCACGCGGACCTTCCGGCCTGCTGCGTTCGTCTACCCCGTCGCCGAGGCGAATGCGCCCAGCCGGCGCATTGCCGAGTCGCTTGGCGGCACGGTCACCGCGCATCGTGCGGGGCCCAGGTACGACTTGCTCGTCTATCGGATTCCGGTGGATGCCCCAGGCGCGTCACGCGGGGGCGAAATGGATGAGGCCGTGCCTTAGCCCCTTAGGGCAACGCTGAATAAGTCCGCGTGGTGGCGCGCGCCCTGGTGTGGGATGGGATGCAAGGCGCAAACCGCAGCCATGGCCGCAGCTATGGCGAGGATTTGCAACGCCGCAGACCGCCCACGGCAGGGATGCGCGACACGCGAGGGGCTTGTTCAGCGTTGCCTTAGGCCGTCAGCCCAGCCGCAGCAGCAGCGCCGTCGCGGCGCACACCAGCAGGAAGGGAATGCTGATGCGGTGGAATTCGTGCAGCCCGTGCGGTAGCCGGGCCAGCCGCAGCGCGATCAGGTTGGCCAGCGAGCCCAGCACGCAGCCGAAGCCGCCCACGCTCACCCCCGCCGCCAGCGCGGGCAGGTCGTGCACGTAGCGCTCCAGCAGGATGGCCGCCGGCACGTTGCTGATGAACTGCGAGGCCACGATGGCCGCCAGGTAGGCGCGCCAGCCCTCGCCGATGTCCTGCCCGGCCAGCCACTGCGCCATGACCGGCAGTTCCGCCAGTTGCCGCAGGTCCACGAACATCAGCGCGATGATCGCCAGCAAGGCCCAGTCCATCCCGCGCAGCACGCGCCGCTCCAGCAGCAGAAAGGCGCCGAACACGCCGGCCAGCCCCGCCAGCAGCCAGCGCTGGTCCAGCGCCACCACAAAGCCGATGAACAGCAGGCCCGACAGCAGCAGCAGGCGCGGCCGCGCCGGTGCCGGCTCGTCTGCGGGCTTGAGCGCGATGGCGCTGCGCGGCACCAGCACCCAGATCGCAACGAAGAGCCAGACCAGCATGATGGCCACCGTCGGCGCCATCATCCCCATGAAGGCCGGAAAGCCCAGGCCTGAGCGGTGCCAGAGGAACAGGTTCTGCGGATTGCCGATGGGCGTGAGGGCCGAGCCGGCGTTGACCGCCAGCGCCTCCAGCACCACCAGCCGCGCCAGCGGCAGGTGCGCCTGCATGGCCAGTACCCGTGTCAGCGGCACCAGCAGGAACAGGCTCACGTCATTGGTCACCAGCGCAGACAGGCCCGCGGCCCCGGCCACCAGCAGCAGCGCCAGCCGGCGCTGGTCGGTCACATGCGCCAGCAGCCGCTGCGCTGCGGCCTGCAGCATGCCGCTGCGCTCCACCCCTTGGGTGATGGCCAGCAGGCCGGCCAGAGCGCCCACGGTCTGCCAGTCCACGAGGTGCAGGTAGTCCAGCGGCGCGCGCGGCCGCAGCACGGCGAACAGGACGGCGACGGCCAGGAGCATCCAGAGCAGGCCGTTGCCGCCGGCGGGTTCAGATGGGGGATGGGTCATGCGGTCGCGGTGGAGGGAGTCGCCATCGTAGCTGCCTACAATCGCCCGCCGTGCCCAAGCTCTTCCGCCAGATCCGCAAGCTGCCCACGCGCGAGGGCGTGAGCCCGAGCTGTGTGGCGCTGCCGTCGGGGCCCTGGCCGACGGTGCTGGACTACCTGGCCGAGCGCCTGCCGGCGGTCACGCGCGAGGACTGGGCGCGGCGCATGGCGCGCGGGGACGTGGTCGATGGCGACGGCCGCGCGCTGGCGCCGGGGGCCGCCTACCAGCCGCAGGGCCGGGTTTTCTACTACCGCGCGCTGGACGCCGAGCCGGCGCTGCCCTTCGAGGAAGACGTGCTCTACCAGGACGACTGCCTGGTCGTCGCCGACAAGCCGCACTTCATGCCCGTGCTGCCGACCGGCCCGTACCTGCAGCGCAGCCTGCTGGTGCGCCTGAAGCGGCGCCTGGGGCTGGACACGCTCGCGCCCATGCACCGCATCGACCGCGATACGGCGGGGCTGGTGCTGTTCTCGGTGCAGCCGAGGCACCGGGGCGCCTACCAGGGCTTGTTCGCCGAGCGCAGCGTGCAGAAAGACTATGAGGCCATGGCTGCCTGGCGGCCCGACTTGGCGCTGCCCATGACGCTGCGCCTGCGCATGGCGCCGGCCGAGCAGTTCTTCCGCGAGCGCGTAGTGCCCGGCGAGCCCAACACCGAAACCCGCATCACCCTGCTGGAGCGGCATGGCGCCCTGGCGCGCTACCGCCTGCAGCCGCACACCGGCCGCAAGCACCAGTTGCGGGTGCACATGGCGGCGCTCGGCCTGCCGATCCTGAACGATGCCTGGTACCCCGAGATCCATGACCCGCCCGAGGGCGACACCTCGCGGCCGCTGCAGTTGCTGGCGCGCAGTGTCGGCTTCACCGACCCGGTGACCGGTGCGGCGCGGCAGTTCGAGAGTCGGCGGCGTCTGGTGGCCCTCTGGTCTTACTGTGTCAAAAACGCAGCTTTGCATTTTGAGGATGCCCCCGAATTTCGGAGTTCATAGCGGATCCCGGGAGAATCCCGGAACAGGAGCCGAGAAGTGAACGAAGAGAGAAGCCGAGGGAAGTACACGCGGGAGTTCAAGCAGGAGGCGGTCAGGCAGGTCAAGGCTGGGCGCGCGGCGTCGGTGGTGGCCAAGACCTTAGGGCAACGCTGAACAAGCCCCTCGCGTGTCGCGCATCCCTGCTGCGGGCGGTCTGCGGCGTTGCAAATCCTCGCCATGGCGGCGGCCATGGCTGCGGCTTGCGCCTTGCATCCCATCCCACA
>NZ_JAELTO010000147.1 GCF_016428875.1 Xylophilus sp. ASV27
CCCCCCCCCCCCCCCCCCCCCCCCCCCCCCCCCCCCCCCCCCCCCCCCCTCTTTTAGATGTGTATAAGAGACAGGGCCCGGCGCGCCTTCGGCCAGCACCTGCGGCACGCGCAGGCCGCGTGCGGCCAGCGCGCGCAGGCGGCGCGCCTCGGTGGCGATGGCCTCGGGCCCGCCCAGGTTGGGCACCGGCGCCAGCAGCGGCAGCCGCGCGGTGCGCGCCAGCGCGCCCAGCACCCAGTAGGGCCAGCGCGCATGGCGCGTGCCGGCCTTCTTGAGCCAGACCTGCTGGCCGTGCAGGAGATAGTGCGCCAGCGGCAGCGTCTGCCGCGGCGCGGTGGTGCGCAGGAAATCGGCGCAGGTCTCGGGGGACAGGGGCAGGGGCATCGCCGCAGTGTGACAGTCAGGCGTGTGCCGCGGCGGACGGCACGAGCGGCGGCGGCGCGGCGCGAAAGCTGTGGGCGCTGGCCTGCGGCCAGTAGCGGCGGAACACCGCGTGCTGGTCCGACAGGTCGCCCAGCAGCGCGCCGGGCTCCACGCTCATGACCAGGTTGGCCAGCAGCCGCACCTCGGTGTCGGTGATGCGGCGCACGATGTGGTGGGCGGTGATCTGCCGCGGGTGCTCCAGGCCCGCGGCCTGCACCAGCTCCTGCAGCGCGTGCAGCGTCTGGCGGTGGAAGCTGGCTACGCGCGTGGCCTTGTCCGGCACCACCAGCGCCTGCTGGCGCAGCGGGTCCTGCGTGGTGACGCCGGTCGGGCAGGTGCCGGTGTGGCAGCTCTGCGCCTGGATGCAGCCCAGCGCCATCATGAAGCCGCGTCCGGCGTTGCACCAGTCGGCGCCCAGCGCCATGAAGCGCGCCAGGTCGAAGGCGGTGATGACCTTGCCGGCGCAGCCCAGGCTGATGCGCTCGCGCAGGCCCGCGCCGATCAGCGTGTTGTGCACCAGCAGCAGGCCTTCCTGCACCGGCGCGCCGACGTGGTCGGTGAACTCGACCGGGGCCGCGCCGGTGCCGCCCTCGGCGCCGTCGACCACGATGAAGTCGGGCGTGATGCCGGTCGCCAGCATGGCCTTGACGATGGCGAACCACTCCCACGGGTGGCCGATGCAGAGCTTGAAGCCCACCGGCTTGCCGCCCGAGAGCCGGCGCAGGCGCGCGATGAAATGCATCATCTCCGCCGGCGTGGAGAAGGCGCTGTGCGCGGGCGGCGAGATGCAGTCCACGCCCTCTGGCACGCCGCGCGCGGCGGCGATCTCGGCCGTCACCTTGGCGCCGGGCAGGATGCCGCCATGCCCGGGCTTGGCGCCCTGGCTCAGCTTGATCTCGATCATCTTCACCTGCGGGTCGCGCGCGTTGGCGGCGAACTTCTCCTCGCTGAACGTGCCGTCGTCGTTGCGGCAGCCGAAGTAGCCCGAGGCCACCTCCCAGATCAGGTCGCCGCCGTGCACGCGGTGGTGCTGCGAGATCGAGCCTTCGCCCGTATCGTGCGCGAAGCCGCCGGCCCTGGCCCCCTTGTTGAGCGCCAGGATGGCGTTGGCCGAGAGCGAGCCGAAGCTCATCGCGGAGATGTTGAAGACGCTCGCGTGGTAGGGCTGGGTGCAGGGCTCGACCGAGGGCGAGGGCTGCCCGGGCGTGCCGCCGATCCAGATGCGGAAGTCGTGCGAGGCCAGCCGGGTCGGCGCCATCGAGTGGTTGATCCACTCATAGCCCTGCAGCCCCACGTCGAGCTGCGTGCCGAAGGGGCGGTTGTCGGGCTGGCCCTTGGCGCGCTGGTAGACCAGCGAGCGCTGGGCGCGCGAGAAGGGCAGGGCCTCGGTGTCGCCCTCGATGAAGTACTGGCGCAGCTCCGGCCGGATGTACTCCAGCAGGAAGCGCAGGTGGCCGATCACCGGGTAGTTGCGCAGGATGGCGTGTTGCGTCTGCCGCAGGTCGCGCAGGCCCACGAGGACCAGCACGCCAAACACCACGGGCAGCGGCCACAGGCTGGACGCGAAGTACCAGCAGGCCCACAGGCCCAGCAGCAGCCCTGCGGCACACAGCCCCAGCGCCGTGTAGCGCAGCGGGAACGCAGCGAGCAGGGAAGGGCGCAAAGGCGCCGGGCGGACTGCGGACATCGGGGGGCTCCTGGGGACGTTCTGGCAACGGCGGATCATAGGGTCAGGCCCGGCAGCATCCCGGGCGCGCGGCTACACTTTGCCGCCGCCCGCAGCCTGCCGCGACCGCCCTGCGTGCGCCTTGCAGGGCGGCATGCCCCCCACACCATTCCCGCCCGCCATGTCCGCCGATACGACCGCCCCCGCTCCCACACCCTCCGCGCTCGTCCCGGAGGACTTCGACGCGCTCGAAGACATCCTCGACGAACTGCGCACCCGCGACGACGAGGTGCCGCAGTGGGAGTTCTGCGACGGCTTCATGGCCGCGCTGGTGTGCAGCCGGCGCGCCATTGCGCAGGACGAATACCTGCCCGTGCTGCTGGGCGAGGGCGCCGCGCCGGCCGCCGCCGATGCGCCGATGAGCGCGGCCGGCGTGTTCTCCGGCGTGATCCAGCAGCGCCGCTTCCTGGAGCTGTGGCAGCGGCGCTGGGACGACATGGTCGCCGCCCTCGACACCGAGGTGGCCTCGCTCGACGACGAGCGCAGCTTCCACCCCGAGGCGATGGACGTGCGCGGCTCCATCCTGTGCCTGCCCGAGGACGAGCGCGGCGAATTCGAGGGCCAGGAGATTCCCGCCTTCGCGCAGGTCTGGGCGCTGGGCTTCTTGTACGCGGTGGAGAACTGGCCCGAGGAGTGGTCCCCGCCGCGCGACAGGGAGGCCGCGCAGTGGCTCGACGAGGCGCTCGACGCCATCGTCGCCCTGACCGAGCCCGACACCGGCAAGCCCACGTTCAGCATGTTCAGCGAGGACGGCCCGCCCAGCGTCAGCGACGCGCGGCTCGACGCCTATTTCAAAGCCATCTGGGCCGTCTACGACCTGCGCCGGCTCTGGAAGAGCATGGGCCCGCGCGTGGAGACGATCCGCAAGCAGGCCGCACCCGGGCGCAACGACCCCTGTCCCTGCGGCAGCGGCAAGAAGTACAAGAAGTGCCACGGGGCCTGAGGGCGCCGACACCGCTCCGCAGCCGCCCATCCGGGCGGTTTTTTTTGCGCTGGATGGTTCAAACCGGTCGTTGATGCCAGGGCGCCGCGCCACCCGGCGTTTTCCCTCTGCCGGATGAGGAATGACGGCGCTACCGTCTGCCGCCACACCCCTCTCGCAACCCGTCCCGACCGTTCCCGAACGCAAGACCCCCGAAGCACTCCGCAGCCACCGCTGGTATGCGTGCTGCGCGGCAACCTGTGCCCCGATGGCGCGGCCATCAAGCCCGCCGCCATGGAGCCGCAGCTGCGCCGGCACACCGGCCGCGCCGTGGTCTTCAGGGACCAGGCCAACCTGTACGCGCGCATCGATTCGCCTGATCTGCCCGTGACCAAGGACAGCGTCATCGTGCTGCAGCACGCCGGCCCGCAAGGCGCGCCCGGCATGCCCGAGTGGGGCCAACTGCCGATCCCGCAGAAGCTGCTGAAGGAGGGCGTGCGCGACATGCTGCGCATCAGCGACGCGCGCATGAGCGGCACCAGCTATGGCGCCTGCGTGCTGCACGTCGCGCCCGAGTCCTTCATCGGCGGGCCGCTGGCCTTCGTGCGCGACGGCGACCAGATCACGCTCGACTTGGACGCGCGCTCGCTGCACCTGCACGTCAGCGATGCGGAAACGACCGCGCGCAAGGCCGCCTGGGTGGCGCCCAAGCCGCACTTCACGCGCGGCTTCGGCAAGATCTACCTGAAGTACATCCAGCAGGCCAACGAGGGCTGCGACTTCGACTTCCTGGAGACCGAGCCGGCGCACGAGGCGGCCGGCGGCGATCCGGTCATCCGCTGACCGGCTGATGCAGCGGGTGCAGACTGCTGCTGCCGGTAATTGTGGGAAAAATGCCTATAGCCCAGGTGTTTCCTGGGCTTTATGCTATCAATTTAGATAAGGCCGCGCGGGAGGGGCTGGGACGGCTCGCCCAGCAACTCCAGCAGTTTCAGGCGTGCGTGCGCCACGGTCGCGGCGCGCACCGCCGCGCGGTCACCGGCAAAGCGCCGCGTCTCCGTGCGCACCTGTCCGTCCACGGCAAAACCGAAGCACACCGTGCCCACCGGCTTCTCGGCGCTGCCGCCCGTGGGGCCGGCCACGCCGGTCACGGCCACGGCGGCCTGGGCGCGGGAATGGGCCAGCGCGCCGGCGGCCATGGCGCGCGCCACCGGCTCGCTGACCGCGCCGTGCGCGTCGATCAGCGCGGCGGGCACGCCCAGCGAATCGGTCTTGGCGGCGTTGGAGTAGGTGACGAAGCCGCGCTCGAACCACTGGCTGGAGCCGGCCAGGTCGGTGCAGGCCGCGGCGATCATGCCGCCGGTGCAGCTCTCGGCCGTGGCCAGCATCCAGCCGCGCGCAAGCAGGGCCTGGGCCACGGCGGACCAGTCAGCGGGGGTGTTCATGGAAAGTAGTACCTCCAGCCGGCGATCACCAGCAGCGTGCAGAACGCCGCCACGAAGTCGTCCAGCATGATGCCGAAACCGCCGCGCGGCCCGAAGCCGTGGAAGGTGCGGTCGGCCCAGCCCACCGGCCCGCGCTTGACCGCGTCGAACAGTCGGAACAGCGCGAACGCGCAGCATTGCCCCAGCAGACCGGCGGCCGGCGTCACCAGCCACAGCACCAGCCAGAAGGCGACGATCTCGTCCCACACCACGTTGGACGGGTCCAGCGTGTTCAGGCGGCGCGCGGTCACCGTGCAGGCCCACCAGCCGACCAGGCTGCTGCCGGCGATCAGCCAGCCGATCTGCGCCGAGCTGAGCCAGTGCTGCAGCACCAGGAAGGACAGCCAGCCCCACAGCGTGCCTGCCGTGCCCGGCGCGATGGGCGACAGCCCCGAGCCGAAGCCCAGCGCGATCCAGTGCGCGGGGTGGGCGCGCATGAAGCGGGCGCTGGCGCGCACCGGCGCTTCGGCAGGCGCGGTGGAGGGCGGGGCGGCGTGCCCGGGGGAAGAAGAGTCCATGAAGAAGGCAGCGGAAAGACACAGGAGCCGCGCGCGAACGCGCAGCCATGCATCATGACGCAGATTGCCGGCCCTTTGCGCCGGTCAGACGCGGGCCGCTGCCTCGTCGAACAGCCGCAGCGCCAGCAGCCCGTGGCCGACCGCTGCGCCGGCCTGCAGCGCCGCGACGATGAAGCCCACCTCCGTGATCTCCTCGCGGCAGGCGCCGGCCGCCGCGGCCCGGCGCGTGTGGGCGTCGATGCAGTAGGCGCACTGGGTGCTGAGCGCCACCGCGATCGAGATCAGTGCGCGGTACTTCTCCGGAATGGTGCCATCTGCCCGCTCCTCAAACTTCTTCAGTGCCAGGAAGGCCTGGGCCTCGCGCGGCGCCAGGGCGGCCAGCGCCTGCGCCTGCCGCAGGTCGCCGGGTTGCTGGTAGCCGCTCATGGCGCAGCCCCTGCCCGCAGGTACTCGCGCACCAGGCTGCGGGCGCGGTGGAGCCGGCTCTTGGTGGCTTCGCGGGCGATGCCCAGCCGGTCGGCCATCCCCTGGATGGTGAGTTCCTCGAAGTCGCGCATCAGCAGCGGCTCGCGGTAGAGGGCCGGCAGCGAATCGATGGCACGCGCCAGGTCCATGCGCAGTTCGTGGTCCGGGCGGTGGGTGAAGGCTGCGGAGTCCTCGACCGTCTCCAGCGGTTCCGTGCGCAGCAGGCCCAGCACCGGGCGCACGCACAGCCGCTGCACGATGCGCGCCAGCCAGCCACCGAAGGCCGCCAGGTCGCGCAGCGCGCCGACGCGGCGGTAGAGAATGATGAGCGTCTCCTGCACGACGTCCTCGGTGGCGCCGGCGGCGCCGCAGTGCCGCAGGGCATAGCGGCGGATGTCCGGTCGGCTGTGGGCCAGCAGTTGGTCCATGGCCAGGGGATCGCCGGCCTGGGCGCCACGCAGCAACGCCAGGATGTGGGCATTGGTCGCCATGGCGGTGGCGCCGGCCGTCAGCAGCGCCAGCCCCGCGGCCGAGGCGCCGAGCCAGAGCGCTGCGCCTGCGGCCAGCAAGGCGCGGCCCATGTTCTTTCTGTACAGCATGTGATCTCCTGGGGGTTTTGCAGCCGGCACAGGGCTCCACCCTCCCAAGAGGGGGCGCCGGGCCAAAAGGATTCATGCCGCATCGGCCGGTGGTCCGATACTGTGCGGATTCCCCGCCGACCCCCGCGAGCCCCCCATGTACCTGCCTGCCCATTTCGAAGAGAAACACCTGGCCCTGCTGCACGACGCCGTGGCGCGTTCGCCGCTCGGCGCGCTGGTGACCCTGTCCGACGCCGGGCTGGAGGCCAACCACCTGCCCTTCGAATGGGACCGCAGCCAGGGCGGGCTGGGCGTGCTGCGCTGCCATGTGGCGCGCGCCAACGCGGTGTGGCAGCACGTGGCGGCCATGCCGGTCGAGGCCCTGGTGGTCTTCCAGGGGCCGAGCGCCTATGTCTCGCCCAGCCTCTACCCGAGCAAGCAGGAGACCCACCAGGTCGTGCCCACCTACAACTACCAGGCGGTGCACGTGCATGGCCGCGTGGCGGTGCATGACGACGCGCGCTGGCTGCGCGGCTTGGTCGGGCGGCTGACCCGCCGCTTCGAGTCCGGCCGCGAGGCACCCTGGGCCATGGCCGACGCGCCGCGCGACTACATCGACGGCATGCTGGCCAGGATCGTCGGCCTGGAGATCGCCATCACCCGTGTCGAGGGCAAATGGAAGATGAGCCAGAACCGCACGCCGGCCGACCAGCAGGGCGTTGTCGCCGGCCTGGGCGCCAGCGGCAGCGCGGCGGACCGGGCGGTGGCGGAGGTGATGCGCGGGCTGGCCGCTACGCCACCGGCGTGATCCGGTACACGCAGCGCCGCGCACCCGCCAGCAGGTGCTCCTCGCGGCGCAGCGTGGCGCCGGGGCCGGCGACCTCCTGGAACAGCTGCAGTTCGGAGCGGCAGAAGCCCTGGCAGGCCTGCGCGGCCGCGCAGATCGGGCAGTGGTCCTCCACCAGCAGCCAGTCGCGGCCCTCGCGTTCGAGCCGGGCCATGTAGCCCTCGCTGGCGCGAAGTTCGGCCAGGCGGCGCAGGCGCGGCTCCAGCCCTTCCAGGCCGGCGCATTCGCGCTGGTACTCGGCGCGGCTGTCGGCCTCGCGCTGGCCGATCAGGCGCTCCAGGCCTTCCGCCCCGAACAACTGGCGCACCGCGCCCAGCAGTTGCACCGTGAGCTGCGCATGCGTGTCCGGGAAGCGCGCATGCCCGGCCGCCGTCAGCGCCCAGGCCTGGCGCGGCCGGCCGACGCCGGTGGATGCGGCCTGCCGGCCTTCGACCAGGCCCTCGGCCTGCAGCTTCTGGATCTGCTGGCGCGCGGCCTCGGGCGTGATGCCCAGCGCTTCGGCCAGCGTGGCCGTGGGCGCGGCGCCGCGGGTCTTGAGCAGCAGCAGGAGGCGGTCGGCCGTGGGCGTGGTGTCGTTCATTTCGCAAGATTTTACTTGCTTAATTGCGTGGGTGCCGCTAATAATCAAAGAAATTACTTGCATAAAAGGTTTTGCCATGTCAGCCGCTCTCGATGTCCCGCTCGCTCCCGCCACTGCCGCCTGGGGCGACCTGCTGCGGGGCCGCAACGGCCTGCGGGCGGTGGCGCTGACGGGGGGCGTGGCCCTGCATGCGGTCAACGTGCACATCGTCACCACCGTGCTGCCTTCGGTGGTGCGGGAGATCGGCGGGCTGGACTGGTATGCCTGGAACACCACGCTGTTCGTGGTCGCTTCCATCGTCGGCGCCTCGCTCTCGGTGCGCCTGCTGGCGGCGCTGGGGCCGCGCGGCGCCTGCCTGGCCGCGCTGGCGCTGTTCGCGCTGGGGGCCGCGGGCTGCGCGCTGGCGCCCTCCATGGCCTGGATGCTGGCCGGGCGCAGCGTGCAGGGCCTGGGCGGCGGCATGCTGGCTGCGCTCAGCTATGCGCTCATCAGCGCGGTGTTCGCCCCGCCGCTGTGGCCGCGCGCCGTGGCGCTGGTGTCGGGCATGTGGGGCGTGGCCACCCTGTCCGGGCCGGCCGTGGGCGGGCTGTTCGCACAGGCCGGCGCCTGGCGCTGGGCCTTCTGGACGCTGCTGCCGGCCTGCGCGCTGCAGGCCGCGCTGGTCGCGGTGCAACTGCGCCCGGCCGCGCTGCGGCCGCGCGATGCGGCGGCCCCGGTGCCGCGCATTCCGGCGCTGCAGATCGCGCTGCTGGCGGCCTCGGTGCTGGCGGTGGCGGCGGGCAGCCTGTCGCCGGCGCTGGGGGCCCAGGCCACGGGCGTGGCCGTGGGGCTGGCGCCTGTCTCTTATACACATCTAAAAAGGGGGGGGGGGGGGGGGGGGGGGGGGGGGGGGGGGGGGGGGGGGGGGGGG
>NZ_JAELTO010000148.1 GCF_016428875.1 Xylophilus sp. ASV27
GAGGTAGCTCGGCACCCGGCCGCGCGTGAGCACGAAGAAGATCAGCGTACCGATGCCGCTCATCAGGATCGCGATGTTGGGGTTGAAGCCCATCAGGATCGGCGCCAGCACGGTCGAGCCGAACATGGCCACCACGTGCTGCAGCCCCATGGCGCCGGTCTGCGGCCAGGGCAGGCGCTCGTCGGGCGCCACCACGGCGCCTTCGGCCGGGGACACCTCGCGCCAGCGGGGAAAGAAGGGTTCGGACACGGCGGGGCTCCTGGTGTGTGAAGGGTTGTGAAATCTGCGCAGTGTAGGGATAACTGGGGTAACTTCGACTGCCGGCCTCCTGCCGGCTGAACGGGGAGATGCAATGCAGGGCAAAAGAGCTTGGTGGACCGCGCTGGGGACCGTGGCCGCGCTGCTGGTGGTGGGCGCGGCGGCGGTGGCGCTGTGGGTGCCGTCGGACGCGCAACTGGCGCAGCGCGCGGGCGAGCGCGCCAGCGCCGCCCTGGGCGTGCCGGTCACCGTGGGCGGGCTGCACTGGCGCCTGCTGCCGCATCCGCGGGTGGTGTTGGAGAACGTGAAGGCCGATGCGAAGGTGGACGGCGTGCCGCCGGCGACCATCGCGCGGATCGCGGCCGATCTGGACGGCTCCGCGCTGCTGCGGCGGCGCATCGCCATCACGCGGCTGGAGCTGGACGACGCCGCGCTGCCGCAGCCGCTGTTTGCCCGCCTGAAGGTGGCCGGGGGCGCGGCGCCGGACGCCGGCGGCCCCTTGCAGATCGCCGACATTCCCGTGGCGCACGCCGAATGGCGCAACCTGCGCTGGGTGTCGATCCAGGGCCGCGCGCTGGCCTATGCGGGCGAGGCCGACTTCGACCCGGGCTGGCGGCCCCGCCGTGCCACGCTGGTGCGCAGCGGCGCGCCCACCGACACCCGGCTGCTGCTCACGCGGCAGGGCCAGGACGACCGCTGGCAGGCCGAGCTGCACGCCGCCGGCCGCACCGAAACCGGCATGCTCGCGCTGCAGACCGAGGGCGGCGGCTACGCGCTCACCGGCAGCATCGAGTTCCAGGACATGGACGTGGTGGCCCTGCTCGCCGCGTTCGAGCGCCAGTCCGCCGTGGCCGGCCGCGCCAGCGGCCAGACCGAGCTGCAGGCGCAGGGCGCCGACCTGGGCGCGCTGCTGCGCTCGCTGCACACGCGCACCCGCTTCACCCTGGCGCCGGCCACGCTGCTCAAGTTCGACCTGGCCGCCGCCGTGAAGAGCGCCGGCACCCACCGCGGCGGCACCACCCGGCTGGACCGCATCGCCGGCATCGTGGAAACGCAGAACGACAGCGCCGGCCTGATCGTGCGCTACAGCGACCTCAAGGCCAGCTCCGGCGTGCTCAGCGCGCGCGGCGACGCGGTGCTGCAGAACCGCCGCGTCCGCGGGCACGTGGCGGTGGACCTGGTGGACGGCGTGGTCGGCGTGCCGCTGGAGTTCGGCGGCACGCTGGACGACCCCACGCTGTCGCTGTCCGACGCCGCGCTGGCCGGCGCCGCCGTGGGCACGGCGGTCGCGCCCGGCGTGGGCACGGCCATCGGCGCGCGCGTGGGCGACACGCTGCGCCGCATCTTCGGCCAGGAGCCGAAGAAGCCCTGAGCGGTGCCGCCGTGATCCCCGTCAGCCGGCGAGGCGCGGCCCTCGGCAAAGGCCCGGCTGGAGGCGCGCATGGGCGAGGCGAGTGCCTCATTTGCTATTAAATAAATAGCACGAAGCCCAGGTATTACCTGGGCTTCGGCCACTTTTCATTCGAAACTCCAGCCGGGCAGGCTCCGACTCCCCCTGCCAGAGGCAGAGGGGCCAAGGCGGGGCTTTCTAGGCCGTCTCGGCCAGCGCGTCGCCCAGCGCGTTCACCAGCCGGTCGATCTCGGCGCGCTCGGCGATGAAGGGCGGCGCGAGCTGGATGGTGTCGCCGCCGTAGCGCACGTAGAAGCCCTTCTTCCAGCAGGCCATGGCCACTTCATAGGGGCGCCGGGCCGGCTCGCCGGGCAGCGGGGCCAGGGTGATGCCGGCGGCCAGGCCGTAGTTGCGGATGTCGGCCACGTGCCGGCTGCCCTTGAGGCCGTGCACCGCGGACTCGAAGTGCGGCGCCAGCGCCTTGACGCGGCCGGGCATGTCTTCCTTCACCAGCACGTCGAGCGCGGCCAGGCCGGCGGCGCAGGCCACCGGGTGCGCGCCATAGGTGTAGCCGTGCGGGAACTCCAGCATGTAGTCGGGGCCGCCCGCCGCCATGAAGGTGTCGTAGATCTCCTTCCTGGCAATCACCGCGCCCAGCGGCTGGGCGCCGTTGGTGACCTGCTTGGCGACGTTCATGATGTCGGGCGTCACGCCGAACGCCTCGGCCCCGGTGAGCGCGCCGCAGCGGCCGAAGCCGGTGATCACCTCGTCGAAGATCAGCAGGATGTCGTGCTGCGTGCAGATCTCGCGCAGGCGCCGCAGGTAGCCCTTGGGCGGGATCACCACGCCGGCCGAGCCCGAGAACGGCTCGACGATCACCGCCGCGATGGTGGAGGCGTCGTGCAGCGCGATCAGGTCCAGCAGGCGCTCGGCCAGTTCGGCGCCGCCGGCGGGCTCGCCGCGGCTGAAGGCATTGCCCGCCAACTGGGTGTGCGGCAGGTGGTCGGCCTCCACGCCCTGGCCGAACAGCTTGCGGTTGGCCGCGATGCCGCCCACCGAGATGCCGCCGAAGTTCACGCCGTGGTAGCCCTTCTCGCGGCCGATCAGGCGCGTCTTGCCGGCCTGGCCCCTGGTGCGCCAGTAGGCGCGCGCCATCTTCAGCGAGGTGTCGGCGGCCTCCGAGCCCGAGCCGGTGAAGAACACGTAGTCCAGGCCGGCCGGCGTCAGCTCCTTGATCCTGTTGGCCAGTTCGAAGGACAGCGGGTGGCCGAACTGGAAGGCGGGCGAATAGTCGAGCCGGGCGATCTGCCGGCTCACCGCCTCGGTGATCTCCGGGCGGCCGTGGCCCAGGCCCGAGCACCACAGGCCCGAGAGGCCGTCGAAGATCTTGCGGCCGTCGGCATCGGTGTAGTAGGCGCCCTGGCCGGCCACGATGAGCCGCGGGTCGGCCTTGAAGTTGCGGTTGCCGGTGTAGGGCATCCAGTGCGCATCGAGCCAGGCGGCGTCGGTGCGCACGGCCGGGGCCTTCGGTTCATGGGCGGGCGGGGCGATGGTGCTCATGGTGGTGTCCTGCGGGCGTCGATAAAGGGGGAGCGGTGGGGGATTGTTGGCCGGCGCAATAGTCATGAAAATGGAGCGATATCAATCTTCACTTGGCACTCCATGCAAGCAAAGCGCGCGCCGCGCGCCTCCCCCGTCGCCGCCGTGCCGCCCGCCACCGGCAAGAGCCGCGCCGTGCTGGGCCAGCTCAGCGACATGGACCTGCGGCTGCTGCGCGTGTTCAAGAGCGTGGCCGACTGCGGCGGCATGGCGGCGGCGGAGCTGGAGCTCAACATCGGCACCTCCACCGTCAGCCGCCACGTCAAGGACCTGGAAACCCGCCTGGGCCTGGTGCTGTGCCGGCGCGGCCGCGCCGGCTTCGCGCTGACCGCCGAGGGCCAGCGCGTCTATGAGGAAACCGAGCGCCTGCTGGCCGCGGTCGAGGTGTTTCGCGGCAGCGTGGACGACATCCACCAGCGCATGGGCGGGCAACTGGCCGTGGCGGTGTTCGACAAGACCGCCAGCAACCCGCAGGCGCGCATCGGCGAGGCGATCGCGCTCTTCGCCGCGCGCGCGCCCGAGGTCGGGCTGCAGATGCACGTGGCCTCGATCAACGCCATCGAGCGCGGGCTGATCGACGGCAGCTTCCAGGTCGGCATCATCCCGGCGCACCGGCACTCGCAGAGCCTGCTCTACGACCCGCTGTTCACCGAGTCGATGCAGCTCTACTGCGGCGCGGCCCACCCGCTGTTCGGCGCCGAGCATGCCGCGCTGGACTGGGAAGGCCTGCGCGCCTGGAGCTTCGCCGGCCTGGGCTACCACTCGCCCAACATGGAGCTGAGCCACGGCGCGCGCCTGCCGCGCAAGGCCACCGGCTTCGACCAGGAGTCCATCGCCACGCTGATCCTGTCCGGGCGCTACCTGGGCTTCCTGCCCGAGCACTACGCCGAGGCCTTCGAGCGCAGCGGCCGCATGCAGGCCGTGGCGCCGCAGCGGCTGCGCTACGAATGCCAGTTCGTCGGCATGCTGCGCCGCTCGCCGCAGCCCTCGCGCGCGGCGCAGGCGTTCCGCGAATGCCTGGTGCAGGCGCATGCGGGCGGGTGAGCCGCCCTTCGGGGGGCGCTTGCTTCAGTCCCGGGCCGCGCCGACCGCGCTGCGGCGGTCCAGGCTGCGGCTCAGCACCACCGAGGTGTGGGTCTGGTGCACGCCCTCGATCTGGCCCAGCTGGTCGAGCAGGCTGTTGAGCTGCTCCGGCGTCTCGCAGCGCAGGGCGACCACGTAGTCGAACTGGCCGCTCACGGCCGAGACCTCCTCGACCTCGGGCAGGCGCTCCAGCGCCCGGATCACGGCCGCGGCGCTGCGCGCGTTCACGCTCAGGCCGCAGTAGGCGCGCACGGCGGCCTGCTCCAGGCGCCGGCCCAGGCGCACGCCGTAGCCGGCGATGACGCCTTCGCGTTCCAGCCGCGCAATGCGCGCCACCACGGTGGTGCGCGCTATCTTCAATCGGCGCGCCAGCGTCGCGGCCGGCTCGCGCGCGTTGGCCTGCAGCAGGCCCAGCAGGTGCCGGTCGGTGTCGTCCAGTTTCATGCCGGCTATTGTGGCCTTCAGCCAAAGCGGATGCCCTGCGCCAGCGGCAGCTCGGTCGAATGGTTGATGGTGTTCGTGGTGCGCCGCATGTACTGCTTCCAGGCGTCGGAGCCGCTCTCGCGGTCGCCGCCGCTGTCCTTCTCGCCGCCGAAGGCGCCGCCGATCTCCGCGCCGCTGGGCCCGATGTTGACGTTGGCCATGCCGCAGTCCGAGCCGGCGGCGCCCAGAAAAGCCTCGGCCTCGCGCAGGTCGTTGGTGAAGATGCTCGAAGACAGCCCCTGCGGCACCGCGTTGTGCAGTTGCAGCGCCTGCCCGAATTCCTCGTAGCCCAGCACGTAGAGCAGGGGCGCGAAAGTCTCCTCGCGCACCACCGCCGTCTGCGCCGGCATGTCGACGATGGCCGGACGCACGTAGAAGGCCTGTGGGTACTCCGCGGCCAGCACGCGCTCGCCGCCGCACAGCAGGCGCCCGCCCTGCGCCCGGGCGCTGTCGATGGCGGCTTGCATGCGCTGGAAGGCCGCCGCGTCGATCAGCGGGCCGACCAGGGTGCCCGGCGCCAGCGGGTGGCCGATGCGCAAGCCGGCGTAGGCACGTACCAGTCTTTGCAGCAGCGCCTCCTTCACGCCGTGCTGCACGATCAGCCGCCGCAGCGAGGTGCAGCGCTGCCCGGCCGTGCCCACGGCGCTGAACAGGATGGCGCGCAGCGCCATGTCCAGGTCCGCCGCCGGCGTCACCACCATGGCGTTGTTGCCGCCCAGCTCCAGGATGCGCCGCCCGAAGCGCGCGGCCACCCGCGCGCCCACCGCGCGGCCCATGCGGGTCGAGCCGGTGGCCGACACCAGCGCCACCTCCGGGCTGTCCACCAGCGCCTCGCCCAGCGCGGCGCCGCCCAGCACGATCTGCGCAAGCCCGGCCGGCGCCCGGCCGCCAAAGCGCGCGATGGCGCGCTCCAGCGCCTTGAAGGTCGCCAGGCCCGACAGCGGGGCCTTCTCGGAGGGCTTGAAGATCACCGGGTCGCCGCAGACCAGCGCGATGGCGGTATTCCACGCAAACACCGCGCTCGGGAAGTTGAAAGCGGTGATCACCGCCACCGGCCCCAGCGGGTGGTACTGCTCCATCATGCGGTGGCCGGGCCGCTCCGACACCATCGTGCGGCCGTAGAGCTGGCGCGACAGGCCGAGGGCGAATTCGCAGATGTCCACCGCCTCCTGCACCTCGCCCAGGCCTTCCTCGGTGATCTTGCCGACCTCGACCGAGATCACATGGCCGATGTCCGCCTTGGCCGCGCGCAGTTCCTCGCCCCACAGCCGCACCAGCTCGCCGCGCGCCGGCGCCGGCACCAGCCGCCACTGCAGGAAGGCCGCGCGCGAGCGCGCGATCACCTCGGCCATGGCGGCCGCCGGCGTCTCGTGCATCTGCGCGATCCGCGCACCGTCGATGGGCGAATGCACCGTCAGGCTGCCGCCCGCGACCTCCGGCGGCGTGATGCCGCAGCGTTCAAGCACAGGCGACAAGGGGCTCATGGCGCGCATCCTTTCGTGTGGGCGGGGCGGGCACCGCCGGCGCGGCGGCGGCGATGCCGAGCCCGGCGTAGTGGTGCCCCGCGCGGGTGCCCAGGAAGGCGTCCAGCGGCACCTGCTCCTGCGCGATGAAGCCGGCGCCGGGCAGGCGCCCCGCGCGCAGCAGCTCCAGCGCGCCGAGCACGCCGGCGGCGGTGCTCAGCTCGATGGCGGTGCGCGCCACGCCGCGCAGGGGCGCGCCGAAGATGCGCGCCACCCGGGTCTCCTGCTCGAAGCGGCCGCCGCGCAGGCCGCTGGCCGAGGCCAGCAGCACCACCACGTCGTCGCGGCTGTGCGGCACCGCCAGCTCCAGCACCTGGCGCAGCAGGTCGCGCCGCTCGATCAGGCGCAGGTCCTGCAGCAGGAAGGCCATGGCATCGCGGTGGCCCGGATAGCGGATCGTCTTGTAGTCGAGGTTGCGCACCCGTCCCTGCAGCGTGTCGCACAGCGTGCCCAGCCCGCCCGAGGTGTTGAAGGCCTCGTAGGCCTGGGCGTCGAGCGTGAAGGTTTCGTAACCCTCCAGCGGCCGCACCGAGACCCGCTGGCCGTGGACGATCGCGTCGCAGGGCTGGCAGTACTCGTTGATCACGCCGTCGATGCTCCAGGTGAAGTTGTAGCGCAGGGCGTTGGTGGCGTTGCGCGACAGCGCGCCCACGCGCAGCCGCAGGTCGTACAACTCGTCGAACTGCCCGGCCAGGTGGCTGCCCAGCATGCCGATCACCCCCGGCGCCAGCCCGCACTGCGGCATCAGCGCCGAGCGCGCCGTGCGGCCGAGCGCGCGGATGGCGGCGGTCGCGGCCACGTCCTCGGTCAGGTCGAAGTAGTGCACGCCGTGCCGCGCGGCCTGCTCCGCCACGCGCTCGGCCAGAAAGAAGGGCAGGGCGTTGATCACCACGGAATGCGCGGCCAGCGCGCGGCCCAGCGCGCCGGCGTCGTCCACGTCCAGCGGGATGCGCCGCACCAGCGCGTCGCCGCCTGGGGCATCGCAGCCCACGCGGTCGGCCAGCGTCACCGGCAGGCCGTGGTATTCGGCCAGCATGTCGGCCACCGTGCCGCCCACCTTGCCGGCGCCCAGCACCAGCACATTGCGGATATCGGGTTTCTTCATGACTTTTCTCCTGGCGGCCGGGGTGCCGCGCCGTGAAGAAATCGTAGGAGCACCGGCTGGCAGGCGCCAGAGCGCAAAACGTCGAAAGCGCGGGCGTTCCTGTCGTTCCGACGAAGCCGGCGCTCGATTGCACACGCCCTACTCCAGCCCGAACCGCTCGCGCAGCGCCGCGCAGAAAGCCGCGCTGCCGCCGATGACCAGATGCACCGTGTGCCGCACCGTCGCCGTGGCGCCGGGCAGCACCGTCAGGCGGGCGCTGTGCGCATCGAACTCCCACGATTCGCCCGCCGTGGTCTCGCGCGTGCCGCGCAGCTCGTAGTCCCATTCGCCGCCTTCTTCCACCGGGCCGCGCGCCTGCGGGAAGGCGGCATGCGCCCAGCCCAGCACCCGCGCCACCTCGGCCTGCACCGCCGCGGCCTGCTGCGGCGTGGTGCTGGCCATGGCGTCGAAGCTGCCGGCGCCCTCCGCGTCTTCGCTGTAGTCGAAATCCAGATATTGCAGTGTCATGCGCCGATGATGCACAAGCCCGGCAGCCCCCTGGGGCTGGTCATATTGCCGCCGCTGGGCGATAAAGGCGGTTGGGCCGGTCCTGCGGCAGCGTTGCCGTGGGGCCGGGTGTGTCCACCCGACCTCGACGAAAGCACCCCTCCGCCATGCGCATCGACCTCTACCGTCGTTCCGAAGCCCACCATCGGTTCTCCTACCTCGCCGTGCCCGAGGGCCGGCCGATCCCTCAGGAGGCGATCAACATCGACTGGCAATCGGTCAGCCGCGGCACCGAGATGGACGACGGCGCAGACGCCTGGCCGGCCCACGGCATCCAGCGGCCGGGCGAGCAGATCGCGCAGAAGGGGTATGCC
>NZ_JAELTO010000149.1 GCF_016428875.1 Xylophilus sp. ASV27
GTTCCCGGGCGTGCCGGCCGGGCACCCGGCGCAGGGGGCGATGACGATGAACGTCTCGGCCAACCTGCTGGGCCTGGACAACGCCGCCACGCCGCTGGGCCTGAAGGCGATGCGCGAGCTGGAAACGCTCAACCCGCGCCCGGGCACCGCGACCGATGCGCAGATCCTGTTCGTCGTGCTCAACACCGCCGGCATCACGCTCATCCCCACGGCGGTGATCGCCATCCGGCAGAGCATCGCGCTGCGCCAGGGCGTGGCCCACTTCAACGCGGCCGACGTCCTGCTGCCGACGCTGCTGGCCACCTTCGCCTCCTGCCTGGCCGGGCTGCTGGCGGTGGCGGTGTGCCAGCGCCTGCCGCTGTACCGGCCGCGCTTCCTGCTGCCGCTGGCCGGCGTGCTGGCGCTGCTGGCGGCGCTGCTGGCCGGCCTGGCGCAACTGCCGGCCGAGCAGGCGGCGCGCATCACCGGCCTGGCCGGGGCCTTCTGCATCCTGGCGCTGGTCACGGCCTTCCTGGTGGCCGGCGCCTGGCGCCGGGTGCCGGTGTACGACACCTTCGTCGAAGGCGCAAAAGAAGGCTTTGGCGTGGCGGTGCAGATCATTCCCTACCTGGTCGGCATGCTCTGCGCCATCGCGCTGTTCCGCGCCGCCGGCTGCATGGACTGGCTGCTGGCCGGCATCGGCCGCGGCGTGGCGGCGCTGGGCTGGGACACGGCCTTTCTGCCGGCGCTGCCGGTGGGGCTGATGAAGATCCTGTCGGGCGCGGGCGCGCGCGGGCTCATGGTGGACGTGATGCAGGCCTACGGCGTCGACTCGTTCCCCGCCAGGCTCGCAGCCATCATCCAGGGCTCGACCGAGACCACCTTCTACGTGCTGGCCGTGTACGGCGGCAGCGTGGGGCTGAAGAACATGCGCCATGCGCTGGGCTGCGCGCTGTTTGCCGACGCGGCCGGGCTGGCGGCGGCGATCGGCCTGGGCTATGCGTTCTTTCGATGAAGCGGGCAGCCGCGCCGCATCGGCGATTCGGCGCGCGTACGCGCTGTCCGCAGACTGCCGGGCCCGTTTTGCTACGTTTTTTATAGCACAAAGCCCTGGTACAACATGGGCTACAGGCACTTTTTGCCTGAAAATCGCCTCGCGGCGCCACCTTCCTGCCCAATGACCCGTGCCGTGCGCTATCGCTGCGCCGGACGCTCCAGCGCCTCGAACACCCGCATCGCCGCATAGGCGTCGTTGGCGGCGTAGACGATCTGCGATTCGGTCAGGCGCGCATTGGCCCAGTTGGTGGTCGCGACCTTCTTGGACTTGACTAAGCGCTGGCCGAACAGGATGGCGATGGCCGCCTTCACGCCGACCTCCTTGCGCCAGCCGCGTTCGCGGAACACCGTGTCCAGGTCGAGCACCGCCTGCGGCTCCACGCCGAGGCGGCCGCGCAACTGCCGCAGGTCGCCCGACAGGCCGAAGCCGACCTTGCGCACCGCCGGCGACTCCAGCAGCGCCGCCGCCACGCGCAGGCATTCCGGGTCGCGCAGCTGGAACACCCAGGCGGTGGTGGCGGTGGCGAACTGCGCCACGTGCGGGCCGTCGGAGGCCTCGCCGCGCGCGAAGGTGGGCCTGGATTCGGTGTCGAAGCCCAGCACGCAGGCGCCTTGCAGTTCGGCCTCGGCGGCGCGCGCCGCATCGGCGCTGGCCACGAGCCGGATGGACTCCAGGCCCAGGCGCGGGAATTCGGGGAGCGCGGCGATGGCGTCGCGGTCGGGCACGTGCTGGCGTTCGGTCATGGCCGGCACGGTAGCACGGCGCGGCTTGCGGGCAGGCCATGCGCAGAACACCGTGGATCCGGCTGTGCCGGTCCAGCGGTGCTGCCCCCGGAAGGGAGTGGGCGAAGACGCGAAGCGCGCAGCCTGGGGGCGAGCCCTACTTCCTCTTGGCCAGCTCCAGCTTGGCGATCGCTTTGCGGTGCACCTCGTCCGGACCGTCGACGATGCGCACGGTGCGCTGGTTGGCATAGGACTCGGCGAGCCAGGAGTCCTGGCTCACGCCGGCGCCGCCATACGCCTGGATCGCCCAGTCCACGATCTTGCAGGACATGTTGGGGGCGACGACCTTGATCATGGCGATCTCGGCCTGGGCCGCCTTGTTGCCCAGGGTGTCCATCTTGTGGGCGGCGTTGAGCACCAGCAGGCGCGCCTGGTCGATCATGCAGCGCGACTCGGCGATGCGCTCGTGCCAAATCGACTGCTCCGACAGCGGCTTGCCGAAGGCGATGCGGGTGCGCAGCCGGTCCACCATCAGTTCCAGCGCGCGTTCGGCCGCGCCGATGGAGCGCATGCAGTGGTGGATGCGCCCCGGGCCGAGCCGGCCCTGAGCGATCTCGAAGCCGCGGCCTTCGCCCAGCAGGATGTTGGAGACCGGCACGCGCACGTTCTCCAGCAGGATCTCCATGTGGCCGTGCGGCGCATCGTCGTAGCCGAACACGCTGATCGGGCGCAGCACCGTCACGCCGGGCGTGTCGCGCGGCACCAGCACCATGGACTGCTGCTGGTGGCGCGGCGCCTCGGGGTCGGTCTTGCCCATGACGATGAAGATCTTGCAGTGCGGCACGCCGGCGCCGGAGGAGAACCACTTGCGCCCGTTGATCACGTACTCGTCGCCTTCGCGGCGGATGGAGCACTGGATGTTGGTGGCGTCGGACGAGGCCACGGCCGGCTCGGTCATGAGGAAGGCCGAGCGGATCTCGCCGGCCAGCAGCGGGTCCAGCCACTGCTTCTTGTGCGCCTCGGTGCCATAGCGCTCGATGGTCTCCATGTTGCCGGTGTCCGGCGCGGAGCAGTTGAACACCTCGCCCGACCAGGTGACGCGGCCCATCACCTCGCACAGCGGCGCGTAGTCCAGGTTGGAGATGCCGGGCACGCCCTTGTACTCGTGCGGCAGGAACATGTTCCACAGGCCGGCCTTGCGGGCGATGGGCTTGAGTTCTTCCACCACCGGTACGTGGCGCCACGGGTCGCCCTCGCGGCGCATGGCGTCGAGTTCGCGCGCATAGCGCTCCTCGTTGGGGTAGATGTGCTCGTCGAAGAAGGCGTGCAGGCGCTGCAGCAGGTCGCGGGTCTTGGCGGAATGGTCTCCCAGCATGGGGGGCTCCTGGTTGGGTGAAGCGGGTGCAGCGTATGCTGCGCAGAGCCGGATTGCACCACCCCAGGCGGGGCCGAGGAAGTCCCAGAAGCGACTGGCCCGGCCGCGGCAGTCGCGCGCGCGACCAGGTCAGGCCGCGAGCGCGGCTTCTATGTCGGCCTTCAGGCTCTCGGGCTTGTCCATCGAGCCATAGCGCTTGAGCACCGTGCCGTCGCGGCCGACCAGGAACTTGGTGAAGTTCCACTTGATCGCCTGGCTGCCCAGCACGCCGGGGGCCTCTTTCTTGAGCCACTGGAACAGCGGGTGCGCCTGCTCGCCGTTGACGTCGACCTTGGCCATCATGGGAAAGTCCACGCCGTAGTTCTTCTGGCAGAACGCGCCGATCTCGGCATTGCTGCCCGGGTCCTGGCTGCCGAACTGGTTGCACGGAAAGCCGATCACCACCAGCCCCTGCTCCGCGTAGCGCCTGTGCAGCTCCTGCAGGCCGGCGAACTGCGGCGTGAAGCCGCAGGCGCTGGCGGTGTTGACCACCAGCAGCACCTTGCCGGCGTACTGGCCGAGCGCAACGGGCGTGCCGTCCAGGGACTGGGCATTGAAGTCTGAGAGCGTGGGCATGGGGACTCCTTGAAGGATCGACGCATCCTATGCCGACGGCGGGCCGCCGTACAGCCGTTCGCACCCGGCAGGAGCGGGATTTGTCACGGCGCGCAACGCGCGTCCGCTTCGCCCTCGACAGGGCGCGCCAGCGCCGCCCAGGCCGCGGCCAGCAGCACCATGGCGCCGCCCACCAGGGTACGGGGCGCCAGTTGCGCGGCGCCCAGCGCCACCGCGGACAGGCTGGCAAACACCACCTCCGACAGCATGATGAGCGCCGTGGCGTTGGCGCTCAGCCGCGCCGCGCCGTACTGCATGCCGGCGTTGCCGGCAATGAAGGCCAGCGCCAGCAGCAGGGCCGTGAGCATCCAGGCCGGCGCCGGCAGGGGCGGCGCCGCGATCTCGCCCAGCAGCAGCCCCCCGGTGGCCGCCAGCGCGGAGACGGCCATGCAGCCGCTGAACATCGCGACCATGCGGCTCTCGTCGGTGGCGCTGCGCACGCGCCGCAACTGGATGTTGGTGAGCGAGAAGCAGAGGCCGCCCACCAGCCCCAGCCAGTCGGCCAGGCTCTCGGGCACGGGCCAGGGCATGCCCGGCGTGCGCAGCACCACCACCACGCCGGCCACGGCCAGCGCCATGCGCGCCAGCGCCGCGGGCCGCGGCCGCTCGCCCAGCAGCGGCCAGGCCAGCAGCACCGTCCACACCGGCATCAGGTAGAACAGCAGCACCACCCGCACCACGTCGCCGCGCGTCACGCCCCAGTTGAAGCACAGGTTGGACATGCCCGCCGCCAGCGCCAGCAGCCACAGCCCGCGGTGCCGGGCCAGCGCCCGCAGCGCCTGCGGCCGCCAGGCCAGCAGTCCGGCCAGCGCCAGCGCATAGATGGCCGCCGTCGCCCACAGCGGGTGCAGCCCGAAGCCCTCGAGCCGCCGGAACGGCCACCAGGACACGCCCCAGACGAAGGCGTTGAGCATCAGCGCGAGGGCAGCGAAAACGGAAGTGGGCATGGGAAGAAAAGGGGAGGGGACCGATGCTGCGCCGGCATGCCGCGCTGCGCCGCGCCGGGGGCGCGCGGCGGGCGGAATCAGTGGTGGTCGTCGTGGCGCGCGATGGCCAGCAGGTGCTCGACCTCGTCCTTGTGCACCCGCTCATTGCGCCGGTTCCACAGCAGGATCAGCCACATCACGCCCGCCACGACCAGCCCGAAGCCGGTGATCGCGCCGAAGGCGGACACGCCGAACTTGGTGGAGATGCTGTAGAACGCGCCCAGGCCCAGGATGCAGGCCTGCTCGTTGAAGTTCTGCACCGCGATGGAGCGGCCCGCGCCCATCAGGTTGTGGCCGCGGTGCTGCAGCAGCGCGTTCATCGGCACCACCAGGAAGCCGCCGATGCCGCCCAGCAGGATCAGGAAGGGCGCGGCCACCCAGACGTTGGTGATGAAATTCATGGCGATCACCAGCACGCCCATGGCGATGCCCAGCGGGATCACGCGCGTGGCCACGTCCAGCCGCATGCGCATGGAGGCCAGCACCGCGCCGACGGCCGTGCCGATGGCCACCACCCCGACCAGCGAAGACGCCTGCGTGGTGCCGTAGCCCAGCGCCGCGGCGCTCCAGGCCAGCACGATGTAGCGCAGGTTGCCCGAGACGCCCCAGAACAGCGTGGTGGTCGACAGCGAGATCTGCCCCAGCTTGTCGCGCCAGAGCCGCGAGTTGCAGCTCCAGAAATCCGGCAGCAGTTCCAGCGCATTGCGCGCGATGCTGCGCGAGGGGTCCTTGCGCAGCGGCCGCATCTCCACCCCGGTGTGCGGTATGCGGGTGTTGAACCAGGCCGCCAGCATGTAGACGAAGATCAGCGCCAGGATGGCGGCCTCGGCCGGCGTGTCCACGCTGGTGTCGATCACAGGGAAGTCGATCGACAGCAGCATGCCGGAGACATGCCGCCCGACCAGTTGCCCGCCCACCAGCACGCCCAGGATGATGGAGGCGATGGTCAGCCCCTCGATCCAGCCATTGGCCTTGACCAATTGCGAGGCCGGCAGCAGCTCGGTCAGGATGCCGTACTTGGCCGGCGAATAGGCCGCCGCGCCCAGGCCGACGATGGCGTAGGCCATGAGCGGGTGCGTGCCGAACAGCATCATCAGGCAGCCCACCACCTTGATCGCATTGCTGTAGAACATCACCTTGCCCTTGGGCAGGGCGTCGGCGAACGCGCCCACGAAGGGGGCGAGCACCACGTAGAACAGTGCGAACATGGGCACCAGGGCCGCGCGCTGCCATTCGGGGGCGCCGCCGTAGCGCAACAACTCCACCGCGGCCACAAAGAGCGCATTGTCGGCCAGCGACGAAAAGAACTGGGCCGACATGATCGTGTAGAAACCGCGCTTCATTCGATAGCTGACTGGCCGGCCTGTACGCCGGCGAAGAGGGTGGATGTGCGGGCTGTCTTGCTGCGGGGAGGTCGGGTTATAGCACGCAGCCCCGGCCCGCAAAGCCGATGTCCGGACGGCCCGGCCAGCCTTGTGCCGCGGGCGACGCTGCCAGAATGGCGGGCCCCGTTCCCACCCCCGCGCCGCATGCCCCGCCCGATCCTCGCCACCGTCCACACCGGCGCCCTGCGCCACAACCTCGAGCGCATGCGCCGCGCCGCGCCCGACGCCCGCGTCTGGGCCGTGGTCAAGGCCAACGCCTACGGCCACGGCATCGAGCGCGTGTTCGAGGGCCTGCGCGCGGCCGACGGCTTTGCCCTGCTGGACCTGGCCGAGGCCGAGCGGGTGCGCGCGCTGGGCTGGCGCGGGCCGGTCCTGCTGCTGGAGGGCGTGTTCGAGCCGCGCGACCTGGAGCTGTGCTCGCGCCTGGGCCTGTGGCACACGGTGCACTGCGACGAGCAGATCGACATGCTGGCCGCGCACAAGACGCAGCAGCCGCACCGCGTGTTTCTCAAGATGAACTCCGGCATGAACCGGCTCGGCTTCGCGCCGCAGCGCCTGCGCACCGCCTGGGCGCGCCTGGGCGCGCTGCCGCAGGTGGACGAGATCTCGTTCATGACCCATTTCAGCGATGCCGACGGCGCGCGCGGCATCGACCACCAGTGGATCGCCTTCGAGGACGCCACCGCCGACCTGCCGGGCGAGCGCAGCCTGTGCAACAGCGCGGCACTGTTGCGCCACGCCGGCCGGCCGCGGGTGCGGGCCGACTGGGTGCGCCCTGGCATCGCGCTGTACGGCAGCGCGCCCGACTTCCCCGAACACGACGCCGCGCACTGGCAGTTGCAGTCCGCCATGACGCTCGCCACCCGCGTGATCGGCGTGCAGCAGCTCGATGCCGGCGCCAGCGTGGGCTATGGATCGCGCTTCGTCGCCGAGGCCCCGATGCGCGTGGGCGTGGCCGCCTGCGGCTACGCCGACGGCTACCCGCGCCACTGCGACACCGGCACGCCGGTGCTGGTCAACGGCATGCGCACCCGCCTGCTGGGCCGGGTCAGCATGGACATGGTGGGCATCGACCTGACCCCCGTGCCCGACGCCGGCTTCGGCGCCGAGGTCACGCTCTGGGGCCGCGCCGCGAACGGCGCGGTGCTGCCGATCGACGAGGTGGCGCAGGCGGCGGGGACCCTGGGCTATGAGCTGATGTGCGCGGTGGCGCCGCGGGTGGCGTTTGCGGTGGATTGAGGGCGGTGGCTCAACGGGGCCTGCACCGTGCATCGCCAACCAAGTGAGGCGCGCAAGCCCTTGATGCCATTGGCGATTTCAGGCATGTCGGGCCGATTCTTGCCAAGATTCCTGCGGACAGGCCCCGGAGGCCGGGAATTTGAATGAAAAATGCCTGAAGCCCAGGAATCACCTGGGCTTTGAGCTATCAATAACAGAGCATCTCAAGCCGCAGCCCCACCGCGCGCCAGCAGGCCCACCAGCTCCGGCACCAGCGCCTGCGGGCCGCCCTGGGTGGCGGCGCGGGCGTAGGTCTGGTGCACGCTGTCGGCAATGGCGCGGGCGGCGCCGCTGTCGCCTGCCATGGCGGTGTAGTAGCCCAGGTCCTTCTGCGCATTGGCCATGGCAAAGCGCAGGCCGGAGGGGTCGCGCTCCAGCAGGTAGGGCTTGAGCCGCTCCAGCGCGATGCCGCCACCGCCGCCCTGGGCGAGCACGTCGACCAGCACCTCGGGCGCGATGCCGGCGCGCTCGGCGCAGGCGGCGGCCTCGGCCAGCAAGGCGAC
>NZ_JAELTO010000014.1 GCF_016428875.1 Xylophilus sp. ASV27
CCCCCCCCCCCCCCCCCCCCCCCCCCCCCCCCCCCCCCCCCCCCCCCCCTCTTTTAGATGTGTATAAGAGACAGGGCCTGTGGCGCGCGCGCCTGCTGCTGGACGCCGCGGGCCGGCCGCGCGCCGAGGCCTTCGCGCTGGCGCCCACGCCGCAGCCGGTGCGGCTGCAACTCGCCGGGCGCGCCTTCGCGCAGGCGCAGAGCGAATTCGTGCGCCACAAGACCACGCGCCGCGCCCACTACGCCGTCTTCGCACCCACCGCGCCGGGCGTCTTCGACACCCTGCTCTGGAACGAGGCCGGCGAGATCACCGAATGCACCTTCGGCAACGTCGCCGCGCTGCTGGACGGCCGCTGGATCACCCCGCCGCTGGCCTGCGGCCTGCTGCCCGGCATCGGCCGCGCCGTGGCGCTGCGCGAGGGCCGCATGACCGAGGCCGTGCTGCGCGTCACCGACGTGCCGCGCGTGCAGGGCTGGGCCTTCGTCAACAGCCTGCGCGGGTGGCTGCAGGCGCAGTGCGGGTGACAA
Source organism: Xylophilus sp. ASV27 (assembly GCF_016428875.1). Classification (GTDB taxonomy): domain Bacteria; phylum Pseudomonadota; class Gammaproteobacteria; order Burkholderiales; family Burkholderiaceae_C; genus Xylophilus. Next base: position 528 of record NZ_JAELTO010000014.1, read on the forward strand.
TCCCCGTTCTGCGAAAGAAAAGGAAACGGTCATGCTGACGCGCCTGCAAATAGATGGCTTCAAGACTTTCGAGGATCTTGACATCAGCTTCAGCCCATTCACGGTCATCCTGGGCAGCAATGCTGCGGGCAAGAGCAACCTGTTCGATGCCATCAAGCTGCTGTCGAATCTGGCGACCAAGGATGTCAACGAAGCGTTGAAGGACATGCGCGGCGAACCGCTGGAGCTTTTCCGGCAGGTTCCCTCGGGCGGCCGGGCCAAGCAGATTTTCCTGGCCGCAGAGGTGATCGTGGATCGCCTGGTGCGCGACCCTTGGGGCAGCGAGGTCAGTCTCTCTCACACTCGAATGCGCTATGAGGTGACGTTGGAGCGGCGCGCGGTCAAGAACGGGCTGGAGCGCGTGCAGGTGGCCAGTGAGGCGGTCTATCCCATCAAGAGCAAGGATGACCGGTGGGTCAAGGCGCAGAAGCCCACCCGATCGTTCAAGGATGCCTACCTCAAATACAACCGCCAGAATCCCTGGCTGACGACCGAGACGCTGCCCGAAGGCCTGTCGTTCAGCATCCACCAGGATGGCAAGCAGGGGCGCAACCGCCCAGCGAGTGCGGCGGAAGCGACGGTGCTCTACAGCATCACGAATGCGGAGTTTCCGCATCTGTTCGCCCTGCGCGAGGAAATGCGCCATTGGCGTCTGCTGCAACTCGATCCTGCACTGCTGCGCAAACCCGTGCCGGCAACGGCGTCCGACGTGCTCGACGTGGACGGCGCCAATCTGGCCGCCGTGCTGGCGCGCCTGAAGGCAGAGACGGCGACGGCCGAGCGCCCGAACGGCGTGCTGAGCGACATCGTCGGCGAACTCGCCAGCCTGATTCCTGGCGTCGTCCAGCTCGATGCCGGATTGCACGACGCCAGCCGCGAATACCGGATCGAGCTGACCATGCGCGACGGGCTGCCCTATTCGTCGCGCGTGATCTCCGATGGCACCCTGCGTGTGCTGGCCTTGCTGACGCTGCTGAACGACCCTAAACACCGGGGCCTGATCTGTTTCGAGGAACCTGAGAACGGAGTGCATCCGGGACGCGTGAGGCAACTCGTGCGCAGCTTGAATGAAATGGTGTCGACGCCGGCAAATTTCGAGGCAGTGGAGGGGCCGGCTGCGCCGCTGTGCCAGCTATTGCTGAACAGCCATTCGCCCGTGGTGCTTTCCGCACTGCTGGAGGCCGGCGAAGACCGTCAAGCGCTCGATGCCGAAATCCTCTTCGCCGACACGGCCACCGTCAGCGATCCCGCCCGCAAGGAACTGCGGCGCAAGACGCGGCTGCGTCCGGTGGTGGACCCACGCTCCCGAGTGCAGGCCGATCTCTTTGACGCAGCCCACGTGCCACAGGGGCATGTCTCCAGGCTGGAGGTGGACAAGGTCCTTGGAACCGTGGTCGCGGAAGGCTAGACCATGCACTACCTGGGACTGGCGCTGTATGCCGAAGGCCGCACCGACCAACGTTTTCTGGGCCCGATATTGCGGCGGCTGTGCGGGCAGGTGTGCGCAGAGTCGCCACGCCCCGTGGAAATCAATGACGAAATCCTGATGCTGTCGGATACGCAAGAGTCAAAAACTGAGCGCAGGGCTGAGCGCGTTCTTTCTGCCGCACGCCATGCGCAAGGTGCATGGTCGCTCTTGTTCGTACATGCCGATGCGGATGGTGATGCGATCAAGGCCAGGCAAGAGCGTGTGCAGCCCGCGCTCGACAGGCTGCGCGGGGCGTTTGATCAGCGCGTCTGCCAGAGCGTCGCGGTCATCCCGGTGCAAACCACCGAATCGTGGCTCGTCTGCGATGGCGCTGCTTTGCGGCAGGCCTTGGGCACGACGCTGGATGACAAGGCCTTGGGCCTGCCGGCTTCGGCCAAGGCTGCCGAAAGGCTGGCTGACCCCAAGGCTTGCCTGGAGGCCGCCTTCAGAGCAAGCCATGCAGGTGGACGACGCAGGCCGCTTGCGACCGTGCATGCAAGACTGGGCGCGTTGGGTGAGCAGGTGGCGCTGCATCGTCTGCGCCAGCTGGTGGCATTCCAAGGCTTGGAATCCGAGTTGAGGCAGGCATTGCAGGCCATGGGCGTGCTCGATCCGACATAGTGCGCTCGTCGCTTCCTGCAACAGCAGGCCGGAGGATCGGAGCTTGCTGCAAACCGAGCGCACCAGCCTCACACCGACGCGCCCTGTACCGGGATGTGGGCGCGCTCTTCCTGGATGCGGTTGGCCGCGTCGACGAACACCAGGCGGGGGGTGAAGCCCGCCACGCGCTCCTCGGCCACCTGGGCGAAGGCCGCGATGATCAGCAGGTCGCCCACGGCGGCGCGGCGTGCCGCCGAGCCATTGACCGAGATGATGCCGCTGCCGCGCTCGCCGCGGATGGCGTAGGTGACGAAGCGCTCGCCGTTGTTGATGTTCCAGATGTGCACCTGCTCGTTCTCGGCCAGGTTGGCGGCGTCGAGCAGGTCCTGGTCGATGGCGCAGGAGCCTTCGTAATGCAGTTCGCAATCGGTGACGGTGGCGCGGTGGATCTTGGATTTGAGCAGGGTGCGGTACATCGGGCTTGCCTCTCTTGGTGATGGAATCAGTCAGTCGGCCGCGGGCAGCATTTCCTTGACGTAGGACGGGCGGTCCATGTCGACGATCTCCACGCTCAGCGCCACCTGCAGCCCCGCGGGCCGCGGCAGCTGCCGCCGCAGCACGCCGGCCACCAGGTGCGACAGCTCGCGCTTGGCCTCCGGCGTGCGCCCCGAGAGCAGGGCCAGCCGGGCGTGCACGAAGGCGCGCGCATTGGGCGCCGTGCCGACCTGGAACGTGTCATGCACCACCAGGCGCGACTTCAGGTCGGATTCGTCCGCGATCTCGGGGTGGGCGGTGACCGCTTCGTTCAGCGCGCGCAGCAGTTCCCGCTCGGGCAGGCCGGCGAGGTTGCGGGAGTATTCGACGGTCAGATGGGGCATGGCACTCTTCTCCTGAATGGAATTGGGTTGGGGCTACAGGTCCAGCGCGCAGCCGTCGCCGACCGAGTCGCGCCAGACGCGTACCTGCGACAGCGGCGGCTGCAGGTCCTGCAGCGAGCGGGCGATGAACAGGCACAGGTTCTCCAGCGTGGGCGTGCCCAGGCCGGGGACTTCGTCCAGCAGATGGTGGTCCAGCCGCTCGCGCAGCGCGGCCAGCCGCAGGCGCAGATGGCCCAGGTCGATCACCATGCCGCTGTCAGGATGGCGCGGGCCGCTGACGGCGATCTCCGCGTAGTAGGTGTGGCCGTGGATGCGGCGGCTGCCTTCGACTTCGATCTCGCGCTCCAGCGTGTGGGCGGCGTCGAAGAAGAAACGTTGGCGGACGGTGAACTGCATGGGGGAGGACGCTGGGGCACAGCGATGCGGCGCGCGCATCGCTGCTGAAAACGGATGAACCCGCCGGGAAGGCGCGCCATTGTCGGCGCCGCTGGCAGGTCACGAACGGTGCTGAGCATAAAGCCCTCTTCGCCTTCGCGCCGGCCCCGCCCACAGAGCTTGCGACTTCGGCTGTGCAAGCTCATGAAGGTATGATTTACATTTAATACTTTTTCTAACTTCTTGTTGCAGAGATGAACCCAAGCCGTCTATTGGTTGTTCTCATACCAGCGTTTCTTGCGGGGTGCGCAGTCCCGAGCACTCCCCAGCAACCGGTGGAGCCCCCGGTTTCACGTACACAGCAGATCGATGCGCAGAAGCTGGCTTTGCAGCCGGCGGCGAAGGCGCTCAAGCGCAAGGTCGCCATTGGCCGCTTCTCCAACGAGACACGCTATGGCCGCACGCTGCAGACGGATGCCAGTCTCGATCCCCTGGGCAAGCAGGCCTCCGACATGCTGTCCAGCCGGCTCGTGTCCTCCCAGAAGTTCCTGGTGTTCGAGCGTCCTGACATCAGCAAGATCCAGGCAGAGCAGGCGATTCTGAAGGATGGCGGCCTCGTTGGGGTGGATGCACTTCTGTTGGGCTCCGTCACGGAGTTCGGGCGCAGCACCTCGGGACAATCCGGCTTTCTGAGCGCGACGAAAGTGCAGACCGCGCGGGCAAAAGTGGAGATTCGCCTGGTCGACCCCAAGACCGGACTGGCCTTCTTCGCCGCCACTGGCACCGGAGAGGCGAGCACCGAGTCCGGGTCCGTAGCCGGTTTCGGCAGCAAGGCCGACTATGACGGATCACTGAACGACCGTGCCATTGCCGCGGCCATCTCCGACGTGCAGAACGCGCTGATCAGCAAGTTGGAGGAGCGTCCCTGGCGTACCGACATCCTGCGTGTGGCCGGCAAGCAGATCTTCATCTCGGGCGGAACCAAACAGGGGCTGAAGGTCGGGGACAACCTGGCCATCCTGCGCCAGGGTGAAACCGTGAAGAGCGCCCAGACCGGCTTTGCCATCACGCTGCCGGCCACGCCCGTGGGCAAAGCGAGGGTCGTGAGCCTGTTCGGCGACAGCGAAAGCAATGAAGGCGCAGTGGCGGAGGTCACCTCAGGTGCCGTGAGCGCCGCGGATCTGTCTTCCGTATTCATCAGCGAGTGGAAGGAGTGAGCGCCATGCGACGCATAGCCCTGTTCATGATGGCCGCCGTGTTGACGGCCTGTGCCATGCCAGAGACGAGCGTCAGGACGGGTTCTCCCCGCCCCGCAATTTTCGTCAAAGGCGCGCCCGAGGGTGCCACCTTGTTTGTAGACGGCCTGGCCATGGGTGCCGCCAGCCAGTTCAACGGCACGCCTCAGACCTTGCGGGTGGAGGAAGGCGTGCACCTGGTCGAGGTGCGCAGCGGCAATGCCGTGCTGCATTCCGAAAAGTTGTTTGTCAGCAATGGCGAATCCCGTGGCGTGACCGTCTCCGGGGGGGCTCGGTGATGCGAAGCTGTACCTGGGCATTGGGCCTTGCGGCGCTGCTGCTGACCGGCTGTGCCGCGCAGCAGAAGTACCACTGGGGCAGCTATGAGGGGGCCATGTATTCGTACTACAAGGACCCGGCCAAGGCCAGCGAGTTTGCCGCCTCGCTGCAGCAGACCATTGCCGCGGCGGAACAAGCCAAGCGCATCGTTCCGCCCGGGGTCTATGCCGAATATGGATTCCTGCTGCTGCAGCAGGGCAAATCGAAAGAGAGCATGGAGTACTTCGCCAAGGAGAAGGCGACGTGGCCTGAATCCACCGTGTTGATGGACACCATGACCAAGACCGCCGGGAAAACCGCCAATGCACAGGCCAGTACACAGTGAAAACGATATCTAGACTCCTGCGGGCTTCATTCCTGCTCAGTGCCGCACTGGCACTCGTTGGCTGCGCGGCTACCGCGCCTCCCAAGAAAACGGACTACACCCAGTTGCGGACGGAGAATCCCCGCTCCATTCTGGTGGTGCCCACAGTCAATCGAAGCGTGGAAGTCAATGCGCCCGACTACTTCCTTTCGACCATCGTGCGACCCATCGCGGAACGGGGTTACTACGTTTTCCCAGTCCATCTCGTCAAGTCGGTGATGGAGGAAGACGGCCTCAACGATGCGAACATGGTGCATGAAGGCGATCCCGCGCGATTGGGTCAAATCTTCGGCGCGGATTCCATCATGTACATCTCGATCGAGCGATGGGATGCGCAGTACATCGTCCTGTCAACCACCGTGACGGTCGAGCTCTCGTACGCACTCAAGAGCACCAAGTCCGGCGAAACCCTGTGGAGCAACAAGCAGAAGCTGGTCTATCAGCCGCAGAACAACCAGAGCGGAGGAGTCGCCGGGCTTATCGCCGCGGCAATCGTCGCGGCGGTCGAGAGGGTTGCGCCCAACTACATTCCCTTGGCGCAGCAGGCCAATGCCATCGCGGTATTTGGCAAGGGCACGGGCCTGCCGTCAGGGCCGTATGACCCGCTCTACCTGAAAGACCAGGCCGACTTCTAACGAATGCCGGTGAGCTTGTGCGTCTGCAGGCTCAGCCGCCAGGCCGGGCGCTGCATGCAGGTGGCGATGCAATGCGCGATGTTCGCGGCCTGCGCGGGGCCGTCCATGGGCTGCAGGAAGCGGTGGGTGAAGTCGGTGCCGGCCTCCAGCGCGTCCAGGTCGAAGCCCGGCTGCGGCCAGACCAGCTTCAGTTCCTGGCCGCGCTTCTGCACCCAGGGCGCGCCGGCCTTGGGGCTGATGCAGAGCCAGTCGATGCCCTTGGGCGCGGCCAGCGTGCCGTTGCTTTCCACGGCGATGCGAAAGCCCTCGGCATGCAGCGCATCGACCAGCGCGGCGTCGACCTGCAGCAGCGGCTCGCCGCCGGTCAGCACGACCAGGCGGTGCGCTCGGTCGCGCCGCGGCCATTGCGCGGCGATCCGCGCCGCCAGTGCGGCGGCGTCGGTGAACTTGCCGCCCAGCGTGCCGTCGGTGCCGACGAAGTCGGTATCGCAGAAGCGGCAGATGGCGCTGGCGCGGTCTTCCTCGCGGCCGCTCCAGAGGTTGCAGCCGGCAAAGCGGCAGAACACCGCGGGCATGCCGGCCTGGCCGCCTTCGCCCTGCAGGGTGTAGAAGATTTCCTTGACGCTGTAGGCCATGGCGGTCAGGGCGTGAGAACGGTGGGCACGGCCGTGTCGGCCGTGGCTGGATGGTCGCGGCTGAAGTGCAGGCCGCGGCTTTCGCGCCGCGCCTGGGCCGAGCGCACGATCAGCCCGGCCACCTGCACCAGGTTGCGCAGCTCCAGCAGGTCGCGGCTGACATGGAAGTGGGCATAGAACTCGTCGATCTCGGCCTGCAGCAGCGCGATGCGGTGCGCGGCGCGCTCCAGCCGCTTGTCGGTGCGCACGATGCCCACGTAGTCCCACATGAAGCGGCGCAGTTCGTCCCAGTTGTGCGAGATGACCACGGCCTCGTCGGCGTCGGTCACGCGGCTGTCGTCCCAGGGGCGCAACGCGGGCGGGGCCGCAGCGGGCGCCGCATCGATGGCGGCGGCGGCCGCGCGGGCGAACACCATGCATTCGAGCAGCGAATTGCTGGCCAGCCGGTTGGCGCCGTGCAGGCCGGTGCAGGCGGTCTCGCCGATGGCGTAGAGGCCGGCCAGGCCGGTGCGGCCGTCCAGGTCGGTCTGCACGCCGCCGCAGGTGTAGTGGGCGGCCGGCACCACGGGGATCGGCTGCCTGGTGATGTCGATGCCCAGCGCCGCGCAGCGCGCCAGGATGGTCGGAAAGTGCTCGTGCAGGAAGGCCGGGCTCTGGTGCGAGATGTCGAGGTGGACGCAGTCCAGGCCGTGCTTCTTCATCTCGAAGTCGATGGCGCGGGCGACGACGTCGCGCGGCGCCAGCTCGGCGCGCGGGTCGTGCCGGGGCATGAAGCGGGTGCCGTCGGGCAGCTTCAGTTGCCCGCCTTCGCCGCGCAGCGCCTCGCTGATCAGGAAGGACTTGGCCTGCGGGTGGTGCAGGCAGGTCGGGTGGAACTGCATGAATTCCATGTTGGCCACGCGGCAGCCGGCACGCCAGGCCGCGGCAATGCCGTCGCCGGTGGCGCTGTCGGGGTTGCTGGTGTAGAGGTAGACCTTGCCGGCGCCGCCGGTGGCCAGCACGACCTGGCCGGCGCCGAAGGTGGCGACCCGGTCGCGGGCGGTGTCGAGCGCATGCAGGCCGACGCAGCGGCGGCCGCACCCGGTGGTGGTCTCGGTGACCAGGTCCACCAGCACATGGCCTTCGAGCAGGGTGATGCCGGGCGTGGCGCGCACCCGCTCGATCAGGGTGCGCTGCACGGCCGCGCCGGTGGCGTCGGCGGCATGCACGATGCGGCGCTGGCTGTGGCCGCCCTCGCGCGTGAGGTGCAGCGCGCCGTCTTCGCGCGTGAAGGGCACGCCCAGCGCCTCCAGCCAGGCGATGGCAGCGGGTGCCTGCCCGACCACGAAGCGCGCCGCGGCCGCGTCGCACAAGCCGGCGCCGGCGACCAGCGTGTCCTGCAGGTGCTGCTCCACGCTGTCGCCCTCGGCCAGCACGGCGGCGATGCCGCCCTGCGCCCACTGGCTGGCGCCGTCGGCGAGCGCGCCCTTGGTCAGCACCGCGACGCGGTGGCGCGGGGCCAGGTGGAGCGCGGCGGACAGGCCGGCGAGGCCGCTGCCGACGATCAGGACGTCGAAATGGGTGGTGCTCATGCTCGCGGGGGGCCGGCTGCTGTGCCGCGGCCGGTTTTCATGCCGGGGTGAATGCCAGGCGCACGTAGATCGGCGCGAACGCCTCGGCCTGGGTGATTTCGATCAGGGTTTCCTTGGCCAGTTCCAGCAGCGCGATGAAGGTGACGACCAGCACGGTGGCGCCCTTTTCGGGCTGGAACAGTTCCTCGAACTCGACGAAGCGCCGGCCCTGCAGCGTCTTGAGCACCATGCTCATGTATTCCCGCACGCTGAGTTCCTCGCGCGTGATCTTGTGGTGCTGCACCAGCTTGGCGCGCTTGAGGATGTCGCGCCAGGCGGCCTGCAGGTCGGCCAGCTCCACGTCGGGGAAGCGCGGCTGCAGGCTCTGCTCGATGTAGACCTGGGCCTTGAGGAAGTCGCGGCCGAGCTGCGGCATTTCGTTCAGGCGCGCGGCCGAGAGCTTCATCTGCTCGTACTCGAGCAGGCGGCGCACCAGCTCGGCGCGCGGGTCTTCCGGCTCCTCGCCCTCGGCCGCCTTCTTGGGCGGCAGCAGCATGCGCGACTTGATCTCGATCAGCATCGCCGCCATCAGCAGGTACTCGGCCGCCAGCTCCAGGTTGCGGCTGCGGATCTCGTCCACGTAGGAGAGGTACTGCCGCGTCAGCCCGGCCATCGGAATGTCGAGGATGTTGAAGTTCTGCTTGCGGATCAGGTAGAGCAGCAGGTCCAGCGGGCCTTCGAAAGCCTCAAGGAACACCTCCAGCGCGTCGGGGGGGATGTACAGGTCGGTCGGCAGCGCGAACAGCGGCTCGCCATAGAGGCGGGCCAGCGCCACCTGGTCCACCACGTCCGGCAGGCTGCCCGCGGCGGGGGCGGCGTCGAGGGCCGCATCGGCCTGCGCGTCGGAAGACATCGGGTGGGTGCTATAGAAAATGTAGCTAAAAACCCAGGTGCTACCTGGGCTATAGCTGCTTTTTCTTCAAAATCAGCCGGCGTCGGTCTGGTAGACGTAGGGTTTCTGCGGCACGTCGCCGGCGCGGAATTCGCGCGAGGCGCTGCGGTCCACGTTCTTGTCCCACAGCAGGGCCCGGCCGGCGCGCTGTTCGGCCTCCAGCGTCGGCCTCTGCTGCTTGAGCTGCTGGATGAACTGCGTGGCGTCGGAGGTGTAGTGCGGGCGGTTGAAGAAGGACATGGCAGGCTGCTATCGTGGAACCCTCGATTTTACCGGGGATGGGATATGAAGGCGGTCTGGCGAGGCGGGGCGCAGGCGGCACATGCGGCGCTTCTGGCCCTGGTGCTCTGGCTGGCCGGCTGCGACGGCGATCGCATCCGGGCGCTGGAGGAGGGCGTTTCCACCGAAGCCGACGTGCGCCGCGCCTTCGGCGAGCCCGAGCGCATCTGGCCCGAGGCCGACGGCGCGCGCACCTTCGAATACAACCGCCAGCCCGCCGGGCAGCGCAACTACATGATCACCATCGGCCCCGACGGCCGCATGAGCGCCCTGCGCCAGGTGCTCACGCCCGCCAACTTCGCCGCGATCCAGCCCGGCATGGCGGCCGACGAGGTGCGGCGGCGGCTCGGCCGGCCCATGAAGGACACGCCTTTCGCCCGCATCGGCGAGACGGTGTGGGACTGGCGCTACCTGGAGCCGCCCAACACCCCGATGGTGTTCAGTGCCACCTTCGGGCCCGACGGCCGGGTGCTGCGCACCGGCAGCACGCTCGACCCGCAGTCGGAGGCCCAGCGCGGCGGCTGAGCATTTACACCAGGTCACAAGAGGCCCGGGCGGCTCTTCTTATAAACATGGGTCCGGGCCGAAGATCCCCGGCCCTCCTGCTTCAACTCAAAGGAACTGCGCCATGTCCATCATCGGAACCCTGATCGTCGGCCTCATCGTCGGGCTGATCGCACGCGCGATCAAACCGGGTGATGACAGCATGGGCTGGATCATGACGATCATCCTGGGCATCGCGGGATCGTTCATCGCCGGCTATGTCGGCCAGGCCATGGGCTGGTATGCCGTGGGCCAGCCGGCCGGCTGGATCGCGTCGGTCGTCGGCGCGATCGTGCTGCTGGTGATCTACGGAATGGTCCGGCGCCGTAGCTGAGGCTGCGCGGCCGCGGCAGGCCGTGGCGCGCGTCATCCCGCCAATCCCGCCAGAATCGCCTCGCGGTCCTGGTCCAGCCGTGGCGGCTGCCGCAGCACCTGCGTGCGGTGCCCGCCCACGTGCACCGGGTTGCCTGCCACCGTGAGCGGCCGGCCGCTGTGCGTGCGCACCTGCACCAGCATCTCTCGCGCCCGCACCTGCGGGTCTTTCACCACCGCGGCCACGTCGTTGTAGCCGCCGGTGGGAATGTTGTGCTGCATCAGCAGTGCCTGCCAGTGCGCGCAGGTCGCCGATGCCAGGCGCTGTTCCAGCAACTGTTTCAGCGCCTCGTGGTGCTGGCAGCGCGCCGGGTTGGTGGAAAAGCGCGGGTCGTCCTGCAGCGCCGGCAGCTCCAGCACCGTGCACAGGCGCTGGAACAGCGCGTCGTTGCCTGCTGCGATCACGAACCAGCCGTCGGCAGCGCGGAACAAGTCGAAGGGGGTGATCGACGGATGCCGCGAGCCGATCGGCCCCGGCGCGCGGCCGTCGGCCTCCATGCGCGAGATCGCGTTCTCGAGCAGCGCGACCTGGCAGTCGAGCATCGCCACGTCGACCCGGTCGCCCAGTCCGGTGCGCCCGCGCTGCAGCAGCGCGGCCTGCGTGCCGATGGCCGCGTACAGGCCGGCGCCCAGGTCGCCGATCGACACGCCCACGCGCGTCGGCGGCGCGCCGGGGTGGCCGGTCAGGCTCATGATGCCGCCCATCGCCTGCACCACCATGTCGTAGGCGGGGCGCCTGCTGTACGGCCCGGTCTGCCCGAAGCCCGAGACCGAGGTGAACACCAGCCGCGGAAAGCGCGCATGCAGCGTCGGCCAGTCGTAGCCCAGCTTCTCCATGGTGCCGGGGCGGAAGTTCTCCACCAGCACATCGGCCTTGGCCAGCAAGGATTCGAAGACCGCCCGGTCGGCCGGCGCCTTCAGGTCCAGCGCGATCGACTCCTTGTTGCGGTTGACCGACATGAAGTAGGCCGAGTCGCCCTCGACGAAGGGGCCGATCTGCCGCGCATCGTCGCCCAGGCCCGGCTGCTCCACCTTGATGACGCGCGCGCCCAGGTCGGCGAGCAGCAGCGTGCAGTACGGGCCGGCGAGCACGCGGGTCAGGTCGATGACGGTGAAGCCCTGCAGCGGGCCGCTCGTTGGCATGCCCGGCGTCATTCGAGGGTGGCGCCCGAGCGCTGGGTAAGTTCCTTCGATTTCGCACCTTCGGCCGCGGCCCAACTGCGGAATTCGGCCAGCGACTGCGACGGTGCCGATTCGTTGCCCGACTTCTCCAGCCGCGCCTTGACCTCCGGGTCGTTCAGCGCCGCCACGCTGGCGTCGAACAGCTTCTGCGCCACCTCCGGCGGCACGCCGGCCGGCGCGAACAGGCCGAACCAGAAGGTGTAGTCGTAGCCCTTCACGGCCTCGCCGATGCTCGGCAGGTCGGGAAACAGCGGCGAGCGCTGGCCCGAGGTGACGGCCAGCACGCGCAGCTTCTGCCCCTGGGCCATCGGCAGCACCGAGGGTGGCGTGCCGAAGGTGAGCTGCACGTCGCCCGCGGCGACGGCCTGGATCGACGGGGCGCCGCCCTTGTAGGGCACGTGCAGCATGCTCACGCCGGCGGCCTTTTCGAACGACAGCGCCGCAAGGTGGGTGACCACGCCGGTGCCCGAGGACGAATAGGTCAGCCTGCCTGGGTTCTGCCGCGCCTGGGCGATCAGGTCCTGCACGGTCCGGGCGCTCATGTCCTTGTGGACCGCGAGCAGCATCGGCGCCGAACTCCAGCGCGAGATCGGCACGAAGCTCCTGGCGCCGTCGTACTTCACGGCCTTGTAGAGCAACTGGTCGCTGCCGTAGAGGTTGCCGCTGCCCAGCAGCAGCGTGTAGCCGTCGGGCGCCGCGCGCGCCACGAAGTCCGATCCGATGGTGGTGCCGGCGCCCGGCCTGTTGTCGATGACGATCGGCTGCCCGAGCAGCCTGGCCATCTTGTCGCTCACGATGCGCGCCACCGTGTCGGCCCCGCCGCCGGCGGGGAAACCCACCACCAGCGTGATCGGCCGCGTCGGGTAGCTGTCCGCCACGGCGCAGGCCGAGGCGAGCAGCGCCGCGGCGGCGAATGAAAGGGCGCGAAGTTCTTTCTTCATGTCTTTGTCTCCTGTTGCTTGTGGGGAGTCCAGGGGGAAGGCCGGGCTCGGCCTCTCAGCGGCCCCTGAAGACCGGCGGTCGCTTCTCGCGCCAGGCGCGGCCGCCCTCGGCCAGGTCTTCGGAAGCGACGGAGCGCTGCACCTCGCGCTGGATCGCAGCGGCGTCGGCCGTGCCGCGCGCGATCTGGTTCAGGTGCTTCTTCATGCCCAGCAGCGCCAGCGGCGCCATGCCGGCGAGCGTGCCGCGCAGGCGCAGCACTTCGGCCTCGAGCGCGGCGGCGTCGTCGACCAGTTGCGTGAGAAAGCCGCAGTCCCGCATGGCGGGGCCGTCGAGCTTCTCGGCGGTCAGGAACAGCCGCTTGGCCGTATCCAGCCCGAGCCGCGACACATAGCGCTGCATGCCGCTCTGGTAGTAGTGCAGGCCGAGCCGCGCGGCGGGCATGAACATCTCGGCGCTGCGCACGCCCACGCGGAAGTCGCAGGCCAGCACCAGATCGGTGGCGCCGCCGAAGACGCCGCCATGCACCGCCGCGATGGTGACCGCACGGCAGTTCTCGAGCGCATCGACCATGTCGCCGAAGCTGCGGCCCTCGGTCTGGCTGGAGGCCACCTCCGAGATGTCGTAGCCGCTGCAGAAGTACTTGCCTTCTGAGCGCAGCACCAGCACCAGCACCTCGGGCGCGCGGTTCACCGTCTCCAGCAGGCGAACCAGCTCCGGCAGGTCCTCCGGCGTGAGCTTGTTCGCGGCCTGGGGGCGGCGCAGCGTGAGGAAGGCGGCCGGGCCGTCGATCTGGAGCGTAGGCAACATTGATGTACCAAATGATTGAATTGATATATCTGAAAGGTTAGCTAATATAGCCGCACCCATGCAACCCGCGAAAACCCTCGACACCGGCAGCCTGCAGGACCAGATCCGCGCCCGGCTCGAAAAAGACATCCATGACGGCACGCTGTCGCCCGGCATGCCCATTGACGAAAAAGCGCTGGCGCTGAGCTTCAACACCTCGCGCACCCCGGTGCGCGAGGCGCTGCTGGTGCTAAGCGCGCGCGGGCTGGTCGACATCGTTCCGCGCACCGGCATCTACGTGCGCCAACTGCGAGCGAACGAACTGGTGGCGATGATGGAAGCGCTCGGCGAGCTGGAAGGTGTGCTGGCGCGGCTGGCCGCACTGCGCATCGGCCCGGCGCTGCGCGACGAACTGCAGCACGCGCTGGCCGGAACGGCCGCGCAGGCCCAGGTGGACGACGCGGCGGGCTACCAGCTCGCCAATGCCGCGCTGCACGACGTGATCTACCGTGCCAGCGGCAATCCCTTCATCGTCGAGCAGGCGCAGACGGTGCGCCTGCGCATCGCCGCCTACCGGGGGCAGATGTTCGAGAAACCCGGGCGCCTGGCCGCTTCACAGCGCGAGCACGAGCGGGTGGTGGAGTGGATCCTGAAGGGCCACGCCGACAACGCCGCGGAGGCGATGCGCGACCACATCTCGATGGGCGGCAAGGTGTTTGCCGACCTGGTGCTGAACAACAGTTTCGGCTAAGGCGACGCTGAACAGGTCCCTCGCGTGTCGCGGGGACTGGTTCAGCGTCGCCCTTGATGAAACACGCCGTGTGAGGTGCGCAGCCTTGCCAGGCAACCGGGTGCGCCCCCTTGAGGGGGAAGCGCCGCAGGCGCTTCGGGGGTGTTCCACATCAACGCACCCGCATGCCCGGCGTTGCGCCCGGCCACGGCTCCAGTACGTGGATGCCGGGGTGGGCCTTTTCGTCGGCGTGGCTCGCGGCCAGCACCATGCCTTCGCTGATGCCGAACTTCATCTTGCGCGGCGCGAGGTTGGCGACCAGCACGGTGAGCTTGCCCACCAGTTGCGCGGGCTGGTAGGCCGAGGCGATGCCGCTGAACACGTTGCGGGTCTTTCCCTCGCCGGCGTCGAGCGTCAGGCGCAGCAGCTTGCTGGAGCCCTCGACCTTCTCGCAGGCCACGATCTTCGCGATGCGCAGGTCGATCTTCGCGAACTCGTCGATGGTGATGCCCGGCGCCAGCGCCTCTCCGCCGGGCAGGGCGGCCTCGGCCTTGGCTTCGGGCGCGGCGGGCGGCTCGAACAGCGCGTCGAGCTGCTTCACTTCCACGCGCTGCAGCAGGTGCTGGTAGGCGCCGATGCGGTGGCCCGCACCCAGCAGCGTCTGCGCGTCGGCCGCGCCGAGCGGGGCGGGGAGCTGGAGGAAGGACTCCACCTGCGCCGCGAGCGCCGGCAGCACCGGCTTGAGGTAGATGCAGAGCAGGCGGAAGGCCTCGATGCAGGTGGTGCAGACGTCCTGCAGGCGCGCGTCCTGTCCGTCCTGCTTGGCCAGTTCCCAGGGCTTGTTGGCGTCCACGTATTCATTCACGCGGTCGGCCAGCAGCATGACATCGCGCAGGGCGCGTGCGGTGTCGCGTTTCTCGAAGGCGTCGAAGATGGTGGACGCCTGTGCGCGCAGCGCGTCCAGCAGCGCCTGCCCGTCCGCGCTGACCGTGCCGAGCTGGCCGCCAAAGCGCTTGGCGATGAAGCCCGCCGCGCGCGACGCGATGTTGACGAACTTGCCGACCAGGTCGCTGTTGACCCGGGCCATGAAGTCCTGCGGGTTGAAGTCGATGTCCTCGTTGCGGCCGTTGAGCTTGGCCGCCAGGTAGTAGCGCAGCCATTCCGGGTTCATGCCCAGGCCCAGGTACTTGAGCGGGTCCAGGCCGGTGCCGCGGCTCTTGCTCATCTTCTCGCCGTTGTTCACGGTGAGAAAGCCGTGCACGAATATGTTGTCCGGCGTCTTGCGGCCGCTGAACTTCAGCATCGCCGGCCAGAACAGGGTGTGGAAGGTGACGATGTCCTTGCCGATGAAGTGCACCTGCTCCAGCGCCGGGTCGGCCATGTAGGCGTCGTAGTCCTCGCCGCGTTTCTCCAGCAGGTTCTTCAAGGAGGCGAGGTAGCCCACCGGCGCGTCCAGCCAGACGTAGAAGTACTTGCCCGGGGCATCCGGAATCTCGATGCCGAAGTAGGGCGCGTCGCGGCTGATGTCCCAGTCGCCCAGGCCCTCGCTGGTGCTGCCGTCCGGGTTCGTCCGCACGGTGAACCACTCCTTGACCTTGTTGGCCACCTCGGGCTGCACATGGATGCCGTTCTGGGTCCACTGCTCCAGGAATCCGACGCAGCGCGGGTCCGACAGCTTGAAGAAGAAGTGTTCGGAATTCTTCAGGACCGGCCTGGCGCCCGAGAGGGCCGAGTACGGGTCGATCAGGTCGGTCGGCGCATAGACCGTGCCGCAGGCCTCGCAGTTGTCGCCGTACTGGTCCCTGGCGTGGCACTTGGGGCATTCGCCCTTGATGTAGCGGTCCGGCAGGAACATGTTCTTCTCGGGGTCGAAGAACTGCTCGATCGTGCGGGTCTCGATCAGGCCGGCGGCCTTCAGGTCGCGGTAGATCTGCTGGGCCAGCTGGTGGTTCTCGGGCGCGTCGGTGCTGTGCCAGTTGTCGAAGGCGATGTGGAAGCCGTCGAGGTAGGGTTTGCGGCCCGCCGCGATGTCGGCCACGAACTGCTGCGGCGTCTTGCCCGCCTTCTCGGCGGCGATCATGATCGGCGCGCCGTGGGCGTCGTCGGCGCCGACGAAGTTCACCGCGTTGCCCTGCATCCGCTGGAACCGCACCCAGATGTCGGCCTGGATGTACTCCATGATGTGGCCGATGTGGAAATGGCCGTTGGCGTAGGGCAGCGCGGTGGTGACGAAGAGTTTGCGTGGGGGCATCGGGACGGGCTTTCGGCAGTCGTTCGGTCGCCTCGGACGGGCGAACCCACGATTTTAAGGTGGCACCTGCCACACCGCAGATGCGTCCCGGCATGGGAGGATCAATGGATGCGGCCGGCTTCGCTAGACTTCCCGCCATGACAGAACAAACTCTTTTGGCAGCGCTGGCCGAGGTCCGCGATCCGGCCACCGGCAAGGACTTCGTCTCCACCCGCGCACTGCGCGGCCTGACGCTGGACGCGCGGGGCCATGCGCGCTTCGAAGTCGAGCTGGGCTACCCGGCCGCCAGCCGGCATGCCGCGCTGCGCGATGCGCTCGTGGCCGCCGCCCTGCGCGTGCCGGGCGTGCAGCAGGTGTCCGTGCAGATCGGCACCCGCATCGTGGCCCATTCGGTGCAGCGCGGCCTGCAGCCCATGCCCGAGGTGAAGAACATCGTGGCCGTCGCCTCGGGCAAGGGGGGCGTGGGCAAGAGCACCACCGCCGCCAACCTGGCGCTGGCGCTCGCGGCCGAGGGCGCGGCGGTGGGGCTGCTCGATGCCGACATCTACGGCCCGAGCGTGCCGACCATGATGGGCATCGCCGGACAGAGGCCCCCCAGCACCGACGGCAAGACCATGGACCCGCTGCATGCCCATGGCATCCAGGTGATGTCGATCGGCTTCCTGGTCGAGCCCGACCAGGCCATGATCTGGCGCGGCCCCATGGCCACGCAGGCGCTGGAGCAGTTGCTGCGCCAGACCAACTGGAAGGGCCTGGACTACCTGGTGGTCGACATGCCGCCCGGCACCGGCGACATCCAACTCACGCTGAGCCAGCGCGTGCCGATCGCCGGCGCGGTGATCGTCACCACGCCGCAGGACATCGCCCTGATCGACGCCAGGAAGGGCGTGAAGATGTTCGAGAAGGTGGGCGTGCCGCTGCTGGGGCTGGTGGAGAACATGGCGGTGCACGTCTGCAGCCAGTGCGGCCATGCCGAGCACATCTTTGGCGAGGGCGGCGGCCGCCGCATGGCGGCGGACTACGGCATGGCCTACCTGGGCGCGCTGCCGCTGGCGCTGGACATCCGCCTGCAGGCCGACGGCGGCACGCCGACCGTCGCCGCCGCGCCCGAGGGCGCGCATGCGGCGCTCTACCGCGACATCGCCCAGCGCGTGGCGGTGGCGCTGGCCGAGCGCGGCAAGGACTACTCCGCGCGCTTCCCGAGCATCACGGTCAGCCAGAACACGTGAGCACCGCTGCCACCGCCGCGGCATGAACCTGCTGGCGTCCATGCGCTACCTGGTGGCGCTGCACCAGTACCGGCATTTCGGCCGTGCGGCGCAGGCCTGCCACATCACGCAGCCGGCGCTGTCCAACGCCCTGCGTGCACTGGAAAAGGAATTCGGGGCGGTGATCGTGCGGCGCGGGCGCGCCTACGCCGGGCTCACGCCGGAGGGCACCCAGGTGCTGCACACCGCCCAGCGCATGCTGCACGAGCATGAGCGGCTGCGGCAGGACATCAGCGCATCCGCGGGCCGCCTGCGGGGCACCCTGCGCATGGCGGCGGTGCCCACCGCGATCCCGATCCTCACGCGCTTCGCGGCCATGCTGTTCACGCGGCAGCCCGGCATCACGCCGGTGGTGCTGTCCACCAGTTCGCAGGAGCTGGAGACCGGGCTCGAGGACCTGTCGCTCGAACTCGCACTGGGCTACACCGAGCGCATGGGCCGCGAGAGCCGGGCGCGCCTGCTGGCCTGGGCGCAGTACGCCGAGCACTACTACTTCGTGCGCCGCGCCGCGCCGGCCGCGCAGGAAGGCTTGCGCATCGGCCCGGCGCTGAGCTGGGCCGAGGCTTCGAGGCATCCGCTGTGCCTGCTCACGCCCGACATGCACAACCGCGCCCTGATCGACCAGGCGTTTCTCGCCGCGGGTGCGCCGGTGTCGCCGGCGCTGCAGACCAACTCCGTGCTGAGCCTGGTGCTGTCGGTGGCCGGCGGCGGCGTCTGCAGCATATTGCCCGGCGCCATGGTGGCCACGCTGCGCGGCCATCGCGAACTCGAGGCGCTTCCCCTGACCGGCCCCGAGGTCCGCACGCCCATCGGGTTCATGACGCAGGCCGGCGTGCAGCCGACCAGGGCGCTGCAGGCCGCGCTGGACCTGCTGGCCGATCCGGACTGGGTCCGGCAGTGCGGCGAAAACGCGGGCGACATCACGCCCTGACGTCGGGGTTTGCCCGGGGTCCGACGCCGCCGCGTGCACGGTCCGCGCCTGCGCCCCAGAGGAAGGGCGGCGGATGTGCACTGCATCATTTCTTCTGCGAATGCCCCGATCCAGGGATTGAATTTGACGCGGCAGAAATGCCTCGCCCACACTCCGGCGCACGGCGGGCGGACAGCCTGGGCCGGACATCTCCATTTGCGGGCCTCCATGACCGATCTTTCCTCTCCCGATGCGCTGGACGTGGTGGCAGCGCTGATCGCCCGGCACCGCGGCAGTCCCGGCGCGCTCATGCCCTTGCTGCATGCGGTGCAGGACGCGCTGGGCCACGTGCCGGCCGCGGCCGTGCCGCTGATGGCGCAGGCGCTCAACCTGTCGCGCGCCGAGGTGCATGGCGTCATCCGCCACTACCCGCACTTCCGTGAAGCCCCGGCGGGCCGCCATGTGGTGCAGGTCTGCCGCGCCGAGTCCTGCCAGGCGCTTGGGGCGGACGCGCTGATGGCGCATGCGGCCCAGGTGCTCCACTGCGCGGAGCACGCCACCCGCGAGGATGGCGCGGTGACGCTCGAACCGGTGTACTGCCTGGGCCTGTGCGCCTCGTCGCCGGCCGTCATGGTCGATGGGCGCCTGCATGCGCGCATGACGCCGCAGAAGTTCGACCGCATCGCGGCGGCGCTGGAGCTGGCGTGAACCCGGTTCGCATCTACATCCCGCGCGACTCGGCGGCGCTGGCCGTCGGCGCGGACGAAGTCGCGGCGGCGCTGGCGGCTGCCTGCGCGCAGCGCGGGCTGTCCGTGCAGATCGTGCGCAACGGCTCGCGCGGCCTGTTCTGGCTGGAGCCGCTGCTGGAAGTGCAGACGGCGCAGGGGCGCCTGGCCTACGGGCCGGTCGAGCCCGAAGATGTCCCCGGCCTGCTGGACGCGGGCCTGCTGTACGGCGGCACGCATCCGCTGGCGCAGGGCCTGACGGAGCAGATCCCCTTCCTGGCGCGGCAGGAGCGCCTGACCTTTGCCCGCGTGGGCGTGACCGATCCGCTCTCGCTCGCCGACTACGAGGCCCATGGCGGCTGGGCGGGCCTGCGCCGCGCACTCGCGCTGGGCGGGGCGGCCGTGGTGGAGGAGGTGCTGCAGTCCGGCCTGCGCGGCCGGGGCGGCGCCGCTTTCCCTGCCGGCATCAAATGGAAGACCGTGCGCGCCGCCGCGGCGGCCCGCAAGTACGTGGCCTGCAACGCCGACGAGGGCGACTCGGGCACCTACTCCGACCGCATGACCATGGAAGGCGACCCGTACATGCTGATCGAGGGCATGGCGATCGCCGGCATTGCCGTGGGCGCGACGCAGGGCTACGTCTACATCCGTTCCGAGTACCCGCACGCCATCGCCACGATGCAGGCCGCGATCGAGCGGGCGAGCGCGGCCGGATTCCTTGGCGAGCATGTGCTGGGCTCCGACGGCGCGTTCCGCCTCGAGGTGCGCAAGGCGGCGGGCTCTTACGTGTGCGGCGAGGAAACCGCCATGCTCGAAAGCCTCGAAGGCAAGCGCGGCATCGTGCGCGCCAAGCCTCCGCTGCCGGCAGTGCAAGGGCTGTTCGGCCAGCCCACGGTGATCCACAACGTGATCACCCTGGCCTCGGTGCCGCTGATCCTGGAACGCGGCGCGGAGTTCTATCGCGGCTTCGGCGTGGGGCGCTCGACCGGGACGCTGCCGATCCAGCTGGCCGGCAACATCCGCCGCGCGGGCCTGGTGGAGAAGGCCTTCGGCGTGACCCTGCGCGAACTGATCTTCGATTACGGCGGCGGCACGGCCTCGGGCCGCCCGGTCAAGGCGGTGCAGGTCGGCGGGCCGCTGGGCGCCTACGTGCCAGCGGCGCACTGGGATCTGCCGCTGGACTACGAGGCCTATGCCGCCGTGGGCGCGGTGGTGGGGCATGGCGGCATCGTGGTCCATGACGACACCGCGGACATGGCCCGGCTCGCACGCCATGCCATGGAATTCTGCGCGATCGAGTCCTGCGGCAAGTGCACGCCCTGCCGCATAGGCTCCACGCGCGGCGTAGAGGTGATCGACCGCATCACCGGCAACCAGCAGCGCGAGCAGCAGGTGCGGTTGCTGCGCGACCTGTGCGACACCATGCTGCACGGCTCGCTGTGCGCCATGGGCGGGATGACGCCTCATCCGGTGCTGTCGGCCCTCGAGCACTACCCGCAGGATTTCGGCCTGGCCGCGCCCGCACCGCATGCTGCCTGAAGGAGAACACCATGTTCGAACCCCTCCACGACACCGACTGGGGCACGCCCCGGCGGGAATCCGCCGAAGACGTGACGCTGCAGATCGACGGCGTGCCGGTCACCGTGGCAAAAGGCACGTCGCTGATGCGTGCGGCCATGGAAGCCGGCGTGCGCGTGCCCAGGCTGTGCGCCACCGACAGCCTCGAACCCTTCGGCTCCTGCCGCCTGTGCCTGGTGGAGGTTGAGGGGCGCAGGGGCTTCCCGGCTTCCTGCACCACGCCGGCCGAGCCGGGCATGAAGGTGCGCACCCAGACGCCCAGGCTGCAGGAACTGCGCAAGGGCGTCATGGAGCTCTACATCTCCGACCATCCGCTGGACTGCCTGACCTGCAGCGCCAACGGCGACTGCGAACTGCAGGACATGGCCGGCGTCACCGGCCTGCGCAACGTGCGCTACGGCTTCGACGGAGCCAACCACCTCCAGGACGAGAAAGACGAGTCCAACCCCTACTTCACCTACGACCCGTCCAAGTGCATCGTCTGCAGCCGCTGCGTGCGCGCCTGCGAGGAGACGCAGGGCACGTTCGCCCTGACCATCAGCGGCCGGGGCTTCGCGTCGCGCGTGTCCGCGGGGCAGGACCAGCCGTTCATGGAGTCCGAGTGCGTGAGCTGCGGCGCCTGCGTGCAGGCCTGTCCCACGGCCACGCTGCAGGAGAAGAGCGTCATCATGCTGGGCCAGGCCGAGCACAGCGCCGTGACCACCTGCGCCTACTGCGGCGTGGGCTGCGGCTTCAAGGCCGAGATGAAGGGCAGCGAAGTGGTGCGCATGGTGCCCTGGAAGGATGGCAAGGCCAACGAGGGCCATTCCTGCGTCAAGGGCCGTTTCGCCTGGGGCTATGCCACGCACCCGGACCGCATCACCAGGCCGATGATCCGCAGCAGCATCACCGATCCCTGGCGCGAGGTCAGTTGGGAGGAGGCCATCGGCCACGCCGCCCGCGAGTTCCGCCGCATCCAGGCGGCCCACGGCAAGGATGCGGTGGGCGGCATCACCTCCTCGCGCTGCACCAACGAGGAGGCCTACCTGGTGCAGAAGCTGGTCCGCGCGGCCTTCGGCAACAACAACGTGGACACCTGCGCGCGCGTCTGCCATTCGCCGACCGGATACGGCCTGGGCCAGACCTTCGGCACGTCCGCCGGCACCCAGACCTTCAGGTCCGTCGAGAAGGCCGACGTGATCATGGTCATCGGCGCCAACCCGAGCGCGGCGCACCCGGTGTTCGCCTCGCGCATGAAGAAGCGCCTGCGCGAAGGCGCGCGCCTCATCGTGGTGGACCCGCGCCAGATCGACCTGGTGCGGTCGCCGCACGTCCAGGCCGACTTCCACCTGCAACTGCGCCCGGGCACCAACGTCGCAGTCATCACGGCGCTGGCGCACGTGGTGGTGACCGAGGGCCTGCTGGCGGCCGACTACATCGGCGAGCGCTGCGACGAGAAGTCCTTCCGCGAGTGGAAGGACTTCGTGGAGCAGCCCGGGAATTCGCCCGAGGCGCTGGAGGCCGTGAGCGGCGTGCCCGCCGCCCAGGTGCGCGGCGCGGCGCGCCTGTACGCCACCGGCGGCAACGCGGCGATCTACTACGGGCTGGGCGTCACCGAGCATGCACAGGGCTCGACCATGGTCATGGGCATTGCCAACCTGGCCATGGCGACCGGCAACGTCGGGCGCGAGGGAGTCGGCGTCAATCCATTGCGCGGGCAGAACAACGTGCAGGGCTCGTGCGACATGGGCTCGTTCCCGCACGAGCTGCCGGGCTATCGGCACATCTCGGACTCCACCGTGCGCGCGCAGTTCGAGGGCGCCTGGGGCGTGGAGCTGAACCCGGAGCCCGGGCTGCGCATCCCCAACATGTTCGATGCCGCACTGTCGGGCAGTTTCAAGGGCCTGTACTGCGAAGGCGAGGACATCGTGCAGTCCGACCCGAACACCCAGCACGTGGCCGCATCGCTGATGGCCATGGAGTGCATCGTGGTGCAGGACATCTTCCTCAACGAGACCGCCAAGTACGCCCACGTGTTCCTGCCGGGGGCGAGCTTCCTGGAGAAGGACGGCACCTTCACCAATGCCGAGCGCCGCATCTCGCGCGTGCGCAAGCTCATGCCGCCGCTGGCCGGCCATGCCGACTGGGAGGTGACGCAGATGCTCTCCAACGCGCTGGGCTACCCGATGCACTACCGCCATCCGCGCGAGATCATGGCCGAGATCGCGGCGCTCACGCCGACCTTCCGCGGCGTCAGCTACGAGAAGATCGACCGCCTGGGCAGCGTGCAGTGGCCCTGCGACGAGAGCACGGAAGAGGCCGGAACGCCGACCATGCACGTGGGCGCCTTCGTGCGCGGCAAGGGCCGCTTCATCATCACCCAGTACGTGCCGAGCGAGGAGAAAGTCACGCGCCGGTTCCCGCTGCTGCTGACCACCGGGCGCATCCTCTCGCAGTACAACGTGGGCGCCCAGACCCGCCGAACCGCCAACAACCAGTGGCACGGCGAGGACCGGCTCGAAATCCATCCGCTCGATGCCCAGGACCGCGGCATCCGCGACGGCGACTGGGTCGGGGTGCAGAGCCGGGCCGGGGACACCGTGCTGCGCGCCACCGTCACCGAGCGCATCCAGCCGGGCGTGGTCTACACCACCTTCCACTTCCCCGAGTCCGGCGCCAACGTCATCACCACCGACAGCTCCGACTGGGCCACCAACTGCCCGGAGTACAAGGTGACCGCGGTGCAGGTGATGCCGGTGGCCCAGCCTTCGGCGTGGCAGCGCTCGTACTCGCGCTTCCATGCGGACCAGCTTGGGCTGCTGGCGGCGGCGCAGCGCCCCGCCGGCGTGCCCGACGCGGTCAGCGCCAAGTGAGCCGGCATGGACAGTGACAACCTCATCCGCATGGCCAACCGCATAGGCGAATTCTTCGAGGCCATGCCGGACCGGCCCGAGGCCATCGAAGGCATTGCCACCCATCTGAAGAAGTTCTGGGACCCGCGCATGCGGCGCCAGTTCCTGGCGCTGCTGGAGCAGGACGACGCCGGCCGCATCAAGGACATCGTGCGCGTCGCCGCGCACAGGCATCGCGCGCTGCTGGAGTGAGGCGCAAAAGCGTGGTTCGGGGCATGATCGCGCCATGCCACGCCTCACCGACAGCCCCACGGCCCTCCTGCCTCCCGCACTCGAAGACTGCGCCGTCCAGGTGTTCGCCAACGGATCGCTCACGGCGCGCGCCGACACGGTGGCCGCCGAGACGCCGGTGGCCCTGGTGTTCAACGGCGTGTCGCATGCCGTGATGATGGCCACGCCCGCGGACCTGGAGGACTTCGCGCTCGGCTTTGCGCTGAGCGAGGGCCTGATCGACAGCCGCGCGGACTGCTATGGCATCGAACTGCGCTGCGACGGCGCGGCCAGCGGCGGCGATCTGGAGGCGCCCGCCGTCGAGGTGCATCTGGACATCGCCAGCCGCTGCTTCGCGCGGCTCAAGGAACGCCGGCGCTCGCTCGCCGGCCGCACCGGCTGCGGCGTCTGCGGCATCGACAGCCTGCAGGCGCTCGACCTGCTGCCCGAGGCCGTGCCGCAGCCCGCCTGGCTGCAGGCGCTCGATGGCCGCGCCGTGCTTGCCGCCTTCGACGGGCTGGCCGCGTTGCAGCCGCTCAATCGCGCCGCCGGCTCGCTGCACGCCGCCGGCTGGGCCTTGCCCGACGGGCGCCTGACCGACGTGCTCGAAGACGTCGGCCGCCACAACGCGCTCGACAAGCTGCTGGGCCGCCTGGCCGCCGCCGGCCGGCTGGGCGAGCCGGGCTTTGCCGTGATGTCCAGCCGCGCCAGCTACGAGCTGGCCCGCAAGTGCGCGCGCCTGGGCGTGCCGGCGCTGGCCACCATCTCCGCGCCCACCGCGCTCGCCATCCGCATCGCCACACAGGCCGGCATGCGGCTCTGGGGCCTGTGCCGCGGGCCGCGCGCGGTGCTGTATGCCGGCGCCGCTGGCAGCGACGCCGGCTGGTGACGGCGCGGGTGTGCGGCGGTGGCAGCACCCGTGCAGGGCCTTGCAGGATATTCTTGGGTAAGAAGTGGCTGTAGCCCAGGTAATACCTGGGCTTATTGCTATGATTTTTATAGCTGAATGACGTCTGCAGGCTGCTCGGCAACCTGGGCGACGGCCGGATTCTCCGGTGGCGCAGGGAACCGCACCGAGCCCCTGGCGGGAAGGAAGCCCGCGTCCCGGCACGCCGATAATCCGCCCACCCGCACAGCCGCAGACCCACGATGCCCCCACGCCGCGCCTCCGTCTCCAGCCACACCGATGCCGATAGCAGCGTGGCCCGCTCGGCGATCCTCGCGGCGGCGCGCATGGAGTTCTCCGCCAAGGGCCTGAGCGGCGCGCGCGTCAACGAGATCGCGGCCCGCGCCGGGGTCAACAAGCAACTCATCTACTACTACTTCGGCAGCAAGGAAGACCTCTACCGCACGGCGCTCGAAGCGGTCTACACCGAGATCCGCACGCAGGAGCGCAGCCTGAAGCTGGGCGACATGCAGCCCGAGGAGGCGATGGCGGCGCTGATCGGCTTCTCGTTCGACTACCTCGCCGAGCACCCCGACTTCATCGGCCTGCTCAACCACGAGAACGCGCAGGGCGCGCGGCACGTGCGCGACTCCAGCGCCATCCGCGACACCAACTCGCCGCTGATCGACCTCATCACCAAGACGCTGGCGCGCGGCATTCGTGCGCGCGTGTTCCGCCGGGGCATCGACCCGGTGCAGCTCTACATCTCGGTGGCCGGCATGTCGTACTTCTTCTTCTCCAACCGCCTGACGCTGGCGTCCATCTTCGGCCGGGATCTTGCGTCGGCCGAGGCGGTGAGCGCCTACCGTGCCCACGTCGTGGGCTTCGCCATGGCCGGCTTGCGCGCCTGATCGCCTCCCTCCGATCCGATGGGCGTTCGCCCAGGCGGGGCTCAGTCCCGACTCATTTTCAACCAAACGGTTGACGCAGTCCGAATGAACCCATATGCTCGTTCCATCGCGTTCGAGAAAGGGCCATGCCATGCAAGGCAACGTTGTCAGACTGCTCGATCCCGCGCAGCTTCCGGCTCGCTTCGAGTCGGTCGAAGCGCTGGAGGAGTTCCTGTCGCGGCCCAGCCAGGCCCTGATCGACGACCTGGCGCAGGTGGACGGCGACATCATGATCCTGGGCGTGGCCGGCAAGATGGGGCCCACGCTCGCGCGCCTGGCCAGGAACGCCGCGCCGCACAAGCGCGTGATCGGCGTGGCGCGCTTCAGCGACGCCGCCGTGCGCCAGCGGCTGGAGCGCTGGGGCATCGAGACCATCGCCGCCGACCTGCTGGACCGCGCCGCCATCGAGGCCCTGCCGCGCCTGCCCAACATCGTGTTCGCGGCCGGCCACAAGTTCGGCGCCAAGGACAACCGGGCGCTGACCTGGGCCATGAACACCCACGTGCCGGCCCTGGTGGCCGATACCTTCCGCGCATCGCGCATCGTCGGCTTCTCCACCGGCAACATCTACCCGCTCACCACGGTGGGGCGGCAGGGCGCGAGCGAGAAGACGCCGCCCGCGCCGCTGGGCGAGTACGCGCAGTCGTGCATCGGGCGCGAGCGCATGTTCGAGTACTTCTCGGGCCGGCATGGCACGCCGGGCCGCATCTTCCGGCTCAACTACGCGATCGACATGCGCTACGGCGTGCTGTATGACATCGCCTCCAAGGTGCACCGGGGCGAGACCGTGGACGTGACCATGGGCCACGTGAACGTGATCTGGCAGGGCGACGCGAACGCGCAGGTGCTGCGCTGCCTGCGCCACTGCACGGTGCCGCCCACGCCGGTGAACTGCACCGGGCCCGAGACGCTGTCGGTGCGCTGGCTGGTGGACGAGTTCGCCGCGCGCCTGGGCGTGAAGGCGCGGGTGAGCGGCCAGGAGGCGCCCACCGCGCTGCTGTCGGACACCACCTTGGCCGGCCGCCTGTTCGGCTACCCGCTGGTGCCGGTGGGCGCCATGTTCGACTGGGTGGCCGACTGGGTCAGGCACGAGCAGCCGGCGTTCAACAAGCCGACCAGGTTCGAGGTCCGGGATGGCGCCTTCTGAGCAACCGTCTTGGCGGTCAAGCGGTATGCATGGTCGAGTCCCATATAGAGCCGTGTTTGGCGTTGGCGGTGCGCCCGCCGCGGCGCCGCTGCCGGCCTGGCTGGAGCGGAGCGGTCTGGCGCGCCGGCGCACGTCCCCGGGCGCGGCCCCCGTCGCCTCCGTCAACGACCACCTGCCTGGGCTGGCCGGTCCCGAATTGGGTTGAACCATGAGCCTCGCTGTCTCTCAAGTCGAACACACGCGCGCGCTGCTGCGCCAGGGCCTGGCGATTCCGGCGCACCCGCTCGCGCTCGATGCGCAGCGCCGGCTCGACGTGCGCCGCCAGCGCGCACTGAGCCGCTATTACCTCGACGCCGGAGCCGGCGGCCTGGCCGTGGGCGTGCACACCACGCAGTTCGCGATCCGCGAGGCGGGCTTGTATGAAGAGGTGCTGCGCCTGGCGATCGAGACGGCGCGCGCCTGGGTGGCGCCCGGCCGCGCGCTCGTCATGGTGGCCGGCGTGTGCGGCCGCACCGCACAAGCCCTGGCCGAAGCACGGCTGGCGCGCAGCCTGGGCTACGACGCCGGCCTGCTGAGCCTGGCTGCGATGCAGGGCCAGAGCGAAGACGCGCTGATCGCGCACTGCGAGGCCGTGGCGCAGGAGATTGCGCTGATCGGCTTCTACATGCAGCCCGCGGTGGGCGGCATGCACCTGAGCGCCGCGTTCTGGGCCCGCTTCGCGGCAATCGGGAATGTGGTGGCGATCAAGGTCGCGCCCTTTCACCGCTACCGCACGCTCGACGTGGTGCGCGGGCTGGTGCAGGCGCGCGCCGAAGAGCGCGTGATGCTCTACACCGGCAATGACGACCATATCGTGCTCGACCTCGTCACGCCCTTCACCGTGCCGCGCGACGGCCGACCGGTGACGGTGCGCTTTCGCGGCGGCCTGCTCGGCCATTGGTCGGTCTGGACCTCGGGCGCGGTGCAGATGCTGGAGCAATGCAAGGCCGCGGCCGCCGGCGCGGCGGTCACGGCCGGGATGCTGGCGCTGGACAGCCGGGTGACCGACTGCAACAGCGCGTTCTTCGACGTGGCCCACGACTTCCACGGCTGCATCGCGGGCTGCCACGAGATCCTGCGCCGCCAGGGCCTGCTCGAAGGCATCTGGTGCCTGGACCCGAACGAGGGCCTGAGCCCGGGCCAGAAGGAAGAGATCGACCGCGTGTGCGCCGAGCACGGCGACCTGGCCGACGATGCCTTCGTGAAGGCCGGCCTGAGCCGCTGGCTCGCGTGAAGGAAACCCCACCATGACGCAGAGCAGACTTGCCCGCTGGACCGTCCACTATCTGCCCGCCGTCGGGCTGTTCGTGGGCTTCATCGCGCTGTGGCAACTGGCGGTGTCGCTGTTCGGCATCCGCGAATATCTGCTGCCCAGCCCGTATGCGGTGTGGCGGGCCATGCTGAGCGACGAGATTCCCTGGCTCGGCCATGCCTGGATCACGGGCGTCGAGATCCTGTGGGCGTTCGTGCTGGCGGGCGTGGCCGGCGTGATGCTGGGCATGGCCATCGCGTGGTCGCCCGGCATCTCGCGCGCGCTCACGCCTTTCCTGGTGTTCGTGAACACCCTGCCCAAGGTGGCGATCGCGCCGCTGTTCCTGATGTGGCTGGGCTACGGCATCCTGCCCAACGTGCTGATCGGCGCGCTGATCGGCTTCTTCCCGGTGGTGATCAACACCGCCGTGGGCCTGACCCAGATCGAGCAGGACATGGTGGACCTCGGGCGCGTGTTCAGCGCGCCCAAATGGAAGGTGTTCATGAAGATCCGCGTTCCCAACGCCTGCCCCTACATCCTGAGTGCCCTCAAGGTCACGGCCACCTCGGCCGTCGTGGGCGCGGTGGTGGGCGAGTTCGTGGCCTCGCAGAAGGGCCTGGGCTACGTGATCATCACCACGCAGAGCAGCATGAACACGCCGGCCGCGTTCGCTGCGCTGGTGTGGATCTCGGTGCTGGGCCTGCTGCTGTATGGCCTGGTGGCGTTGCTCTCGCGCCTGCTTGCGCCCTGGGCCGACGAGGCACCGCGCTGAACCGAAGAATGTCCCCTCCGCTCTCCCCCCACGCCGCCCACCGAAAGGAAAGCACCATGAATCCCAGGATCGCTGTTTCCGCTGCCGCCGCCGTCTGTGCGGCTTTGTGGGCGCTGCTGCCGGCCACGGCAGCGGCCCAGGCGAAGGAGAAGTTCACCTTCTCCCTCAACTGGTTCGCCGTGGGCGACCACGCTGCCTACTGGGTGGCGCTGGACAAGGGCTATTACGCGCAGCGCGGCCTGGACGTGACGCTGGAAAACTCCAAGGGCTCGGGTGATTCCATCGCCAAGGTGGACACCGGCCGCGCCGACGCCGGCCTGGCCGATGCGGTGCCGGTGATCTCGGCCATCTCGCGCGGCGCGCGCGTGAAGATGGTGGGCATGGTGTTCGACAGGACGCCCATGACCTTCTTCAGCCGTGCCGACAGCCCGCTGCTCAAGCCCAAGGACCTCGAAGGCAGGACGGTGGCCGCGCCGGCCGGGGACAGCCAGCGCCTGGCCTTCCCCGCGTTCGCACGACTGAACCAGATCGACCCGGCCAAGGTGAACTGGGTGAACATCGAGCCCACCGCCAAGGTCGCCTCCATCGCCGAGAAGCGCGTGGACGGCGTGGCCGACTACACCACCGGCCAGCCGTTCTACGACAAGGCCATGGGCCCGGGCAAGGCCGTGCGCCTGCAATGGGCTGATTTCGGCTTCGACCTCTATGCCATGTCCATCATCTCGGGCGAGAAGACCATGGCCGAAAAACCCAGGCAGCTCAAGGCCTTCCTGGAAGCCTCCTACATGGGCTGGCGCGACGCGATGGCCAACCCCAAGGAGGCGCTGGCCATCTACAAGAAGCGCGTGCCCGAGATCGACGTGGCCATCATCGAATCCAACATGATGATGGGCTTCGACCTCATGCGTACCAGGAACTATGCCGACAACGGCATCGGCTGGATCGACGGGAAGAAGATGTGCGCCTCCACCGACATCGTCAACACCTACATGGGCCTGCCCAGGAAGGTGGATTGCAAGGCGGTTTTCAGCACCGACTACTTCACCAAGGTGGCGATGCCGCTGCCGGTCCAGTAGGCAAGGGCGCGACACGACGACAGGCATGCAGGAAGCCCAGTGATGAGCCCAGCAACAGAGCAAAAGCACGGCGCGGCCCCGGGCCGCGTTCTCATCGAGGTTGAGCATGCCGGCATGATCTACCAGGCCGACAGTGGCCCGGTGGAGGCGCTGCGCGACATTTCGCTGCAGATCCGCGAGGGGGAGTTCGTGGCGCTGGTCGGTCCCAGCGGCTGCGGCAAGTCCACGCTGATGCGCGCCATTGCCGGCCTGCGCCCGGTGACCAGCGGGCGCATCCGGGTGGACGGCGTGCCGGTGCATCAGCCCATCCCCAAGGTCGGCATGGTGTTCCAGGCCGCGCTGCTGCTCAAGTGGCGCTCGGTGCTCGACAACGTGCTGCTGCCGGTGGAGCTCTCGGGCGGCAACCCCGCGCAGCACCGTGAACGCGCGCTCGCGCTGCTGCAGATGGTGGGCCTGGGCGACTTCGCCGACAAGCGACCCGGCGAACTCTCGGGCGGCATGCAGCAACGCGCCTCGCTCTGCCGCGCCCTGATCCTGGACCCGCCCATCCTGCTGATGGACGAGCCGTTCGGCGCGCTGGACGCCATGACGCGCGACGAGATGAACATCGAGCTGCTGCGCATCTGGGGCGAGAGCAGCAGCGGTGGCCGGCGCAAGACCATCGTGTTCGTGACGCACTCGATCCCCGAGGCGGTGTTCCTGGCCGACCGCGTGGTGGTGATGTCGCAGCGCCCCGGCCGTGTGGCCAACATCCGCCTGGTGGACATCGCGCGACCGCGTACCGCCGAAACCCGAGCCGATCCGGCGCTGGGCCGCATGTCCTTCGAGCTGTACACCGAACTCTCGGGCGCCAACGGCCGGCGTGCATCGCGGGCCGGCCCGCAGTGGTGAGCAGCCGCCGCCCCGCGGCCGAAAAAGCGGCGCCGTGCGCATCGCCCTGTGCAACGAGGACACCATGACTGCCGCCCCCCGCGTGAAGGTGTTGTCCGTCGAGCGCTTCGAGTCGCCCTACCGGCTACGCCTGCCGTTCCGCTTTGGCGTCATCACCGTGACCGAAGGCCGCCAGGCCATCGTGCGCGTGCGTGTGCGCCACGAAAACGGGCGCCAGGGCGCGGGCTACGCGGCCGAGGCGCTGGGCGCTAAATGGTTCGACAAGAACCCAGCGCTGTCCGATGCGCAGAACCATGACCAGTTGCGCAAGGCGCTCGAGATGACCGGCGAGGCCTATGGCGCGGCGCCCTGGCTCAGCGCCTTCGACCTGTTCGCGCAGCACTACCGCGAGCTGTTGGACGCGGGCATGGCGTGCGGCCTGAATCCGCTGGTCACCAGCTACGGCCCGGCGCTGATCGACCGCGCGGTGCTCGACGCGCTGTGCCGCATCGAAGGCCTGAGCTTCTGGCAGGCCCTGCGGCACAACCGGCCCGGCCTGCGCGCGCACGCCATCGCACCCGATCTGCAGGGCTTTGCGCTCACGCCCTTCCTGCGCGGCCTCCAGCCCCTGACCACGGTGGCGGCGCGCCACACCGTGGGCCTGCTGGACCCCCTCGTGGCGGGCGACCAGGCGGCGGGTGCGCGCGTGAACGACGGCTTGCCCGAGACCCTGGAGGAGGTGGTGGCGGCCTACGGCAACCGCTACTTCAAGCTCAAGGTGTCGGGCCAGGCCGAGGCCGACCTGGAGCGGCTGCGCCGCATCGCCTCGGTGCTCGACCGGCTGACCGAGCCCTACGCGGTCACGCTGGACGGCAACGAGCAGTACGAAGACGCCGGGGCCATCGCCGCGCTGTGGCAGCGCATGTCCGGCGAGCCCGCGCTGCGCCGCCTGTGCGGGGCCACGCTGCTGATCGAGCAGCCGATCAGGCGGCAGAGGGCGCTGGCCCAGCCGGTGACGGCGCTGGCGCGCCACAAGCCGGTGATCATCGACGAGTCCGATGGCGACCTCGACGCATTTCCGCGTGCGCGTGCGCTGGGCTATTCCGGTGTCTCCACCAAGGCCTGCAAGGGCCTCTACAAGTCCATCCTGAACCTTGCGCGCTGCCAGGTGTGGAACCAGGCCGAGGGCCGGGCCGTCTACGCCTTGTCGGCGGAAGACCTGACCACCCAGCCCGGCATTGCCGTGCAGCAGGATCTCGCGCTGGTCAGCCTGCTCGGCATCCCGCACGTGGAGCGCAACGCCCACCACTTCATCGACGGTTTCGACGGCCGCCCGCCGGCCGAGGCACAGGCCTACCTGGACGCGCACCCGGACCTGTATCAACTGCAGGATGGCCGCGTGCGCCTGCGCATCGAGCATGGCCAACTGGCCCTGGGTTCGCTCTCAGGCGTGGGCTTCGGCTCCGGCGTGAACCCGGACCTGACGGACACCGCGCCCATGCCGCGCGCCGATTGGCCCCCCACCGCCGCGGAGACCCGATGAGCATTGGCTACGAAAACCACCAGGAAGCGAGGATCGTGCGGGATCAACGCCGCGCTTCGATCAGATGGCGGGCCGAGTGCGCCACCAAGGGCTCGCCCCGGCGCATGCGCTCGTCCAGTGCCCGTAGCGCATCGAGGTAGCTGCGCACCGAGAAGTCCGGCACCCACCACACACACTTGCGCAGGATCCAGACGACGGCGCCCACGTCATGGAACACCATGCGGCAGCGCGCGGTGCGCAGGTCCGTCACGGTGAGCCCGGCGGCCTGCGCCGCCGCCGCTTCAGCCTGCGGATCGCGCATGCGCCGCTCCCGTGGCAGCGGCCCGAGGAAATGCTCGATCAATTCGAAGGCCGATGCCGGCCCCACGTGCTGCGCGAAGTAGTGCCCACCCGGCTGCAGGACGCGATGAATCTCCGCCCAGTCCGGGCGCACCGGATGCCGCGAGGTGACCAGCTCGAAGGACGCATCGGCAAAGGGCAGCGCCGCACCGGCGGCCGTCTCCACGACCTGCACGCCCCTTGCGCCCAGCCGTGCGCGGGCCTTCTGCGCATTGGGCGGCCAGGCCTCGGTCGCGCAGATCACGGGCGGAAAACGCGGCGCCTCGTCCAGTACCTCGCCGCCGCCCGTATCCAGGTCGAGCGCCGACCGCACGCCAGCCAGGCGCTGCGCGAGCAGCCGCGCATAGCCCCACGGCGGGCGCTCCTCGGACGCCCGCCCCGCCAGCCAGTCAAAGCCCCAGCCGCTCACGTCGGCGGCTTCGGCCTCTGCCACCAGATCATCAAAAGGTTTCATTCACGTTCCAACGGTTCGAGGCCGCCGCGCGATCCATGCCGCACGATACCTGCCGTGCGGTCCCGGCCAGATAGCCCATCAACAGGTCCAGGATCGCACATTCGACCGATGCGGCCGGAAACTGCGGAGGCGCTTCGATCACCGCCGCATGCACCAGCGACTCCATCGTCTGCAGTACCACCCAGGTCGCCAGATCGCGGTTGCGCGGCGCGATCTCGTCGCGGTGTTCTTCCAGCAACTGCCGCACGCGCCGGTAGATGCCGTCGTCCGCCGGGCGCTGGTCCCTGGGCGCATCGAAGAACGGGAACTCCTTCTCCAGCGCCCGGTGCAGTTCCGGCTCGACCCGGTGCGCGGCCAGCAGCGCATGCAACATGGCCTGGACATGCCCGCGCAGGTTGCGCGGCTGGCTGGCGGCCAGCACGGTGTCTATGGCGGTGCACATCTGCGCCGCATGGCGCTCGTGCAGCGCGGTGATCAGCGAGTCCTTGTTCGGGAAGTACTGGTAGACCGATCCCACGCTGACCCCGGCGCGCTCGGCCACCGTGAGGCGTACGGCCTGGCGCAGCAGGCGAAAGCCCAGGCCGGCCTCCGCGAAGGCGCGCAGCAAGGTGGGCGCGAGCACCCCGCGGCGAGCGCGCAATCCTCGCGCGACGCAGAGGGATCCGATCTCGTCGCGCGTGTCATCGTGAAGGCCGGCCACGCCATGTGTCCTATACCCCGATGCGCAGCGTTGCGGGCACGCCCGCGATGTCAGTGCCTCTGGCCTCCAGCGCCTCAGGCCTGCCCATCGGCAGCCAGTTTGCGGCGCGCGCGGGTGGCGAAGATCTGCTGTTCTGGAATGGTCCGTGGCTGAATGGATTCAGCAGAAGTTCTCGTTAACAATGAAATACAATAAAGATTGATTCGCATTCAAAAACACACCAGAGGGACGATTTCAATCCTATGCAAGCCACTCCCCGCCGCAAGCTGCGGTTCAATTCCATCGTGCTGGCCGTGATGGCTGCCAGCGCCTGCTCCAGCGCAATGGCCCAGGTGGCGGCGGGCGCCGGCGACAGGTCCGACGCCCAACTGGCGACGCTCCCGCAGGTCACGGTGCGTGACAAGTACGAGCGCGAAGACCTCCCCACGCTGGCGCCGGGGCGCAAGGCTGCCAAGGGCGCGCGTCTGGGCATTTTGGGTGCGACTTCCATCGTCGATGCGCCGGTGCACGTCAACGCCTATACGCGCGAACTGGCCGAGGACTGGTCGGCCCTGTCGCTGCAGGACGTGATGGAAAACGATGCGGCGGTGGTGTTCACCACCAACAAGGGCCACCTGCTGCAGAACTTCAACCTGCGCGGCCTGGACGTGACGGCGATGGACATCGCCACCAATGGCCTGTACGGGATTGCGCCGGCCAATTCGGTGCCGATCGAGATGTTCGAGCGCGTGGAGGTGATGCGCGGCCCCAATGTGCTGCTGTCGGGCATGCCGCCCCTTGCCAGCGTGGCCGGCTCGGTCAACATGGTTACCAAGCGCGCGCTGTCCCAGCCGATCGCGGACCTGACGGCGACCTATGTGTCCGACTCCTACCTGCAGATGCATGCCGACGTGGGTAGGCGCTTCGGCCCCGAGCAGCGCCTGGGCCTGCGCTTCAACGGTGTCTACGGCTCGGGCGACATGGGGGCCCAGGACGAAAGCCAGAAGCGCCGGGTCGGCGCCCTGGGCCTGGACTACCTGGGCGACAGGGCCCGCTTCTCGCTGGACCTGTACAACAGCATCACCAAGATCGACGGCGGCAGCCCGGGCATGTTCAGCTTTCTCGGCACGGCGGCGATTCCCGGCGTGGGACGGCTGCTGGCGCCTCCCCGAGGCGACGTGAACATGTTCCGTGGCACCCACGGCCAATACGACAACAGCGGCGTGCTGGCCCGCGCGGAGGTCGACTTCACGCGGAGCTGGCAGGGCTACTTCGCCATGGGCGGGTCCGAGGCCGACGCCAAGGGCCTGCTGTTCGGCACCCGCGCCATCGTCACCGGCGCGGACGGCACCACCCGCGGCGCCATCTACAACGTGCAGACCCAGTCGGAGCGCCGCACCGCCGAAGCCGGGGTCATCGGCAGGTTCGGAACCGGCAGCGTGCAGCACCGCCTGCAACTGTCCTTCAACGTCTTGAAGCACAAGGAGGGGTCGGTCAACACGGCCTGCAACTACTGCTACACCACCAACCTGTATGCGCCGACCACGCCGACCTTCCCGGGCGCGCCGCAGTGGAAGGGTTACAGCACGGAAAACGAATTCCGCTCGCTGGCGCTGGCCGACGTCATGAGCTTTGCCAACGACAAGGTGCTGCTGACGCTGGGTGCGCGCCACCAGACGGTGAAGACACCGCTCGTGAACGGCGTGCCGTCCCGCTACAGCAAGAGCCGTGTCTCGCCGATGGCCGGCGTGGTGGTGCGGCCCTGGAGTGACGACGTTTCCCTGTATGCCAACTACACCGAAGGCCTGGAGCCCGGCCGCATCGTGGGCGCCGGCTTCGCCAATACCGGCGAGACACTGGCGCCCATGCAGACCCAACAGGGCGAGGTTGGCGTGAAGCTGCAGGCCGGGCGGACCACGCACACGCTGAGCGCCTTCCGCATCCAGAAGCCGTCCATCATCACCAACGGCGGCAACTACCAGGTCCTCGATGGCGAGCAGCGCCTGCGCGGCCTCGAATGGAGCGCCTTCGGCAAGCTCACGCAGACGCTGTCGCTGCTGGGCGGAGTCGAGTACATCAAGTCGCGCCAGGTCAACACCGGCCGGGAGAACTTCGGCGTGCCCAGGCTGCGCACGCGCATCGGCATGGACTGGGAAACACCGGTACACGGCCTGACCATCGGCGGCCGCGTGCTCTACACCGGCTCGCAGTGGGTCGATTCGGGCAACAGGCTGCGCGCGCCGTCCTGGAACCGGCTGGACCTGATGGCCAAGTACGAGACCCGCTTCGGCACCCTGCCCGTGCGCCTGAATGCCAGCGTGGAGAACGTGGCGGACAAGAACTACTGGATCGGCATGTTCAGCGACGGCTTCGTGATGCCCGGCGCGCCGCGCACGTTCCGGCTGTCGGCAACCGTGTCACTCTGATGTCCGGCGTCCCGCCGGGTGTTTGCTGAGCCTGCATGCCCCTCTTCACCCTCGCCGGCCTGGCCCTCACGGCACTGGCCTGTCTTTGCATCTACGCGGCTTCGCACCACCAGCGGCTGTGGTCGGCGGCCTGGCCCGCCTGGCCCGCGCGCCTGGCGGGCGCGGGCCTGCTGGTGGCCGGCTGGCTTGCCTTCGCGCAGGACATGCAGCGCCTGGCGGCCACCTTTGCGTTCCTCGCCACGCTGATGCTGGCCTTCGCCCTGCTGCCCTATATCGGAGCACTGTTCCATGCCCGACGCACACGTTGAGCCCATCGCGGACCGGCACAAGAAGCCGGACCCGATCCGGCCCGACTGGATCTCCAAGACCCTGGCCGGCCTGCTGCTGGGCCTTTGCCTGGCGCTGACCTGCAGCGCTCTGCTGGCGGCGCTGCTGACCGCCATGCCATTGGCCGTGAGCGGGCAACTTGTCATGTGGCTGGTGCCGCCCGTGTGGCTCTGCGTGCTGTCCGGCGTGTACTTCTTTTCCAGCGGCCTGCGTGCCTGGGCCTGGCTGGCGGGTGCCAATGCCCTGGCCCTGGGCCTCTGGTGGCTGCAGCGCCCGGGGGGTGTCGCATGAGAGCCGAGCACGTCCGCATCTACAAGTCCGTCCACACCTGGACCGGCATCATCAGCGGCATGGCGCTGTTCGTCGCCTTCTATGCGGGCGCGCTCACGGTGTTCAAGGAGCCGATCCGGCGCTGGTCCACGCCGCCTGCCGCCATCGTGCATCCGGTGCCCCTGGACGATGTGCAGCCGCTGATCGTCAAGACCTTCGCGAGCACGCCGGCGGCCGCGCGCGGGGCCATTGTGCGGCTGGAGGGCGGGCAGGCCATTCCGCGCGTGGAGTGGCAGGTGCGCGATGCCAAGGTCGACGAGCACGACGAAAACGCCGCGCGCCACTACACCGCCATGCTCTCCGCCGACGGCAGTGTGCAGGTGAGCGAGCAGCGCCCATCGCGGTTGGTGGAGTTCATCGACGTATTGCACCGCGTCGTCGGGCTGCCCGTGGATTCGGACCCGAACCGCTGGGTGATGGGCGTGATCTCCGGCCTGTATTTCGTGGCGCTGGTGTCAGGGGTCGTGGTGCTGCTGCCCTCGCTGGTCAAGGACTTCTTCGCCCTGCGCGCGGGCAGGAACCTCAAGCGCATGTGGCTGGACGCACACAACGTGGTGGGCATCGTCAGCCTGCCGTTCCACATCGTCATGGCCTTGAGCGCCGTGGTATTCGCCTTCCACGATCAGATCTTCGAAGTGCAGGACCGGTTGATCCACCAGGGCCGGTGGGCGCAGGCCTTTGCGCGGCCCCGGGACACGGCCGAACAAGCGCCCGGCCGCAATCCCGCCGACATGCTCAAGCCCGCGCAACTGGTGCAGATCGTCAGGCAGGCCGCGCCGGGCTTCGAGCCCGAGCGGCTGCAGTACGCGCAGGTCACCGGCCCCAAGCCCGCCGTGCGCGTGTGGGGCAAGAATCCCCAGGCCGTCTCGCCGCGCGCCGTGGGCGGCTTTGCAGCGCTCGATCCCTACAGCGGAAAGCTGATCTCGGCCGACTATATGTCGGGTGCACAGAACACGCCCAACCTGTTCATCAGCAGCTTCTTCGCCTTGCACATGGCGTCCTTTGGCGGGGTGGCCGTCTGGTGGCTGTACTTCCTCCTGGGTCTGGCGGGCGCGTGGCTGTTCTACAGCGGCAACCTGCTGTGGGTGGAAACGCGCCGCAAGGCCCAGCGCAAGGGCGGCGACATGCCGGTGCAGCGGCGCGACACGGCCTTCATGGCCTCGGCCACGGTCGGCGTATGCCTGGGCTGCGTGGCCGGCATCTCCTTGACCATTGCTGCCGCCAAATGGCTGCCAGGCCGGGTGGACGACGTGCCCGCGTGGCACATGGGCATCTACTACGCCGTATTCTTCGCCAGCGTAGGCTGGGCGTTCTGGCGCGGCGCGGCGCGCGCGGCAGTGCCGCTGCTGTGGCTGGCGGCGGCCTGCACGGCGGCCATTCCACTCTCCAGCGCGCTGGCCGGACTCCTGCCGCAATCCGGCCTGTGGGCGGACAGCACGCTGCTCGGCGTGGACCTGACCGCGCTGGCCGGGGTACTGGCGCTGGCGTGGATCGCGCGCGCCACGAAGCGGCGTGTGCACTGCGGGCCGGCGGATAGCGTTTGGGCTGTGCGGCGGGGGATGTGACTCGCAGCGCGTCTGCTTGGGGATGTGGATTAGGGCAACGCTGAATAAGGCCCTCGCGTGTCTCGCATCCCTGCTGTGGGCGGTCTGCGGCGTTGCAAATCCTCGCTATGGCGGCGGCCATGGCTGCGGTTTGCGCCTTGCATCCCATCCCGCACCAGGGCGCGCGCCAT
The DNA here is from genome assembly GCF_016428875.1 of Xylophilus sp. ASV27. GTDB lineage: Bacteria > Pseudomonadota > Gammaproteobacteria > Burkholderiales > Burkholderiaceae_C > Xylophilus. The sequence goes on from NZ_JAELTO010000014.1 coordinate 39,090, forward strand.
CGCGGGGACTTGTTCAGCGTTGCCTTAATGTGGAACACCCCCGAAGCGCCTGCGGCGCTTCCCCCTCAAGGGGGCGCACCCGGTGGCCTGGCAAAGCCAGTTCCACGGATGCCCTGGCAAGGCTGCGCACCTCTCACACGGCGTGTTTCATCATCCGGGGTGCCATCACTCATGTCACTTAGGCAGAAGAGGGTGATTGCTCTGTGTATGCACAAAAATGCTATATAAAAAATAGCATGAAGCCCATTATTCATCTTTATTACCGATGCATTTATATCGAGATATGAGGTGTTGTTTGGGCTTCATGCTATGAATCCAGGAGCAATCCAGAAGCGCCATCCCACTCCCTTGCCCCCATGCGGCGGTGGCCCGCGCGACATGCGCTAAGGTCCCGCCATGCACACATCCTTCCTCGCCATCGGCTGGCGCTCGCTGCGCCGCGACCTGCGGGCCGGCGAGTTGCGGCTGCTGATCGTGGCCGTGACGCTGGCCGTGGCGGCGCTGACCTCGGTCGGCTTCTTCTCCAACCGGCTGCAGGGCAGCCTGGAGCGCGATGCGCGCCAGCTCATGGGCGGCGATCTGGTGGTGGTCAGCGACAACCCCACGCCGGCGGCCTTTGCCGAGCGGGCGCGGGCGCTCGGCCTGCAGACCAGCACCAGCATCAGCTTTCCCACCATGGGCCGCGCGCCCGAGGCCCGGGGCGGCGCGAGCCGGCTGGTGGCGTTGAAGGCGGTGGACCCGGCATACCCCTTGCGCGGCAGCCTGCGCGTGGCGAGCGCGCCCGGCGTGCCCGATGAAGCCACGCGTGCCGCGCCGGCCCCGGGCGAGGCCTGGGTCGATGCCGCCGTGCTGGAGGCGCTGGCGCTGCGCGTGGGCGACCCGCTGCTGCTGGGCGACACGCAATTGCGCATTGCGCGCATCCTCACCATCGAGCCCGATCGTGGCGCCGGCTTCTTGAACTTTGCGCCGCGCGTCATGATGAATGCTGCGGATCTGGCCGCCACCGGCCTGGTGCAGCCCGCCAGCCGGCTGACCTACCGCTTTGCCGTGGCCGGTGCCGATGTGCCGGTGCGCGACTTCTCCGCCTGGGCCGAGGCCGCGGCCAGGCAGCCCGAGGTGCATGGCCTGCGCGTGGAGACGCTGGAGTCCGGCCAGCCGCAGATGCGCCAGACCCTGGACCGGGCCGAGAAATTCCTCAACCTGGTGTCGCTGCTGGCCGCGCTGCTGTCGGCCGTGGCGGTGGCGCTGGCCGCGCGCGGCTTCGCCTCGCGGCACCTGGACGACTGCGCCATGCTGCGCGTGCTGGGGCAGAGCCAGCGCACCATCGCGCGCGCCTACGCGCTCGAATTCGTGCTGGTCGGCCTGTTCGCCAGCGCGCTGGGCGTGCTGATCGGCTATGCCGTGCACTACGTGTTCGTGGCGCTGCTGGCCGGGCTGGTGGAGACGGCTCTGCCGGCGCCGGGCCTGTGGCCGGTGGCCTTCGGCTTTGGCGTGGGGCTCACGCTGCTGCTGGCCTTCGGGCTGCCGCCGGTGCTTCAGTTGGCGCGCGTGCCGCCGCTGCGGGTGATCCGGCGCGACGTGGGCGGGCTGCGGCCGGCCTCGGCCGGTGTGCTGATCCTGGGCGTGGCCGGCTTTGCCGCGCTGCTGCTGGCGGCCAGCCGCGATCCGAAGCTGGGGCTGATCGCGGTCGGCGGCTTTGCAGGCGCGGTGCTGCTGTTCGCGGCCCTGGGCTGGGTGGCGGTCCAACTGCTGCGCCGCGCGGTGAACGAGCAGACCGCGCCGCGCTGGCTGGTGATCGCCACGCGCCAGATCTCCGCGCGGCCGGCCTACACCGTGGTGCAGATCAGCGCGCTGGCCGTGGGCCTGCTGGCGCTGGTGCTGCTGGTGCTGCTGCGCACCGACCTGATCGGCAGCTGGCGCGCCGCCACGCCGCCGGATGCGCCCAACCGCTTCGTCATCAACGTGCAGCCGGACCAGAGCGAGGCCTTCCAGCAGGCGCTGCGCACGGCCGGCGTGGCGCAGTACGACTGGTACCCGATGATCCGCGGCCGGCTGGTGGCGGTGAACGGCAAGACGGTGGGCGCGGCCGACTATCGCGACGAGCGCGCCCAGCGCCTGGTGGACCGCGAGTTCAACCTGTCCTACAGCGCCGTGCAGCCGCCGCACAACGAGGTGGTGGCCGGTCGCTGGACCGACAACGAGGCTGGCGCCATCAGCATCGAAGACGGCCTCGCCCAGACCCTGGGGCTCAAGCTGGGCGATACGCTGCGCTTCGACATCGGCGGCATGCTGCAGGATGCGAAGATCACCTCGCTGCGCAAGGTCGATTGGGGCTCCATGCGCGCCAACTTCTTCGCCATGTACCCGGTGGCGCAGATGCCCGATCTGCCGGTGACCTTCCTCGCCGCCTACCGCGCGCCGGCCACGCAGGGCTTCGACAATGCGCTGGTGCGCGCCTTCCCCAACATCACCAGCGTGGACATGGGCAGCACCCTGGCACAGATCCAGCGCGTGCTCGACCAGGTGATACGCGCGGTGGAGTTCCTGTTCGCCTTCACGCTGGCGGCGGGGCTGGTGGTGCTGTTCGCCGCGGTCGCGGCCACGCGCGAGGAACGGGCGAAGGAGTTCGCCATCATGCGTGCCGTCGGCGCCAGCGCCGGCCTGCTGCGCCAGGTGCAGCGCGCCGAGCTGGCCGGTGTCGGCCTGCTGGCCGGCTTCCTTGCCAGCGTGGTGGCGGTGGCCGTGGGCTGGGCGCTGGCGCGCTGGGTGTTCGACTTCAGCTGGACCGCCTCGCCGCTGGTGCCGGTGGCCAGCGCGCTGGCCGGTGCGGTGCTGGCCCTGGCCGCCGGCTGGTGGGGCCTGCGCGACGTGCTGCGCCGCCCGGTCATGGAGACGCTGCGGCAGGCGGCAGAGTAGGGCGCTAGCGCAGGCCCGGCAGGTCCCAGCCCGACAGCAGCGCGTCGAGCGTCCGCGACGCCTCGGGCGACAGCGGCCAGGCGGACGGCGGCCGCGTGGCGCCGCAGTCCAGCCCCATGCGCTGCAGCGCGGACTTCACCACGGTGACGTTGGCGCCGTTGTGCTCCTGGGCCCGCAGTTCCTCGAACGGCAGCATGTCCGCGATCAGTGCCATCGCGCTGCCGAAGTCGCTGCGCTCCAGAGCGGCATGGATGGCCACCGAGCGCTCGGGCACCACATTGATCAGGCCGGAGGTGAAGCCGCGTGCACCCACGGCGTAGAACGGCGGTGCCCAGTTCTCGGCCAGGCCGCCGACCCAGGCCAGTCCCAGCGGGCGCGTGCGGCGGATGGCCTCGGCCAGCAGCAACGGCGTGGGCGAGGCCCACTTGACGCCGAGCACCTCGGGGATCTGGCACAGCGCCTCGATGGTGCCGATGCCGATCGACTCGTTGCGCAGGTACAGCACGACGGGCAGGCCCTCGCCGGCCGCGGCGATGCGCCGCACGTACTCCACCACGCCGCGCGGCGCGACGAACGGATCCGGCGGCTGGTGCACCATCAGCGCGTCCGCGCCGGCGCGGCGCGACGCCTGCGCCAGGTGGCAGGCCTCCTTCACGCTGCGCCCCACGCCGGCCAGCAGCGGCACGCGCCCGGCGACCAGCTCCGCGGCGGCATGCACCATGGTCTCGGCCTCGGAAGGCAGGAGCCCGTAGTACTCGCTGGTGTTGCCGTTGGCCACCAGCACGTGCACGCCTGCGGCCACGGCCTGGTCGACGATGGGGCGCAGCCGGGCCGGCGCCACGGCGTCGGCGGCGTCGAAGGGCGTGACGAGGATCCCGGATATGCCGTCGAGGGCTTGGCGGACGGCTGTACGGCTGAAGGTGGACACGGAAGCTCCTTGGTGAGGGAATGGGGCGGGTGGCTTAGAACAAGTGGCGCATGCCGAGGCCCACGGCCTTGACGCTCTGGCCGCCGGTGAGAGCGGGCGAGTCCTGGCTGATCGGGAACAGCATCGTGGTGGAGCCCTTGCCGTTGTTCAGCCGGGCCATGTTGGCATAGACCTGGGTGCGCTTGGACAGGAAGTAGGTGTAGCCCAGCGCCACGCGCCGGGCGTCGGCATCGGCCGGCCGGTCCCAGTGGCCCAGCGCGATGCGGAACTCGCCACCGCCCGCGGGGATGGCCGCGCTGATGTTCCGGGAGTTGGCAGCACCCAGCGAAGGCACGCGGTTGTTCTGCACGTAGCCCAGCAGCTTCATGAAGCCGAGGTCGTAGGAGGCGCCGATGCCCAGCGTCCTGGAGCGCGTCACCGGCACGGCCGGCAGGCCCACGGTGCTGCCGGCGATCTGCGCGTTGTCATAGGACAGGCCCACGAAGGCCGGCCCCTTCGTGTAGTCCAGCGACATGGCGTAGTTGCGGCCGGTGGCCGCACCCTCTGCCGCCTGGGCGTACACGCGCCCGAACACGCCGCCGATGGTGGGGCTGATGTACTGCACCGCATTGTTGAACTGGAACGTGTTGCCCCGGTTGTTGGCACCCTGCAGCAGCGTCTGCACGGCGCCGAGCTGCGCCCGCCCGAAGGCGTCGGACTTGCCGGAGATCCAGACCGAGGGCCCCCACATGGAGCCCAGCAGCACCGAGCCCCACTGCCTGTCGGACAGCCCCACGTAGGACTCGCGGTTGAAGAAGCCGGTGGCGCTGGACGTGCCGGTGGACACGTCGAACTGGCTCTCCAGCTTGAACAGGGCGCTCAGGCCGCCGCCCAGGTCCTCCTGCCCACGGAAGCCGAAGTAGCTGGTGTCGGACGACAGCGTCACGCTGTGGGCGCCGGGGTTGGCGCGCGACTGGTAATACACCGCGCCGTCCACCCGGCCGTACAGGGTGACCGAGGACTGGGCGCTGGCCGCGCCGGCGGCTGCGGCGAGGGCGAGTGCAATGGAGGCGCGGGTGATCGTTCTTTTGTGCAATGGCATTGTCTTCTCCAGGTTGGTGGGGGCCGGGCCTGGGGCCGCGGCGCGTTCTTCGGGCGTGCACGTCCCCGGGGCCGCCCTGGGGCAGCCCCGCGTTGCGTTGCGGGGGGCGCCGGGCCTAGAGGCCGGTGCGGCGGATGACGGCGCCCTCGTCCCGCTTGACGGCGGGCGACAGGCGGGTGCCCAGCCCGGGGGCCGTGGGCAGTTCGAGGAAGCCCGCGTTGAGCACCGGCAGCTCTGTGACCAAGTCGCGGTAGAAGGTGTGCAGGAAGGCGCGCACCACCTCCTGGAAGATCGCGTTGGGCGAGCTGAAGGCCAGGTGCAGCGAGGCCCACAGCACCACGGGACCGGTGCAGTCATGTGGTGCCATGGGCTTCTGGTAGGCATCGGCCAAGCTTGCGATCTTGCGCGCCTCCGTGATGCCGCCGCACCAGGACAGGTCCAGCATCACGATGTCCAGCGCGTGCGCCGCCAGATGGTCGCGGAAGGCGCCCTGCGCCGCCAGCGTCTCGCTGCCGCACACCGGGATGCCCGCGCTGCGCCGGTAGTCGGCCAGCGCCTCGGAGCTGTCCATCTTGATTGGGTCCTCCGCCCAGAACGGCCGGTACTGCTTCAGTTCGCGCGCGATGGACAGGGCCGAGGTCAGGTTCCACATGGAGTGGAACTCGCACATCACCTCGATCCTGTCGCCCACGGCCAGGCGGATCTTCTCGAAAACCTCCAGCCCCTGCCGCATCTGCTGGGCACTGACGTACTGGCCGTCGGTGGCCGCGGCGGCCCCGTCGAAAGGCCAGATCTTCATGGCGCCGAAGCCGTCCTCGATCAGGCTCTGGGCCAGCTCGGCCGGGCTCTCGATGAAGGCGATCTGGTCGTCATAGCGGCCACGCACCTTCTCCGCGCCGGGCTCGATCAGCCGGCGCTGGATGCTGCGGCTGTTGTAGTCGGTGCCGGCGCAGGTGTTGTAGGTGCGCATCTTCTGGTGGCAGGCGCCGCCGAGCAACTGGTAGATCGGCTGGCCCGTGGCCTGCCCGAAGATGTCCCAGAGGGCGATGTCGATCGCGGAGGCCGCGCGCGTCTCCACGCCGCTGCCGTTGAAGCCCAGGTAGCCGCGCAGCAACGTGCGGTGCAGGCGCTCGATGTCCAGCGGGTTCTGGCCGCACACCAGTGGCGCGGCCATGCTGTGGATGTAGGCTTCGACGGCCTCGGCCCCGCGGAAGGTTTCGCCCAGGCCGACGATGCCTTCGTCGGTGTGGACCTCGACCCAGATCAGGTTCGGTTGCGACTTGAGCCGCGTCGTTTCGATACCGGTGATGCGCATGCTCTTATTCCGCCGTGATTTTCTGGGCCTTGATCAGTTCGCCCCATTTGTCGTGTTCCGCCCGGATGTGCTGGCCCAGCGCCGCGCTGGTGCCGCCGGTCGGCGTGATGCCCGCGTCCTGCAGCGCCTTGCGTACCGCAGGGTCCTGCAGGCCGCGGTTGAATGCGGCGTTCAGGCGGGCGATAACCGCAGGCGGCGTGCCGGCCGGCGCGCCTATCGCATACCAGGGCTCGATCACGAAGCCCTTGTAGCCGAGCTCCTCCATGGTCGGCACGTCCGGCAGGTTGGCCGAGCGTTGCCGGCCGGTCACGGCCAGCGCCTTGACCTTGGCCGACTTGATGAAGGGCAGGATCGACGGCTCGTTGTCGAAGAAGGCCTGGATCTGCCCGCCCAGCAGGTCGGTGATGGCCGGACCCGAGCCCTTGTAGGGCACGTGCAGCAGCGGCACGCCGGTCATCTTCTTCAGCAATTCACCAGACAGATGGTTGGATGCGCCGACGCCGGACGAGCCGTAGCTGATCTGGCCGTCCCGGCTCCGCTCCACCAACTCCTTGACCGAATGGATGCCCGTGGCCGGATTGACGGTCAGCACGTTGATCGAGGTGCCCAGCAGGATCACCGGCGCCACGTCGCGGAACAGGTCGAAACCCGGATTGGCGTACAGGCTGGGGTTCACCGCGCAATTGCCGATGCTGCAGAGAAAAATGGTGTAGCCGTCGGCAGGCGATTTCACCGCCGCCGCCGTGCCGATGTTGCCGGTGGCGCCGGGGCGGTTCTCCACCACGATGGACTGGTTCAGGTCCTTGCCGGCGGAGGTGGCCATGAGCCGCGAGACCAGGTCACCGGTGCCGCCCGGGGGCACCGGCACGATCATCTTGATCGGCCGCGTGGGGAATTCCTGTGCCGAACTGATGCCAGGCGACAGGGCGCAGGCCAGCGCCAGGGCGGCCAAGCCTGAAAGGAATCGTCTCATGGTGGCTGTCTCTCTTTGTGAAGGCAACGCCAAAACTGGCGCTTCGTAGAATCATACAATCATCAGATGATTGAAATCAACGCCTCGCAGGCATTTCGCTGATGCGGCGGGCGGTATGCTCCGCTGCATGTCACGACCCATGTTGCGCAATTTCCACGAACAGATGGTGGAAGCGCTCGGAAGCAAGATCGTTGCGGGGGGCTATGCGGAGGGCGAGCAGTTGCCCACCGAGCCGCAGCTGGCCGAGGCCTACGGCGCCAGCCGGATGATCATCCGAGAGGCGATGAAAAGCCTCTCGGCCAAGGGCCTGGTGTCGATCCGGCCGCGCACCGGCACCCGCGTCCAGCCCAGGACGCAGTGGAACCTGTTCGACCCGTCGGTGCTGGGCTGGCACAGCGCTGCGCGCTTCGACAGGAAGCTTATCGCCGACCTGATGGAGCTGCGCCGCGCCATAGAACCGCTCGCTGCGCGGCTGGCGGCCGAGCGCGGTGCGCCGGAGGCTATCGACGCCTTGCGCACCGCCTACCTGGCGATGGCCGCCGCCGGCGAGCGGGACGACTACATCGAGGCCGACCTGCGCTTCCACGGCGCCGTGGTGCGCGGCTGCGGCAACCAGTTCATCCTGCAACTGGAGAACGCGCTGTCCGCCGTGTGGAAGACGAGCTTTCGCGCGTCTAGCGACCCGTGGGGCCCGGATACCCAGGCCCTTGCTCTGCACAAGACGCTGCTGGACGCCATCGAGGGCCACGACGGCCCGGCTGCCGAGGCCGCCGTGCTGGCGCTGATCGAGCGCGCCACCGTGCGCATACAGGAAGTCTCGGCAACCGGGTCCAAGCCTGTGCAGTAGCCGCGCGCCTAGTGTGCTGCCGCAATCTGGCAGAGCTCACGGGCCTTCAGCGCTCCCGCCCTCAGGCGCCCTGCACCGCGATGCGCCGGGCGCGCGCCTCGTCGGCCTTGGGCAGCTCGATGCGCAGCACGCCGTCGCTATAGCTCGCCTTCGTCTGGTCGGCCTTGACCGGCACCGGCAAGGCGACGTCGCGGCGGAAGCTGCCGTAGGCGCATTGCACGACGCGCCAGCGGCCTTCGGTGGCTTCGCGGTCGAAGCGCTTCTCGCCCCAGACGGTGAGCAGGTCGCCATGCAGCTCGACGTTGAAGTCTTCGCGCCGCATGCCGGGGGCTTCGATGCGCACGAGTACCTTGTCGTCGTCGTCGAATACGTCCGCCGCCATGAAGGCCCAACTGCCCAGCCGCGGCCATGCGCCGCGCGGCGCCGCTGGCGTGCTCGGGGCGGATGGGCCGCTGGTGTCGGCGGCATGGGCGGGCGCGGGCCAGAAGCGCGTCAGCGCGCTGCTGGCGCGGCTGCTCAGTTCGCGCCAGCCTTCCGCGAGCGACTCCAAGGCCTGATCCGCGCCTTGCTTGAGTTGGTCTGCAAGCTTGGTCATGGTTCCTCCTTTCTGAAAGTTCGCGTCAGGTTCTTGCACCCGCTTTGGCCATCAACCCGCCGTCACGGCGATGCGGCGCGGCTGCGCATGGGCCTGCTTGGGGATGCGCAGGGTCAGCACGCCGTCCTTGAGGTTGGCTTCGATGCGGGTCGTGTCGAGTTCACGGCTCAGGGTGAAGCTGCGGCGGTAGCGCGGCACGCGCACCTCGGCGTAGAGGGCTTCCAGGCCCTCGGGCATGCGCTGTTGCATGGTGCCTTCGATCAGCAGGGCCTCGCCCTCGACCTTGAGTTCCAGCTGATCCTTGGGCACGCCGGGCATGTCGGCCAGCAGCGTGATGCCGCTGGCATCCTCGAACACGTCGACGGCCGGCAGCACGGCGCGCTGGTCCTGCTCACGGGGCGCCGTCGCAGAGGCCGAGCCATTCGCCGCGGACGGGGTCGTCACTTGCTTGTTGTCGCTCATGATGTTCTCTCCTTGGATGGGGGGTGTCACTGCACGGTGATGCGCTTGGGTTGGGCCGATTCGCGTCGCGCGATGCTGACCTGCAACACTCCGTCGCGGTAGCTCGCGCTCACCTGCGCCGGATCCACGTCGTCCGGCAGGGAGACCGTCCGCGCGAAACTGCCGGCGCCGCGCTCCCGGGTATAGACCTGCGCCTTGGGGTCGTCCGCGGGGATGCCGCTGGCGCGCTCGCCCGCGATGCGCAGCACGCCGCGGTCCAGGCTCACGTCGATCTTCGAGGCGTCCAGGCCGGGCGCGAAGGCATAGACCTCCACGCTGGTGGGCGTGCGCCCGACGTTGATCGCCGGCAGGGTGCCCGGCGCGACCGAGCGGATGCTGCTGGGCAGCGCGGAAACGCCGAACACGTCGTCCAGTTCACGGCGCAGCCGCTCGAACTGGCCAAACAGGCTGCTCGGGTGATTCAACAACGATGCATACATGGTGTGTCCTCCGATGGGGTTGAAAGACACCGGCGGGCAAACCAGTCCAGCCGGCTCGACTCGGAATTAAGGCCTGCGGAAATGGTTTCAAGGGGGTGCGCAACGCGGCTTTGGTGGCGCCGTGGCCGGCGGGCGTGCGCCGATGAAAAACGGCCGCGTCGGCGGCCGTTGAGAGAAAGACCAGCGGAAGACTTGGTTCAGCGTTCGAAGGCGCCGAGCGGAAACAGTTCGTCCACCTGCACGATGCCCAGGTTGGTCGCCTCGGCCGCGTAGTCGGGAAGCAGGACGGCAGTCGCCGCCGAGATGGCCACGACGATGGTGGCGGTGAAGGCGGCAAGAGCGGTGCGGAGCGAACGTCTCATGATGATCTCCAGCAGCATGACTTGATTGCACCCTGGCCGCGGATGGCGATCTGCCGGACGAGGTGGGCGCCTCGTGCCGGATGCGGCCTACATAGGTGAGAGCGTAGCCCGCAAAGCGCTATGCCTCCAGTAAAAAGTCACGTAAACGGTGGAAAAATCCGTAGTTGTTTCGTGCTGCAATGCGCCGGTCCTCACTCCGTATCCGGCAGCCAGACGAGGCGCCCCTGGGCGCGCTCCTGCAGCCGCTGCAGCAGCATGGCGGCAGCGCCTTGCGGCAGTCGCCAGCGCAGCCGTACCGTGCTGCCGTGCCGTACGTCGAGCAGCGTGGCGCCCGCGGCGTCCAGTTCGCGCCGCAGCATGCCTTCCAGTGCGTAGGGCACCTCGCAGCATTGGCGGATCAGGCGCTGCACCGGCAATTTCCGCGCCTGCAGCAGCGCCTGGGCCACGGTATCGGTGTAGGCCCGCACCAGGCCGCCGGCCCCGAGCTTGACGCCGCCGAAATAGCGTACCGCCGTCGCCAGCACGCCTTCCAGGTCCTGGTGGCGCAGCACGTCGAGCATCGGACGTCCTGCGGTGCCGCCGGGTTCGCCGTCGTCCACCGCCGCCGACTGACCGCCGGCCAGCAGCGCCCAGCAGACATGGGCGGCGCCCGGGTGCTGGGCGCGCAGCTCCGCCACCCGGCGCTGGGCCGCGGCGCGGTCTTCCACGGCTTGGACGCAGCCCAGGAAGCGGCTCTTCTTGAGGATCAGCTCGCTGTGGCCGGGGGCGGCCAGCGTCCAGGGCACGGATGCGGAAAGGGCCGTCAGCCCTTGGCGGCGGCCAGCGCCTGCATGGCGGCAGCTATCGCGTGGGCGTCGGCCGCGCCCTCTGCGCAGTCCGCCAGCAGCGCGGGCAGGTCGGCGCCCGCTTGCCGCAGCGCGGCGATGGCCTGGGCGGCCTCACGCGGGTTGGCGTAGCCGCGGCTTTGCAGCAGCAGCGCGCCCTGGGCGTCGTGCAGCTTGAAGCGGAACTGGCCGTCGGCCTCGCGGTACTGCTTGAAAACGGGCAGGCTGGCACGTTCCGCTTTCTCCGGCCGGGGCGCGGCGGCGGTGCCCAGGCGGCGCAGGCCCACGGCTTCGCGCAGGGTGGCCATCAGCGGCGTGGCCAGGCGGCGCGCCTTGAGGGCGCCGGCCTGCAGCAGTTCCTCGACACGGGCCGGGTGGGCCATGAGATCCTGGTAGGTCTCGCGCAGCGGGGCGACCTCGCGGTCGATGCGCTCGAACAACTGCTGCTTGGCGTCGCCCCAGGCGATGCCCTCGGCGTAGGCCTGCCGCAGGGCGGCGGTTTCCTCGGCCGAGGCGAAGGCCTGGTAGATCTGGAACAGCGCCGAGCCCTCGGTGTCCTTGGGCTCGCCGGGCGCGCGCGAGTCGGTCACGATGGAGCCGATGCGGCGCCTGAGTTCCTCGCGCGGCGAGAACAGCGGGATCGTGTTGTCGTAGCTCTTGCTCATCTTGCGGCCGTCGAGGCCGGGCAGGGTGGCCACCGACTCCTCGATCGCCGCCTCGGGCGGCACCAGGTGCTCGCCGTAGAGGTGGTTGAAGCTGGCGGCGATGTCGCGCGCCATCTCGATGTGCTGGATCTGGTCGCGCCCGACCGGCACCTTGTGCGCCTGGAACAGGAGGATGTCCGCGGCCATCAGCACCGGGTACATGAACAGGCCGGCGCTGACGTCGGTATCCGGGTCGCTGCCCGCGGCCTGGTTCTTGTCTAGCGCGGCCTTGTAGGCGTGGGCGCGGTTTAGCAGGCCCTTGCCGGTGACGCAGGTCAGCAGCCAGGTCAGCTCGGGGATTTCGGGGATGTCGGACTGGCGGTAGAAGGTCACGCGCTGCGGGTCCAGCCCGGCGGCGATCCAGCTGGCGGCGATCTCCAGCGTGGAGCGCTGGATGCGCGCCGGCTCGTCGCACTTGATCAGCGCGTGGTAGTCGGCTAGGAAGTAGAAGCTCTCGACATGGGCCTGCCGGCTGGCCATGACGGCCGGGCGGATCGAGCCGACGTAGTTGCCGAGATGGGGAGTGCCGGTGGTGGTGATGCCGGTCAGGAAGCGCGTGGGACGCATGGGCTAACGAACAAAGCGGGAGGAAGAGCGCCGGTCAGCGCAGCAGCGCGACCAGCGGCGAGATCAGCAGGTTGATGATGGCGTAGCCCGCCGACATCAGCGGCTGCAGCCAGAGGCGGCCGACGATGCCGGTGAGGACCAGCGCCAGCACTATGAAGAAGCCATAGGGCTCCAGGCGGGAGAGCAGCTGCGCCTGCTTCCAGGGCAGGAGGCCGACCAGCACGCGCCCGCCGTCCAGCGGCGGCAGCGGAAACAGGTTGAAGGCGCACATCACCAGGTTCACCAGCACGCCGGCGCGCGCCATCTCCAGGAAGAAGCGCTCCTGCACGCCGAAGGCCACCAGCAGCACCAGCATCAGCGCCCACAGAATGGCCTGCACGAAGTTGGAGCCGGGGCCGGCCAGCGCCACCCAGACCATGTCGCGCCTGGGATTGCGCAGGTGCCCGAAATTGACCGGCACCGGCTTGGCATAGCCGAACAGGAAGGCGCCCGACGTCGCGAAGTACAGCAGCACCGGCATCAGGATCGTGCCGACCGGATCGATGTGCTTGAGCGGGTTGAGCGTGATGCGGCCCAGCGCGAGCGCCGTGTTGTCGCCGAAGTGGCGCGCGGCATAGCCGTGTGCGGCCTCGTGCACCGTGATGGCGAACAGCACCGGAAGGGCGTAGATGAGAACGGTCTGGAGCAGGTTGGAGAAATCCACAGGCAGGATTGTGTCAGACGGCCGTCCGGCCTCAGCCCGCGAGGCCGAGCGCCGCCAGGCTGCCGCCGCCCTGGCGCACCACCACCGGATCTCCGCCGGCGTCCATCGGCACCAGGTCGATCACGGTGGTGGGCTGGGCCGGACAGGCGCCGGCATCGACCACCGCGGCCAGCAGCTTCTCGAAGCGGGCGCGGATGGCCGGGGCGTCGTTCAGCGGCTCGCTCTCGCCCGGCGGGATCAGCGTGGTGGCCAGCAGCGGGCCGCCGTGCTGCGCGAGCAGTTCCTGCAGCACGCGGTGGTCCGGCACGCGCAGGCCGATGGTCTTGCGCTGCGGGTGGCTGACGCGGCGCGGCACCTCCTTGGTGGCCTCCAGCAGGAAGGTGTAGGCGCCGGGCGTGCCGAGCTTGAGCAGCCGGTACTGGCGGTTGTCCACGCGCGCATAGCTGGCCAGCTCGCTCAGGTCGCGGCACAGCAGCGTCAGGTGGTGGCGCTCATCGACCTGGCGGATGCGGCGCAGCGCATCGACCGCGTCCTTGTCGTCGAGGCGGCAGACCAGCGCGTAGCTGGAGTCGGTCGGCACCGCCGCGACGCCGCCGCGCTGCAGCAGGGCGGCAGCCTGCTTGAGCAGGCGCGGCTGTGGGTTGTCGGGATGGACTTCGAAATACTGGGCCATGGTGGAGTGGATTGTCTGCCGATGCGCGGCTCCGGCCAGCGCCGGTTGCACCACGATACGGCTTTGGCGCGCGTGGGCCACCGCGCCGGGGCCTCACTGGATGCGGTCTTCCAGCAGCGTCCAGACCGGCGTCAGGGCGGCGGGCAGGGGCGGCAGGCGGCCCAGGTCGGTGTGCGATTCGGCGGGGCTGTGGAAGTCGCTGCCGCGGGAGGCGGCCAGGTTGAATTCCAGCGCCATGTCGGCATAGGTGGCGTACTCGGCCGGCGTGTGGCTGCCGGTGACCACCTCGACGCCGCGCCCGCCGTGTGCCTTGAATTCGCTGAACAGCGCGAATTCCTCGTTGGCGGTGAACTTGTAGCGGCCCGGGTGGGCGATGACGGCCACGCCGCCGGCGTAGGTGATCCAGTGCACCGCGTCCGACAGCGAGGCCCAGCGGTGCGGCACGTAGCCGGGCTTGCCCTCGGTCAGGTACCTGCGGAACACCTCGGAGGTGTCGCGGCAGACGCCGGTTTCCACCAGGAAGCGGGCGAAGTGGGTGCGCGCGACCAGGGCCGGGTTGCCGGCGTACCGGAGCGCGCCCTCGTAGGCGCCCGCAATGCCGACGGCCTCCAGTTGCGCGGCCATGTCGCGGGCGCGCGCGCCGCGGCCGCCGCGGGTGTCGGTCAGGCCCTGGCGCAGGGCGGCGTCGTCCGGGTCGAAGCCCAGTCCGACGATGTGCACGGTTTCATTGGCGAAGGTGACGGAGATCTCGACGCCGGTGAGGTAGGGCAGCCCGTGGGCCCTGGCGGCGGCGGCGGCGCGCTGCTGGCCGCCGATCTCGTCGTGGTCGGTCAGGGCCCACAGTTCCACGCCGTGCGCCTTGGCGCGCGAGGCAAGCTCCTCTGGCGTCAGCGTGCCGTCGGAGATGACGGAATGGCAGTGCAGATCGGCGTTGGAGAAGGTGGCCACCGCCGGATTCTAGGGCGCGCGCCTTGCCCTGGCGGGAGCAGGGTCTGCCGGAGGGCCTGCCGCGCCTCGCCATGCTACTTATTTGATAGCTGATGGCCCAGGAAAAATATGGGCTACAAGCCTTTTTTGCTTGATTCTTGCGGCTTGGCGGTGTCACGACCCAGGCGCAGGACTTGCTTGCGCTGCGGTGTTTCTTCGTTTTACCTGTTCACCATGAAATTCAATGACATCCGCGTCTCGCACAAGCTCTGGGGCGGCATCCTCGGGCTGCTCGTCCTCATGCTGGCCATCAGCCTGTGGTCGCAGCAGCGCGCCTCGGCGCTGGCCGACGAGGCGCTCACCCGCATCCGCTCCTACGACGAGCGCATCGCCACGGCCGTGCAGTGGCGCGGCGCCATCGAGACGGTCGGCGAGCGCGTGATGGTCAGCAACGCCAGCGCGGACTCCGCTCTGGTGGCCCTGTTCGACGAGCGCGTGAAGGCCGGGGTGGCCGCCATCTTGGCGCTGCAGAAGAAGGTCGAGGCCGAGGCCACCGGCCCCGCCGAGCGGGAGGCCTTGCAGCGCATTGCGGCCGAGCGCAGCGCCGTGCTCGAACTCCACCAGAAGGCCCGCGAGCTGCAGTTGGCGTCCGCCAGCGCTGCCGTGCCGACCGCATTCGTGCAGTCCACCTTCCTGCCGGCCATCGCCCGCTACGTGTCGGCGGTGGACGCATTCGTGGAGCTGCAGCAGCAGGCCCGCGACGACGCCGTGGCGCGGATGCAGTCCGGGCGCAGCAATGCGGCCTTCGCGGCGGTGGCCGGCGCGGTGGTGCTGCTGCTGGCCGGCGTGGTGCTGGCGGCGGTGCTGGTGCGCGCCATGGTCCAGCCGCTGGCGCATGCGGTGCAGATGGCGGAGTCGATCGCCGCGGGCGACCTGAGCCCGGTGCCCGATGTGCTCCGGCGCGATGAATTCGGCCAACTGCTCGCGGCCCAGGCCGCCATGGTGCGGCACCTGCGCGGCGTGGTGGGCGCGGTGCGCAGCGGCGTGGAGTCGGTCTCCACCGCCTCGGCCGAGATCGCGCATGGCAACCAGGACCTGTCGGCCCGCACCGAGCAGGCCGCCTCCAACCTGCAGCAGACGGCCGCCAGCATGGAGCAGCTCACCGGCACGGTGTCGCTGGCGGCCAGCACCGCGCAGCAGGCCAGCCAGATCGCCGGCAGCGCGGCACAGGCCGCGGCCCGCGGCGGCGAGGTGGTGGGCGGGGTGGTCGCCACCATGGAGCAGATCAGCACTGCTTCGCGGCGCATCGGCGACATCATCGGCACCATCGACGGCATCGCCTTCCAGACCAACATCCTGGCGCTCAACGCGGCGGTGGAGGCCGCGCGCGCCGGCGAGCAGGGCCGGGGCTTTGCCGTGGTGGCGGCGGAAGTGCGCAGCCTGGCCCAGCGCAGCGCCCAGGCCGCGCGCGAGATCAAGGACCTGATCGGCGCCTCGGTCGCCACGGTGGACACCGGTTCGCGCCAGGTGGCGCAGGCCGGCACGGCCATGGGGGACATCGTGCGCAGCGTGCGCCAGGTGGCCGACCTGATCGCGCAGATCCATGCCTCCTCCGCCGAGCAGCGCGACGGCATCGGCCAGGTGAACCAGGCCGTCGGCAACCTCGACCAGATGACGCAGCAGAACGCCGCGCTGGTGGAGCAGTCGGCAGCGGCGGCGTCCTCGCTGCGCGACCAGGCGCGGCGGCTGTCGGAGGTGATCGCGGTGTTCAGGCTGGAGGGCGGCGCCGCGCCGGCCGCCGCATTGCCGGCGCTGGCTGCGGCGGCCGCCGGCCCAGCCCCGCTGGCCGTGGCGATGGCGGGCGGGCACAAGGGCCGGGAGGTCTTTTCAAAATTCCACGCCCTCCACTAGGAACTGCACCTTGCGCTCGCCGCGCCATTCGTTGACGTCGAGCCGGAAGGCCAGCTTGACCTGCGCCGGCAGCGCTTCGGTGTGGCCGAACCAGATGCCGTCCACCGGCTGGCCCTGGTGCATCAGCTTGAGTTGCAGGTGCTTCTCGCCGATCAGGCGCTGGCTCAGCACCCGCACTTCCTCGCTGAAGGTGGGCGCGGCAAAGCCCTGGCCCCAGACCTCGCGGTGCAGGGTGTCGACCAGCTCGGCGCGGCAGTACTCGGGCGCCAGCGGGCCGTCGGTCTCGATGCGGCGGGTGAGGGTGGCGGCGTCCAGCCATTCGTCGGCGACCCGCGCCAGCGCGGTGCGGAACACCTCGAAATGCGCGCGCGCCAGCGTGCAGCCGGCGGCCATGGCGTGGCCGCCGAACTTCAGCAGCACGCCGGGGTGGCGCTTGGCGACCAGGTCGAGCGCGTCGCGCAGGTGAAAGCCGGGAATGGAGCGGCCCGAGCCCTTGATTTCATGCTCCTTGCCCGGCGCGGCGCTGGCGGCGAAGACGAACACCGGCCGGTGCAGCCGGTCTTTCAGGCGCGAGGCGACGATGCCGACCACGCCTTCGTGAAAGCCCGCGTCGAACACGCAGAAGGCCGGCGGCAGCGATTCGGCGCCCGCCGCGTCGGCGTCGAACAGCGCCTCGGCCGCCAGCAGCGCCTGCTCGCGCATGCCGCCCTCGATCTCGCGGCGCTCGCGGTTGATCGCATCCAGGGTCTGGGCCAGCACGGCGGCGCGCGCGGCGTCTTCGGTGAGCAGGCATTCGATGCCCAGCGTCATGTCGGCCAGCCGGCCGGCGGCGTTGATGCGTGGCCCGAGCGCGAAGCCGAAGTCGAAGGTGGTGGCGGCGGCGGCCTTGCGCCCGGCCACGCTGAACAGCGCCGCCACGCCCGGGGGCATGGCGCCGGCGCGGATGCGCTTCAGGCCCTGCGCCACCAGGCGGCGGTTGTTGGCGTCGAGCCTGACCACGTCGGCCACGGTGCCGAGCGCCACCAGCGGCAGCAGGGCGTCGAGCCTGGGCTGGCTCGCCACGTCGAACGCGCCGCGCTTGCGCAGCTCCGCGCGCAGGGCCAGCAGCACATAGAACATGACGCCGCAGCCGGCGATGGATTTGCTCTCGAACGTGCAGCCGGGCTGGTTCGGGTTCACCAGCACGTCGGCCTGCGGCAGCAGCGGGCCGGGCAGGTGGTGGTCGGTGACCAGCACGCGCATGCCCAGCGCGCGGGCCCGCGCCACGCCTTCGACGCTGGCGATGCCGTTGTCCACGGTCAGCAGCAGGTCGCAGCCGCGCGCGTGCACCCGCTCGGCAATGGCGGCGGTCAGGCCGTAGCCGTCCACCACGCGGTCGGGCACCAGGTAGTCGACCCGGCGCGCGCCCAGCATGCGCAGGCCGCGCACGCCCACGGCGCAGGCGGTGGCGCCGTCGCAGTCGTAGTCGGCGACGATGCAGATGCGCAGGTCCTGCGCGATCGCGTCGGCCAGCAGCGCGGCCGCGGCCTCGGCGCCCAGCAGGCCGGCCGGCGGCAGCAGGCGCGCCAGGCCGTCGTCCAGTTCTTCATGGCGCTGCACGCCGCGCGCGGCGTACAGCCGCGCCAGCAGCGGATGCAGCCCCGCCTGCTCCAAGGCCCAGGCGGCGCGGGGGGGAACGTCTCTCGCTATTATTTTCATAGCTTCATGCCAGGATACTGATTGGGCTGCGCGCCAAAAATGCTCGAAATCCCGTGCGTCAGGCGCCGCCAGGCGCTGCGCGCCGACTTTTCGAAGCGCACCGCGTTGCGCTCGCCGCACAGGATCAGGGTGACCGGCTCGCCGGCCTCGGCGGCGGCCAGGGCCTCGGCCACCTCGGCCTCGTCCAGGCGCTGCCAGGCCGCGGCCCAGCCGGCCCAGTCGTCGCGCAGCGCGGCCTCGCGCAGCGCCTGCGGCATGCGCAGGCCAGCGTCTGTCTCTTATACACATCTCCGAGCCCACGAGACCGTACAGGAAATCGCGTATGCCGTCTTCTGCTTGAACAAGGGGGGGGGGGGGGGGGGGGGGGGGGGGGGGGGGGGGGGGGGGGGGGGGGGGGGGGGGGGGGGGGGGGGGGGGGGGGGGGGGGGGGGGGGGGGGGGGGGGGG